>CBFDBC010000016.1:0-29310 GCA_965602945.1 uncultured bacterium | reverse complement strand
TGGTCAAGGGCGGGATCCCTTACACCGTCAACAGCTTTGCCGTGAACAAAGTCTGCGGATCCGCCCTTAAGGCCGTGGAGCTGGCAGCCCAGGGAATCTGGCTCGAGGAGCGTGAGATCGTGGTGGCCGGCGGCATGGAGAGCATGAGCCAGGCCCCCCGCCTCATGTGGGGCGCCCGGGAAGGTATCAAGATGGGCGACATCACCCTGAAGGACGCCATGATCCATGATGGGCTGTGGTGCGCCTTCGACGGCCAGCACATGGGCATCACCGGAGAGGTCATCGCCGAAAAATTCGGCGCCACCCGGGAGGAGCAGGATGCCTATGCCGTGAGCAGCCACCAGAAGGCCCGGCACGCCATCGAAAAGGGCTATCTCAAGGAAGAGATCGAACCGGTCGAGGTCCCCCAGAGGAAGGGCGATCCTATCGTGTTTGCGGATGACGAAGGGCCGCGCGGGGATGCTTCGGTCGAGAAGCTGGCCCGTCTGCGCCCTGTGTTCAAGAAGGATGGGACAGTCACGGCCGGAAACGCGTCTTCTCTTAATGACGGAGGATCGGCCGTGGTGGTAGCTTCCGCGGACGCGGTCAAGGAGAAGGGCCTGAAACCCCTGGCCCGGATCCTGGGCAGTGCCGCCAATGCCCTGGAGCCCAAGATGGTGATGTATGCCCCCAAGGGCGCCATCGAGAAGCTGCTGGGTAAGGTGGGCTGGGACACAGTGGATGTGGATCTTTTCGAGATCAACGAGGCGTTTTCCAGCCAGATGGTGGTCCTTGTGCGGGAACTCGGCCTGGACAGGGAAAAGGTCAATGTGCATGGCGGGGCCGTCGCCCTGGGACACCCCATAGGAGCCACGGGAGCACGTATCCTGATCACGCTGATCTATGCCTTGAAACACCGCGGCCTGAGCAAGGGCATAGCGGCCCTCTGCCTGGGAGGCGGGGACGCCATCGCTTTGGCCGTCGAGATCGTCTAGGAGAGGAACGAACATGGAAATCAAAAAGATAGCCGTTATCGGTGCTGGAACCATGGGAACCGGGATCGCCCAGGTGGCTGCCGCCTCCGGATTTGATGTGATCCTCAATGACGTGGACGAAGCCATGCTGCAGCGTTCGCTCAAGATCATGGACAAGAGCCTCAGCAAGCTTCAGGAAAAGGGACGCCTGAGTGAGGACAAAGACGCCATACTGGGCCGGATCACGTCCACCACCAACCTGGAAGACTGTGGGGCGGTGGATTTTGTCGTGGAAGCGGTGTTCGAGAGCTTGGATGTGAAGAAGGACGTCCTCGTGAAGCTCGACCGGATACTGCCGGCCGGGGTGATCATCGGGTCCAATACCTCCTCCATCTCTATCACCCGCCTGGCCGCGTTGACCGGACGGCCGGAGAGGTTCATGGGAATGCACTTCATGAATCCTGTACCGCTCATGAAGCTAGTGGAGCTGATCAAGGGGATCGCAACTTCCCAGGAGACCTACGATGTTGTCGAGGGC
Source organism: uncultured bacterium (assembly GCA_965602945.1). Taxonomy (GTDB): domain Bacteria; phylum Acidobacteriota; class Aminicenantia; order Aminicenantales; family Aminicenantaceae; genus JAUXEH01. Next base: position 27,819 of record CBFDBC010000016.1, on the reverse strand, counting down.
CTGGCCGAGAAGATGGGCAAGGTCCCGGTGGAGGCCAACGATTATCCGGGTTTTATCGCCAACCGGATCCTCATCCCCATGATCAACGAGGCCGTCTTTGCCCTGATGGAAGGGGTGGGGACCGTCGAAGCCATCGACGAGGTGATGAAGCTGGGGATGAACCATCCCATGGGTCCGCTGGCCCTGGCCGACCTTATCGGGCTGGACGTGGTTCTGTTCATCATCGAGGTGCTGCACGACGGCTTCAAAGACCCCAAGTACCGGCCCTGCCCCCTGCTCAGGAAGATGGTCGACGCCGGCTACCTGGGCCGTAAGTCCGGGAAGGGCTTCTACGACTACAGCGCTTAAACGAGACACCCGGTTTCTTCAGTATACGGCTAGAAATTAAATATGTGAGGAAAACATGAATGAAAAAGAAGCTGCAAACGATTCCCGGGGCAAAGCCATAGATGCCGCCGTCTCCCAGATCGAGAAACAGTTCGGCAAGGGCGCCGTGATGAGAATGGGGCAGAAGGACGCAGCCAATAAGGTCCCTGCCATCCCCACCGGGTCGATCGCCTTTGACCTGGCTCTGGGGATCGGAGGCTTCCCGCGCGGCCGGGTCATAGAGATCTTCGGCCCCGAGGCCACGGGGAAGACTACCCTGGCCGTGCATGTGATAGCCGAGGCGCAGAAGCTGGGTGGGCAGGCGGCCTTTATCGATGCCGAACACGCCATGGATCCCAAATATGCCGCCAGCATCGGCGTGGACGTGGACAACCTGCTCATCTCGCAGCCGGATTACGGGGAACAGGCGCTGGAGATCGCCGAGGTCCTGGTGCGGAGCGGGGCGGTGGATGTCATCGTGGTGGACTCGGTGGCGGCCTTGGTCCCCAAGGCGGAGCTGGAGGGGGAGATGGGCGACGCACACATGGGCCTCCAGGCGAGGCTCATGTCCCAGGCCCTGCGCAAGCTCACAGCCATCGTCGCCCGGTCCAAGACCTGTTTCATCTTCGTCAACCAGATCCGTGAAAAGATCGGTTTTTTCCTGGGGAACCCGGAAACCACTACCGGAGGCCGGGCGCTCAAGTTCTACTCGTCCCTGCGTATCGACGTCCGGCGAGTGGCCGCCATTAAAGACGGCGACCGGGTCGTAGGCAACCGGGTCAAGGTCAAGATCGTCAAGAACAAGATGGCCCCGCCCTTCCGGCTCGCCCAGTTCGACATCATCTACGGGGAAGGCATCTCCCGGGAAGGCGACCTCATCGACTGCGGTCTTGAGGCGGAACTGGTGGAAAAGACCGGGACCTGGTACTCCTACAAAGGTGAGCGGCTGGGACAGGGCCGCGAGAACGTCAAGAAGCTGCTCATGGAGCGCCCGGAGATCGCGGATGAGCTGGACCATCTGATCCGTACCAAGGTCGGCCTTATCAAAGAAGAAAAGGCGGCGGAAAAAACTAAATGAGGGATTTTTGAGGCACTTGACTTCTTTGAATTTGTTTCGTGTCTCTGCTGCCTGGCTTGGCTAGGATTCCGGAGAGATCTTCCGCAAGGAGGCGATCGCATGAAGCTCAAAAACGTGGGGGGACTGATCCTGGCGATCCTGGTGTGTCAGGCGGCCGGGTTCCTGGGGTCGGTCTTCACCGTGAAGGCCATACCCACCTGGTATTCTTATCTGCAGAAACCGGTGTTCACGCCGCCTTCCTGGCTGTTCGGGCCGGCCTGGATCACGCTCTACACCCTGATGGGGATCGCCGTGTACCTTGTCTTTCGGCAGGGATGGGAAAAGCCGGCCATCCGTTCCGCGGTTTATCTTTTCGGAGTGCAGCTTGTCCTGAATGCCCTCTGGACACCCCTGTTTTTCGGGCTTCACTGGCTCCTGGTCGCTTTCATCGAGATCGAGCTGCTCTGGGTCCTGATCCTCCTGACCATCCTGAAATTTTGGAAAGCCTCCCGAGCGGCCGGCCTGCTCATGATCCCTTACCTGTTGTGGGTGACGTTCGCATCGGCCCTGAATCTGTCCTTCTGGTTCCTCAATCGTTGATCCGGGGACCCGACTTCGGGTCACTTCTTCTTTATGGCACTCAGTTTTTCCTGAACGCCTGGGATCTTCGGATCGAGCTCCAGGGCTCTTTGGAAAAATTCGACGGCTCTGGCAGTATCTCCCATGGCCTGGTACATCTCGCCGACTTCGGCATGCAGGAGGGCATTCTCCGGGTTGAGCTCCAGGGCGATGCCCGCCAGGGCCTTCAGTGCCTCGGCATTTCCTGTATCTTTCAGGCGTCCGGCCTGGTATTCAAAGTGCCCCAGTGGGACAGGCTGGAGGGCGTGTGCCCTGAGATACATTGCCCGGGCCTGCTCGAACTGTCCTTTCCGCGTGTGTACCACGGCCATCCCCAGGTACGCTTCGGATTGACCCGGATAGAGACCCGCACTCAACCCCAGGATCGGAAGGCTCCTGTCCAGTTCCTCCGCTTCGATACAGAAATCCGCGGCATCGTTCAGGTCCCGCGAGAAATCCGGGAAGATGCGCGCCCTTGAAAACAGCGGCCGCAGCCTCTCTCCGAGGGCCTTGAGATCGGATTCGGGAGTAATCACAAGACGGCGCTCTGTCTCTGTGTAGGTCCGGGCCCAGTCTTCCTGCCAGGCCCGGACCAGCCGCATCAAGGCTTCCGGCACGGCCCGTCCTGGCTTTGCCATACTCTGGTAGTCGGTCAGGAACATCAGGGGATTCTCACGATAGCCCGCCCAGGATTCGGCCTCACCGGCCTGATGGAGCACGGCTGCCATGTGGGAGCCTATACGGGCGAAAACCTCGCCGCTTACGGGATGAAATCCGTCATCCACGGCAGCCATAGCCGACTCAGGATCGGTGCGGATGAAATCTGGGTCGACTTTGGTCCGGAAATAGCCGAAGGCCTGTGCCAGCTCCTTTTCATCTTCGGTCATGGCCTGGCCGAGGAAGTCGAAACGGCTCATACCCTCGAAAACCAGCCGGGAGCAGGTGTCATAGAGGATCTGCTCCAGAGGATCCGGCAGATAGGCACGGCTGTCCAGGTCTTCATCGAGCACGAGCTCTGCCAGGCGCCTCACATAGGGCATGAGGTTGGCGCCTTCCAGGTTGGCACCCACGGCGATGGCGAAGTTTTCCCTGGGGAAGATCAGCAGATAGGTCCGGGTCTCGGGCTGGGAACCGCCGTGGCTGACCTGGAAATGGCCCTTCCAGGGCCGGACGTTCCAGCCCATGCCGTAGCCCGTCAACCGGCCCACGCGTGTGGCCATGGAGGAAAACACCCGCTGCCAGGTGTCGGGCCTGAGAAGCCTGCCTTCGCCCACGGCCCCGGCGTACTTCAGCAGATCCGGGATGGTGGAGCGCATTCCCCCGCCCCCGAAGCGGCTGGAGATGTCCACATACTCGGAGTTCTTGATCTCTCTCTCGACCAGGCGGTAGCCCCTTACCCGGTGGGGGATCAGGTCTGTGGGGTCGTCCATGCGGGAGTCCTCCATGCCCAGGGGCTGGAAGATGTTCTCCCTCAGGAAGCGCCCGAACTCCATTCCGGAAGCGGCTTCGACCACCGCGGCCAGCAGGTTGAACCCGTAGCTGGAATAGTGATATTCAGTGCCGGGCTCGGCCACCAGCTCGAAGTCCTGGAAGATGGCCAGCGCCTCCTGCGTGCCCTTGTGTTCCCTGATGTGCCCTTCAGTATCATAGTTCTGATAATGGCTGATCCCGCCCAGGTGTCCCAGCAGGAGGCGTACGGTCACCGGCCACTCTTTGCGGGGGAAAGAAGGGACATAGTCCTGCACCTCGGCCTCCAGGTCGATCTTGCCCTGCTCCATCAGCTGCATCACGGCCACGGCCGTGAAGGTCTTGGAAACAGAGGCCAGCCGGTAGGCGCTCTCCGGCCGCGTGGGAACCCGGTTCTCAAGATCGGAGAATCCGAAGCCCCGGGCCCAGGTGAAACCGTCCTTCAGGAATCCTATGGACAGGCCGGGGATATGGTCCCGTGTCATCCGTGCTTCCGCATACGCGGAGAAGGCCGCGATGGCCTGAGCGTGATCACCCGTGTTCGTGCCGCCTGTGGCCGGGGCGCAGGCCAGGAGGACCAGGAAGGCACAGTACATGATGGCGAGAAACCGGCCTGAGTGTGACGTTTTCATTTTGCTTCCTTCCCCATTCTCACAGGGCGAACCCGAACAGGAGATAGAGGGCCAGCGCCGCGCCCCCCGCCATCACGGCATAGGGGATCTGGGTGCGCACATGGTCGATGTGATCGGTGGCCGCCGCCATGGAAGAGATGATGGTTGTGTCCGAGATGGGAGAGCAGTGGTCGCCGAACACACCGCCTCCCAGGACCGCGGCCAGGAGGAGCCCGGGGTGGAGCCCCATGAGTTGGATCATGGGCACAGCGATGGGCACCATGATGGCGAAGGTCCCCCACGAGGTCCCTGTAGAGAAGGCGATGAAACTTGAGATGACGAACAAGATGGCCGGGATCACTCCTGGAGGGAGGGTTGCCTCTGCGGCCCGGGCGACAAAGGGCCCGGTTCCCAGGGCATCACACGTGTCACCGATGGCAAAGGCCAGCATCATCAGGGCCGCCACCGGGATCAGCCCTCCCACCCCCTTCATGAATATGTCCGTGATCTCTTTCACACTCAGGATCCCCTGGGCCCGGTATGCGACCGCCCCGGCCACCAGCCCCAGGATAACCGCCCACAGCACGGAAAGGGTGCCGGACCCGTCCATCAGGCTGCCTTTCCCGGTGATGAAAAGCACGATGGGCATGGAGACCACCATCACGCCCACGGGGATGAGCATGTTCATGGGCCGGAGCGGGATCCCCTCCTTCTCCGGCATCATGATGACCTCATCCGAGACCAGGGGCTCGGCCCCGTCGCGCAGCAGCTTCCCCGTCTCGCGCACCCGCTGTTCTGCGACCCGCATGGGCCCGAGGTCGCGGCCGGAGAGGACCACGCCCAGCACAAGGCCCACGGCCAGCAGCGCATAGAAGTTGAAGGGGATGGAGGAGACGAACATGCGGACCGGCTCCTCCACGCGCTGGGTGGCCAGGAGGCCCAGGACGAAGGCTCCCCAGGCGTTCATGGGGATGAGGATGCATTTGGGGGCCGAAGTGGAGTCGAGGATGTAGCTGAGTTTTTCCCGCGAGACCCCGAGCTTGTCGAAGATGGGCCGGGACACGGCGCCGGACACCAGGACGCAGATGCTGGATTCGATGAAGATCACCACACCCAGGAACCAGGCCAGAACCCCTGCGGAACGCCGGGTCTTGATAAGCCCCTTCCCTATGATCCAGTTCACGAATCCTTTCATCCCGCCCGAATACTGGGTAAAGGTGATGATGGCGCCAATCATGGCGCTGAACAGGATAACGCGGGTGTTGTCGGCGTCTGCGAAGACCATGACCAGGGCGTTGACAGTGTGGATGATGCCGGCTACAGGATTCCCCCCGCTGACGATCGTCCAGCCCAGCCAGATGCCCAGGGTCAGGGAGATATATACATGTTTGGTCTTTATGGCCAGGAAGATGGCCAGCACCGGTGGGAGCACGGAAAGCCAGCCGAAGGTGTCCATGGGGATCGTAAAGACATATTGCACCCGGCCGTGACACTTGTCAAGATGGATACAGGAGACTACAATACATCGAGAGGACATTTTCCGGCATGGTCACGGATCGAGAAAAAGCGGCGTTTTGGGCCCGCTCCCTCCTGGGGCGGTTGGACTGGGTGCTCCTGGATACGGAAACCACCGGGATATCGCCTTACGATGAGATCGTCCAGATCGCAGTGCTTGCCCCGGACGGGGAGGTGCTGCTGGACACCCTGGTCCGTCCCACCCGCGCCATCCCAAGAGAGGCGACCCTTATCCACGGCATCACGGACACGGACGTGGCCGACGCTCCGTCTTTCCCTGGGATCTTCACACGGCTGAAAGAGGTCATCGCCGGCAAGACCGTCATCATCTACAATGCCCCCTTCGATGTGCGCCTGATCCGTCAGACGCTGGCCAAACACAGACTGGCCGCCACGGGCCTGGAGGACGAACAGGTCGAGTGCGCCATGCTGCAGTACTCCGCCTGGTGTGGTGAACTCTGGGGCGACGGCGGCTACAAGTGGCAGAAACTGAGGGGCGGTGACCACACCGCGCTGGGAGACTGCCGTGCGACACTGGCCGTCATCAAAACGATGGCCGGGGAGAACCGGGAGGAGAAACCATGAGCGACTGTGACAGACGTGATTTTTGTAAAACCCTTTCGTGCTCCCTTGTCGGGGGGCTGGCCGTTTTCGCCGGCACCGGCCAGGGGATGCCTGTGACTCCTCCGGAGGGCGGGGGTGACGCGGAGGATGCGGACGCCCGACCGGCGGAAAAAGTCACTGCCGTCGTGGCCCGGGTCAAGAGCCAGGAGGGATCCTGCGGGATGGGGCACAAGGTCGGCGATGAAACGCGTTTCACTGAAGCCGGAGTGGAAGGCCGGATATGCATCCACGCTCTCTACAGCATGCTGCCGGCGGTTTTTGCCATGCTGTTCGATGCGAAGTTTCCCTGGCTGGAGGATCCGGACACAAAGACCCATGCCTGCCCTGATGCCTACAATCCCGTGGTCTTCGAGATAACGCGGGTGCGGCAAGGCTGAGGCATCCCCCCATGAAGAGGCGCCGTTTCCTCCAAGCCGGCCTCTGCGGCTGCCTGGGCATTTCCGGTATCGAACACGGTATAACGCATGGCGGGCAAGGACCCGGAATCTCCCGTGTCCCGCTGCTGAAGCGAGAGCTCGGCCGGACCGGAGAAAAGCTGTCCCTGCTCGGCCTGGGAGGGATGGCCCTGAGCGGCGAGTCTCCGGAGGCGGTCGCGGCGGTCGTGCGTGAAGCCGTCGACCACGGGATAAACTATTTTGCCGTTGCACCCAGCTACGGCAATGCCGAGGAGCTGCTGGGGCCGGCCCTCAAGCCCTATCGTGACCGGGTCTTCCTGGCCTGCAAGACCCAGAGTCGGGAACGTCAGGATGTCCTGGATGAGCTGGACCGCTCCCTCCTCAGGCTCCAGACCGACCACCTCGACCTCTACCAGTTCCATGCCTTCACCACCGCGCGTGAGGTGGAGCAGGCTCTGGGTTGGAGAGGCGCCCTCGAGGCGGTCACACAGGCCAGGGAGGCGGGGAAGATCAGGTTTATCGGGTTTTCGGCCCACTCAGAGGAGGCGGCGCTGCGGGCCATGGATCTTTATAACTTCGACACCGTCCTCTTCCCGGTCAATTTTGTGTGTTATTTCAAGTCCGGGTTCGGGCCGGATATCGTCCGGCGGGCCGTGAACCTGGGCATGGGTGTCATGGCCATCAAGGCCCTGGCCCGGCAGCCCTGGCCCGATGAGTCGCTCAAAAGGTTCTGGCCCAAGGCCTGGTATCAACCGGTCACGGCACCCGAAGAGGCGGACCTGGCCCTGCGCTTCACCCTCTCCCAGCCGATCACTGCAGCGATCCCCCCCGGCGACATCCGGCTTTTTCGCAAGGCCCTGGAGATCGCCCACGCTTTCACTCCCCTCAATGCCGGTGAGACGAGGCGCCTGCGTCAACTGAGTGAAGGGCTGACACCTCTTTTTCCTCTGCCACAAGAACATCCCTGAATAGATCCGTGCTCTTGCTAGCCGATGCGGCTCTGGAATGTTGAGCGCTGAGGAAGGGAGAAACTGGCTGTGGGGGTTTAGCAGAAGGAGGATTATCTTGATGCAGGATAACCTGCCCAGCCAGTCAAGCAGGTGATGGGGCCATTATATAGAAACCCTATCGGCATTGTCAAGTAGCAAACAACTATTCCTCGAACAGTGTTTGACATGCGCTTCCGGGCTGAGATATTCTTTTCCTATGAAAAATATGCGTCAAGGTACAGTCAAGCGGCGTGATTTTCTGCGAACTTTGGGCTGGGGCGCGGCCTCTGTGGGCCTGGCCGGCTGGGGCGGCGGCACGGGCTGCCGGAAAAAAGACCGGCTCCCCAACATCGTCCTGATCTTCACCGACGACCAGGGATACGGGGATGTGGGCTGCTACGGTGCCGAGGGCTTCGAGACTCCGAACCTGGACCTCATGGCGTCTCAAGGGATCCGCTTCACGGACTTCTATGTGGCTCAGCCGGTCTGCGGCGCATCCCGGGCCGCCCTGCTCACCGGGTGTTATCCGAACCGCCTCCATCTGCATGGAGCACCGGACCACCGCGCCCGGCACGGCATTCATTCGGATGAAACTCTCCTGTCCGAGATTCTCAAACCCCTCGGGTATGCCACGGCCATCTATGGCAAATGGCACCTGGGACACCTGCCCCCGTTTCTGCCCACACGACACGGCTTCGACGAGTACTTCGGGCTTCCCTATTCCAATGACATGTGGCCCTTTCATCCGGAACGGCCCGATGATTACATAGACCTCCCGCTCATCGAAGGGGAGACGACCATCGCTACCAACCCGGACATGAACACTCTGACCACCCGGTACACGGAGCGGGCTGTCGATTTTATCCGAAGGAACCGGAGCCGGCCGTTCTTCCTGTACCTGCCTCACAGCATGGCCCATGTCCCACTCGGGGTTTCTGAGAGGTTTCGGGGACGGTCCGCCCAGGGCCTGTACGGGGACGTGATGATGGAGCTAGACTGGTCTGTGGGCGAAGTCATGGCTACCTTAAAAGAACTGGGCCTGGAGGACGATACCCTGGTCCTGTTCACATCCGACAACGGCCCCTGGGTCAGCTACGGCGACCACGCCGGCAGCGCAGGCCCGCTGCGCGAGGCCAAGGGGACCACCTGGGATGGCGGGGTGCGGGTTCCCTTCATCGCCCGCTGGCCCGGCCGTATCCCGAAGGGTGCCGTGTGCCGGGAACCTGGCATGACCATCGATGTCCTGCCGACCATAGCCGGGCTGCTGGGAGCGGAACTGCCGGCCCATCCCATTGACGGGAAGGACATCTGGCCCCTTATCTCCGGCGAACCGGGCGCCGTTTCTCCTCAGGAAGCGTACTATTTTTACCAGGGGAACAGGCTGGAAGCGGTCCGCGAGGGACGGTGGAAGCTCCACTTCCCGCACCGCTACCGCACGCTGGCCGGAAGGGAGGGCGGGACCGGGGGGATTCCGGTCCTGTATGAGCAGACGGAAACCAAGTTGGCCCTCTTCGACCTGGTGACAGACCCGGGAGAAAGCCATAACAAGGCAGAAGAGTACCCGGAGGTCGTGAACCGCCTGATCGCGCTGGCCAGGGCCTTCGATAACGACCTCCAGGCCCACCGCCGGCCGCGCGGCACTGTTTCCGAAGAATAGCGCGCTGTTTCCCCTCAGATCAGTTCGGTCTCGCCCGGGACGGCTACGGGGCGGACGGGCAGGTCACCGAATGCGTAACCGGGAGGAGACAGGTCCAGCTTGGAGGAGTTCATCGCCCAGTCCCAGCTCAGGGCCCGTCCCGTGTAGGCGCTCATGCGGCCCATGATGGCGGTCATTGTGCTCTCCGCGACCTGTCTGCCCTCGTTCAGAGGTTCTCCGTTCCGGATGCTGGCGATGAGGTCCGTGTGCTCCACCACATACGGGTTGGGGGACTCATCCGGGTATTCAAAAGCCTTCGCGCCCTTGATGTAGCCGTTGGCGCCGTCCGTGTAGGAAAAGCCCCGGGAGCCGATCACACGCTCGGACACGTTGTTGTGGCACCCTGCGGTCTGGCGGCACATGCTCATGACGCGGGCTCCGTTGGGATACTCGTATTCGATGGCGAAGTGGTCGAAGATGTTGCCGTATATGGGGTCGGTCCGCACCTGGCGCCCGCCCATGCCCGAGCAGCGTACCGGGTGTGATCCGATGGCCCAGTTGATGACGTCCAGGTTGTGGACATGCTGCTCCACGATGTGGTCGCCGGACAACCAGGTCATGAACAACCAGTTGCGGATGTGCCACTCCATGTCCGACCAGCCCTTCTCCGTCTTCCCGGCCCAGTTCTGTTTGGCCCGATCCACCCAGAGGGCGCCCATGTTCCAGTAGCACTGGCCGGAGACGATCTCTCCGATGTCGCCGCTGTGAATGCGCTTCATTATCTCCAGGTAATGGGCCTGGTGGCGGCGCTGCGTCCCGGCCACAATGCCGAGGCCTTTTCCCTGGGCCAGCTGGGCGGTTGTGATCACCGAACGGATGCCCTGCGGATCCACGGCCACGGGTTTCTCCATGAAAACATGCTTCCCGGCTTCGATGGCCGCCCGGAGGTGGAGGGGCCGGAAATGGGGCGGGCACGCCAGGATGACCATATCGATGTCGCTGGCCAGTACCTTTTTGAAGTTATCGAATCCCGAGAAGCGCGTCTCGGGAGTTACCGCCAGGTTCTCCGGCTTGAGCTGCTCGGACAGCCATTTATAGGCACCATCCACCCGGTCGGGAAACAGATCGCCCATGGCCGTGATCACCACGTTGGGAGACGAGTTGACACAGTCCCTGGCTGCTCCCCGCCCTCTGCCTCCCGACCCGATGAGCCCGACCTTGATCTGGTCGGAGCCTCCGGCAAAGAGGGCTCCCCCTCCGGAGACCATCGCGACCATGGAGGCGGCTGAGGTGGTCTTGATGAAGTCCCTGCGGGACATCCTGTCGGTGTTCGATGTCTTATCCATGTGTTGTTCTCCTTTGCTTATATTCAAAAAATGATCCTGATCTTTCCTAAAATTCGTCGCATGCGCGGTAGGCCGCGAGCAGTGCTTTCTCCCCTTCCAGTCCCGGTTGGCTCTTGCCGTGTTCCATCCCCAGGACGCCCTGGTATCCCTTCTCCGAGAGATGCTTGAAGATGTTCCGGTAGTTGATCTCGCCTGTGGTGGGTTCCCTGCGGCCCGGGTTGTCTCCCACATGGTAGGCGGCGATCTCATCCCAGGCCATGTCGATATTGGGGATGAGGTTGCCTTCCGTGATCTGCTGGTGGTAGATGTCGTTTATGATCTTGCAGCTGGGGCTTCCGACGGCCCTGCAGATCTGAAAGGCCTGGGGGATCTTGGTGAGGAATAGCCCGGGGTGGTTGGTCCAGGCATTGAGCGGCTCGATCACGATGACAAGGCCGGAAGGCTCACAGATCTCGGCACAGAACTTGAGGTTGTCGATGACGTTGGCTGTCTGGTAGTCCCACTCCAGGCCCTCATCGAAGCGTCCGGGCACCATCAGGGCCCATTTGATTCCTGCCCGTTGAGCGGTTTCCACCGCGGTCTGTGCGCGCTTTTTGAGCATGGCCCGTATCTCGGGGTCGCGGGTCACGAAGGACTTGACCTTAAAATCCGCGTAGGCGACGAAGGGGCCCCATTCCAGGCCCAGCCGATCCATCTCCCGGGCCAGTTTTTCCTGCTCCTCCGCCGGCCGGTTCATGAAGCCGTTGTCGAACATGGCGCGGAAGCCCTGGTCGGCCGCGAACTTGATCTGGTCGACGCGGTCCTTCCCGGCATGATTTTCGAACATGCCGAAAAAGGGGGCATACTTCAACTTGAATGCCCCGGCAGGAGCTGATGCCCCCGCACCTGGCGTTTTCGCAGCCGTGGGCAGAGCGGTCAAGGCCGCAACACCCGCGGCCGCGCCACCGATAAACGCCCGTCGTGAGAGTCCCTGAGTTCTGTCCGGCATGTGCTCGGGTTTCTTGGACATGAGGACCTCCTTAAGACCGTCTGACACACGAGCATTCTATGCCATGAAAGTTCGATTTGCAACACCGGCGATGAAGTAGGAAAATCTGCCCTGAATAGAATATTATGATTGACAAACAGGGGATATGGGAATATATTTAATATTGACCGACCGGTCGGTCATGTGCGAATACCTGAGAAGACCATGCCTAAGATCATCGATAAGAAGGAGAAGCGCAGCCAGATTCTGGATGCGGCGATCCGCGTCTTTGCCCAGAGAGGAGTGAAGAACACCAAGATCGCCGACATCGCCGAGAAGGCCGGGATCGGCAAGGGAACGGTCTACGAGTATTTCCAGAGCAAGGACGAGATCATCTCGGCCGGCTTCCGCTATTTCATGGAGCACGTGGGCGAAGTGATCGGCCGTCGGGTATCGACGCTTACGGATCCCCTGGATAAGCTCATGGCCTATTTTTTTGGATGGGCGGATGTCCTGGAAAGCGAGTTCATGGGCTTCATAGGCGTCGTGCTGGACTTTTGGGCCGAAGGCATCCGGGAGGAAAAGGGGGCCCTGACGTTAAACCTGGCCGAGTTGTATGCGGAATACCGGTCCGTAGTGGAGCAGCTCCTGGATGACTGTGTGTCCGCCGGATGCATCCGGCCCGTGGACACCCGTATCGCGGCTTCGGTCCTCCTGGGGACCATAGACGGCCTTTTGGTCCAGTGGATTGCCGACCGGACTGCCTTTGACATCAAGGCGGCCGTCGAGGCCCTGCCCGATTTGATCATATACGGCCTCAAAAAGGAGACTCCTGATGAAGACTAAGTGCTACGGATCCCTGCTCGCTGCGTGCCTACTACTCGCCCTGGCGCTGTGGGGACAGGAAGCCGTCCCGACCGGAGATGACATCATACAAAAGGCCAACGAGGTCTTCACCCCCCAGACCTCCCATTCCAAATCCCGGCTGACCATCGTCACCACCTCAGGAGACCAGCGCACGTTCGTTTTCGAATCCTGGAGCCAGAACAAGGGCGAGAAGAACCTGGTCCGTTACCTGGAGCCCTCACGAGTCAAGGGGCAGGCTATCCTGATGCTGAACCATGCCGACGACATCTGGTCGTTCTTCCCGCGTACGCAGCGTGTACGCAAGCTGGCATCCCATGCCAAAAAGCAGAAGATGCAGGGCAGTGACTTTTCCTACGAGGACATGGGCAGCGGGGATGCCTTTATCGAGGATTACACGGCCAAACGCCTGGATGACACGAAGGCGGAGGGGTTCGACTGCTTCACGCTGGAGCTGACCCGTAAGCCTGAGAGCGACATCGCATATTCCCGGCTGGTCATCCGTGTCATCAAGGCTAACTTCTTCCCGTTGTCTATCGATTACTATGACGACAAGGATCCGGAGCGCCTGTGGAAACAGCTCATGCAGAGCGACATCCGGGACGTTGACGGCCGGCCAACGGCCTTCAAGATGGTCATGTCCAACCTCAACGACAATACGCGGTCAGAGATGGAATTCCTGGAGGTGCGCTACGACCTGCCGCTCGAGGACAGCATGTTCACGGAAAGGGCGCTCAAGAAATGAGAGGCTGGAGATCCCGGCTCTGCCTCGTGGCCCTGTGCCTCACGGCCCTGGCCCTGCCTGCTTTCATGCAGGAAAAGCTCGAGATCTTCGGCTATTACGAACCCCAGTACATGGGGACGACCTTAAACCGCGCCTACTATCAGCTCTTTACAAACAAGCTGAGGGTCGACCTCAAGTATGCGTTCTCCGAGCATGTCACCTTCGCCGCAAACTTCGATTTCATCACCTATCACGGCAAGACCCAGTGGAACGTGCTCGACTTCCTCTCGTCCGACATCGTGGATGGGGTGCCCGAGCCTGCCCGGTCTTTGTATATCGTCCCGTACGAGAACGAGATCTTCCTCGACAACGCCTTCCTTAGGCTCAGCTTCTCGGGATGGGACCTCACAGCCGGGAAGCAGCAGATTTCGCTCGGGACAGGGTATGTCTGGAATCCCACCGACATATTCAACACCAAGGACGTGCTGGATCCCACCTATGAGCAGCCGGGACACAACGCTGTGCGCGTGGATGTGCCGGTGGGCGGCCGCTCCACGGTCATGGCCCTGTATTCTCCCGAGTCGACCTGGACGGAATCCGGGAAACTGTTCGAGGTCAAATCCGGATTGGGCCGCTTCGATCTCATGCTGGATTTCATCGAGGCCTATTGGGTGATCCATGATTACACGCGTTTCGATCCCGAGGCCCAGAATTTCGTGGCCCTGCCCGGCAAGCGGAGCCTCCTGGGCGGCAGCGCCGTCGGCGAACTTCTGGGGCTCGGTGTCTGGGCCGAGTTCGCCTACAATTGGATGGAGCGGACCGACGATTTTTATGAGCTCGTGGTCGGGGGAGACTACACCTTCGACTCTCAGACCTATGTCATGGCGGAGTACTACCGCAACACCCTTGGAAAATCCGACTTCCGGGAATACGACCTGAACGACTGGATGCGGTTCTTCACGGCCGAGCAGAAGGCTGTCTCGAGGGATCAGCTCTATGCCTTCGCCCAGCATCCGGCCACCGACCTCCTGAGCCTCGGGCTGCAGAACGTCCTGAGCCTCTCGGACGGTTCAATATCCCTGGCCCCCACGGTCATGTATTCCCTCTCCGACAATGTGGAGCTCTTTGCCTACCTGAGCTTCAGCATCGGCTCGGAGGGTAAGGCCTATGGATCCAACATGGGCCACGGAGGGCTGCTGCGGCTCCGTGTCTATTTCTGATCTGAGATGTGAAAGAGAGAACATCATGCGAGAACGATTCCTGAAAAAGCTGGCCTGTTGGCATGCGGCTCATCCCTGGCGGATGCTGGCCCTGGTGCTGCTCCTGTCCCTGGTCCTCGGCTTTGCGGCGGGGCATCTGGAGGTGACCATGCGCTGGTCCGACCTCCTGCCCACGGGAGACCGACGCACAGTACAGTTCAACCGTATCATCGACGAGTTCGTGTCCGCCACCAGCCTGGTGGTGGTGGTCCAGGGCGAGGAGGAGCGCATAAAGTCCTATGCCGATGCCCTGGCTCCGCGGATCCTTGCAGCCTATGACGCCGAGAGGGAGATGGACCTCTTCCGCCGGGTGGATTACAAGCGGGAAGTCGAGTTCATGAAGGACCACGGGCTGCTGCTCATCAAGGAAAAGGATCTGGAGAACATCCAGGACATATTCCTCGATCCCAACCTGGGGGGGCTGCTCGTCAACCTGAACAATGCCATGGAAAAAGAATATGTGGGGCAGCAGGAATCTCTCTCCACACGAGAAAAGGAGGACCAGGCCGTACAATTCCTGGACGGGATCCAGGGGCTGGTTGGAGCTCTTCACAAGGCTGCGCGGGGAGAGGCCCTGACGGAGGAGGAAATCCAGGAAGTGGCGGACAGGCTCCTGATCGGCGATCCCTACTTCCTCTCCTATGACAAGCAGGCGCTCATTCTCAATGCCATCCCCAACTTCACTATGCTTGACACCGAAATGTTGGTGGAGGGAACGGACATGGTGCAGGAGATCCTGGACGGAGAGCTAGCCCGCGAGTTTCCCGATGTCGAGGCCGGCCTGACCGGCTTCATCGCCGTCGGGCGGGACGAGATGGTCTATTCCGAACAGAGCCTGGGCTACACCACGGTCATCGCTGTGGTGGCGATCTTGCTCATGCTCATGCTTTCTTTCCGGATGTGGGTGGCTCCTCTCCTGGCAGTGGCCAACCTTCTGGTCGGGCTGATCTGGGCAGTGGGGACGGCCGCTCTGGTCGTGGGCCAGCTCAACATCATGACCTCCATGATGGCGGTCATCCTGCTGGGCCTGGGGATCGACTTCTCCATCCACCTCATCTCCGGATTCACGGAGTGGCGGGCGGCGGGCGATTCCATCGGCGAAGCCCTGGAAAAGACCTTCCTCAAGAGCGGGAAGGGTGTCATCACCGGGGCCCTGACCACGGCCTGCGCATTCTTCACACTGATCATAAGCCACTCCCGGGGCATGAAGGAGATGGGCCTGGTGACGGGATCCGGCCTCCTGGCCATCCTGCTGGCCACCCTGCTCTTCCTGCCCGTGCTCCTGGTGTTCCGTGAACGTCGCCTCGAGAAAAAACGCGCAAAGACGCCAGACATCGTGCCATCGGTCAAGAGAGACATCACGTTCCGGTTCCTGGGGGATGCGGCCGCCTGGCTGGGAAAGCACTATGTGTTCACGCTGGCTTGCGGGCTGGCACTGACGCTGGTCTTTGTGTGGTCCGCAATGCGGATCACCTTCGACCACAACTATATGAACATGGAGCCCAAGGGCCTGACATCGGTTTTGCTGCAGGATGTGATTTTAGAAAAATTCGACATGGGCATGGACTATGCGCTCGTCCTGACAGACGATGTGGACCAGTCCCGGGAGATCGCCGAGCAGTACCGGGAGGTCGGATCGGTCGCCATGAGCGAGGACATCTCCCTATACCTGCCCTCACCGGCTCAGCAGCAGCAGCGCCTGCCTCACATCCGTGGGATCGGGGAAACGATCGGTTCACGGGTGGTAGGTGAAGCGGTCGTGCAGGGCGAGATCGGGGGCATCAAGGCCGAGATCGAGAGGCTGGAGATGAATGTCATGGAGATGCAGGACATGGCCTTCCTCGGCGGCCAGGACAAGGTGGACACAAAGTGCACGGCCCTGGTGGGGGATCCAGACCGACCGGAGTCCGACAGCCAGGTCCGCCGGCTGATCGCCGAGATTGCAGAAGGAGATCCTTCCTCGCTCACAGCAGGGCTCTCCCGTTTTCAACAGGCTTTCGCACTATATTTCCGGGATTCGGTGGTCCGGATGACCGAAACTCCGGGGATAGAGCAGGCAGACCTGCCGGAGTCCATCCTCGACCGCTACAGCAATGAACGGCGCGATCAGTTCCTGATCTCGGTGTTTCCGGCTGGCAACGTGTGGGCGGACGCGCCTTTCCTGAAGCGCTTTGTGGGCGACCTGGAGCGGGTAAGTGACCGGGCCACCGGCATGCCTCCTGTGTTCCGCGCCCTGATCGAGGTCATCGGACAGGACGGCCAGAAAGCCGTGCTGCTGACGCTCGGGATCGTGTTCCTGCTGCTGTGGGTGGACTTCCGCAGCCCCGGCTATGCCCTGATGGCCATGATCCCGCTGGCCGCGGGCGTGTTCTGGATGGTCGGGCTCATGAAACTGTCCGGGATGCAGTTGACCGTCATGAATGTCATGGGGCTCCCCATGATCCTGGGCATCGGCATCGACGACGGGGTGCACATCGTCCACAGGTGGCAGGCCGAGGGCAAGGGGAAACTCCGGGTGATTTTTTCCAGCACCGGAAAGGCCGTACTCCTGACCTCCCTGACCACCATGCTGGCCTTCGGATCCCTGGTCTTTTCCATCTGGCGCGGTTTCGCCCACCTGGGAGGGGCGCTCTTCCTGGGCGTGGGTGCCTGCTTCCTGACGACCGTGCTCTTTCTCTCCGGCATCATCGGTTTCCTGGAGCGAAAACTCTGAACTTTCCGAGTGCTCGTACGTTATACAAGGTGGCAGAGTAGAACGTGGGAACAAAGGAACAAAAAGGGGACAGGCCCCTTTTTTGCCCTTTTTGAGGAGAACTCGTGTTTCAGAACTACATAAAAACCGCCCTGCGCAACCTGAAAAGATACAAGGGATATTCGTTCATCAACCTGCTGGGGCTGGCCATCGGGATCGCCTGCTGCATCCTCATCCTGCTCTATGTGCAGGACGAGTTCAGCTACGACCGCTATGCCTTGGAGTATGAGGATATATACCGCATCGTCCTGGATGTCCAGACGCCGGAGCGCGGCGAGATGAACGTGGCACGCACGCCTCCTCCCTGGGGTCCGGCGCTGGCCGAGGATTACCCTGAGGTCGAGAGCTATGTCCGCTTCAAAACCCCTATGGTGTCCTGGCTGGTGAGCAACGAGGCCGTTGATGAGCGCTTCCATGAGAAGGGTTTCTACTTCGCCGACCATACGGTGTTCGAGTTCTTCAACCTGCCCATGCTTTCGGGAGATCCGCAGACGGCCCTGGTGGAACCGCGGACCGTGGTCCTGACCGAGACGGCGGCACAGAAGTATTTCGGAGACGAAGATCCCATGGGCCGGACGCTGCGCCTGGACAATGCCTACGATTTCCAGATCACGGGTGTCATGCGGGATGTGCCGGACCACTCCCACTTCGATTTCGATATCCTGGCTTCCATCTCCACGCTCGGAGTCATCCCCATCTACGGAGGGGACGTTTATCTTACCTGGCGGAGCGGCCTGGCCCCGGATCTCTACACCTATGTCCGGCTGCGGGCAGGGACCGCGCCCCAGGAGCTCGAAAACAAGCTGCCCGAGTTTTTAGAAAGATATATGGGAGAGGTCCTCAACCGAATCAATGTCCAGTTCAATCCCCGGCTTCAGCCACTGAGCCGGATCCATCTGCACTCCAACCTGGAGGCCGAGATCCGTGCCAACTCCGATATCCGCTACGTGTACATTTTCTCTGCGATCGCCATTTTTGTCCTGGTTATCGCCTGTATCAACTTCATGAACCTGTCCACCGCCCGGTCGGCTTCCAGGGCCCAGGAGGTGGGCATGCGCAAGGTGATCGGGGCCCAGAAACGACAGCTCATTCTCCAGTTTCTGGGAGAGTCTCTGCTGATGGCATTCCTGGCGCTCATCCTGGCCGTGGTGCTGGTGATGGTGTTCCTCTCGTTTTTCAATTCTCTCTCCGGCAAGCAGCTGTCCCTGAGCCTCGGCAATCCCCTTGCGGTCCTGGGTTTTATCGGCGTAACTCTTATGGTGGGGCTGCTCTCCGGCAGCTATCCCGCCTTTTTCCTGTCCTCGTTCGAGCCGGTGGCGGTTTTCCGGGGCTCCCTCAGGTCGGGCCGGGCCAACGCCCGCCTGCGAAAATTCCTGGTGGTGTTCCAGTTCGCTCTCTCGATCGTCTTTATCATCGGGACCGGGGTCGTCTACCAGCAGCTCCACTTCGTCCGCAACAAGGTGCTGGGCTTTGACAAGGAACAGGCGGTGGTACTCCCCATGGGAGATCCCCAGGCCCGCCAGATCTACCTGACCTTCAAAGACCGGGTGCTGCAGAGCCCGCATGTGCTGGCCCTGGCCGGGACCAACAGTGTCCCCGGGGGGCTGATCAATATCATGCTTTTACTGCCGGAGGGCGCCGAGGCGGGCAATGAGGTCACCATGGAAGCCTTCTTCGTGGACCATGATTTTGTGCAGGCCATGGGGCTCGAATTGGCTGCCGGCCGTGAATTTTCCCTCGATTTTTCCACGGATGCGGCAGAAGCTTTTATCCTGAACGAGACCGCGGTGCGCCAGCTGGGCTGGGAAGGCCAGCCTCTGGACAAAAGGATCACCATCCAGGGCTTCAGGCAGGGCCGTGTCGTCGGCGTGGTCAAGGACTTCCATGCTAAGTCCCTGCACCAGCGGATCGAGCCGCTGATTATCCTGATCGCACCCGATCCGGATGCTTTTTTGCAGCTGGTGGCCAGGATCGCCCCCGTGAACTTCGAAAGTGCGCTGGATGACATCCGGGAAGCCTGGGAGCAGGTCTATCCCAACGATCCGTTCGTCTACTCTTTCCTGGATGAGGACTTCGACAGCCTTTACCGCTCCGAGCACCTGCGCGGCCGGATATTTCTGACCTTCTCGCTGCTCGCGGTCCTGATCGCGTGCCTGGGCCTCCTGGGCCTGGCCTCCTTCACGGCCGAGCGGAAGACCAAGGAGATAGGTATACGCAAGGTCCTGGGGGCCTCCGAGGTCAGCATCGTACGCCTGCTGTCCATGGAGTTCATCCGCCTGGTCCTGCTGGCAGGGCTGATCGCCTGGCCCCTGGCCTACCTTGTCATGCACAACTGGCTGGGCAATTTCGCCTATCGGATAAAGATGCCGCTGCCGATCTTTCTTCTGGCCGGGATCCTGGCCGTGGTGATCGCCCTGGCCACTGTGAGCTTCCAGGCCGTGCGGGCTTCCCTGGCCGACCCGGTGGATTCGATCCGCACGGAGTGAGCACTTACCTTTGTTGGTCAAACTTTCACTGTGCGGTACAATAGGGACGCGTAAATCTCTCAGGAGGGCAAGCATGGCCGTTCATCTCACGGTTTTCTTCAGCGACGGGTATAAAAAGATCTTCATCTGCGACGGCGACGAAGACGCCACCATGAAGCGTGAGGACATTTTCAAAGAAGGGCATGAGGAAAAACGGGAGGATCAGCACATCTTCTACCCGGCCTCGGCTATCACCAAGATCGTGCTGGAACAGGTCTGATTCCCGGTCACCGGCTTGACCTTTTCCAGGGTTTGGCTTATACTCCCCCCACTCCGAAACATAGAGCCGAAGGTCAGCCTTATTACCAATAATAATAGACATGAAGGTGAAGTATCGATGAGTACAGCCACAGGAAATATGCGGAACATAGGGATCAGTGCGCACATAGATTCCGGGAAGACGACACTCACGGAGCGGATTCTTTTCTACGCCAAGAAGATCCGCAAGATGCACGAGGTCCGCGGCCGGGACGGCGTGGGTGCCACCATGGACTCCATGGAGCTGGAGAAAGAGCGCGGCATCACCATAGCGTCCGCCGCCACCAACGTTTCCTGGGGAGACCACTCCATCAACATCATCGATACGCCGGGACACGTGGACTTCACGATCGAGGTGGAGCGCTCGCTGCGGGTCCTGGACGGAGCCATCCTGGTGCTCTGCTCCGTCGGGGGCGTCCAATCCCAGTCCATTTCCGTGGACCGGCAGCTCAAGCGCTACGGGGTTCCGACCATAGCCTTCATCAACAAATGCGACCGCATCGGGGCCGATCCCCTGAAAGTCAAGGAACTGCTGGTCGAAAAGCTGGGCCGCAATGCGGTGCTTATGCAGGTTCCCATCGGGCTGGAGGTGGATCACCTCGGTGTTGTGGATCTGGTTGACATGGAGGCGGTCTATTTCGAGGGTGATGACGGAGATGTCGTCCGTCGGAACAGCATCCCCGATGAACTTCTGGCCGAGGCCGAGGCAAGGCGGGAAGAGATGCTGGAGGCGGTATCCATGTTCTCGGACGAGCTTATGGAGGCCATCCTGGAAGGAGAGACGATCGCCCCGGATCTGATCCGCAGCGCCGTGCGCGCGGGGACCGTGTCCCAACAGCTGACCCCTGTCTTCGTGGGATCAGCCTACCGGAACAAGGGCGTGCAGACTCTGCTGGATGCCGTTGTGCTCTACCTCCCCCATCCCGGCGAGGTGGTAAGCATGGCGCTGGACCTCGATGAAGGCGAAAAAGAGGTGCCGCTCTCGAACGAGCCGGACGCGCCCAGTGTGAGCTTGGCCTTCAAGCTCGAGGACGGGCCGTACGGCCAGCTCACCTACATCCGCGTTTACCAGGGGAGCGTGAGCAAGGGCGACGAGCTCCTCAATACACGCTCGGGCAAGCGCTTCAAGGTGGGGCGCCTTATCCGGATGCACGCCGATCGCATGGAGGACATCTCCTCAGCCGCACCGGGGGACATCGTGGCGCTCTTCGGTGTCGACTGTTTTTCGGGCGACAGCTTTGTCTCCCCGGGCCTCAACTATTCCATGACCTCGATCCATGTCCCCGATCCGGTGGTCTCCCTGGCCATCACCCCGACTGATGCCAAGTCCTCGGACAACATGGCCAAGGCCCTGGCCCGCTTCACCAGGGAGGATCCCACCTTCCGCACATACGTCGACCCGGAATCCAAGCAGACCATCATCCAGGGCATGGGGGAGCTGCATCTCGAGGTCTACAAGGAGCGCATGAAGAGGGAGTACCAGTCCGAGGTGGAGGCGGGGATGCCCCAGGTCGCCTACCGGGAGTCCATAACCCAGCGGGTGGAATTCGACTATACGCACAAGAAGCAGACCGGAGGGTCCGGACAGTTCGGCCGGGTCGTCGGCCACCTGGAGCCGTGGTCCGAAGAGCCCTATGAGTTTGTCGACAAGGTCAAGGGCGGGCGCATCCCGCGGGAATTCATCCTCTCATGTAACAAGGGTTTCAAGGCCGCCCTGGTCAAGGGGCAGCTCATAGGATTCCCCGTCGTGGACGTGAAGGTGACCCTGACCGACGGGCAGTCCCATCCCGTGGACTCTTCGGACGTTGCCTTCCGGACCGCCGCCCGCGAGGCCTTTAAGGAGGCCTATTTAAAGGCCACGCCCCAGATCCTGGAACCCATCATGAAGGTGTCGGTGGAAGGGCCGTCCGAGTTTGCCGGCAATGTCTTCGCCACCATCAACCAGCGCCGCGGCGTCATCATCAGCTCCGTGGAAGACGGCACCTTCGCCCGTGTGGACGCCGAGGTCCCCCTGAGCGAGATGTTCGGCTATGCCCATACGCTCCGTTCCCTGACCCAGGGGAAGGCGGAGTTCACCATGGAGTTCGAGAAATACGGCCGTGTGCCGGCCAGCATCTCGGAGGCCCTGATCGGGGAATACCGGGAAAAACAGAGAGCCAAACACGCGAGATAACCGGAGGAGAGACAGCATGGTCAAAGCAGAACTGGTCAAACGGAGTCCCTTGAGGATTCTGGAGAAATATCTGCACGGGGGGGTGGGCGCCGGCAACATCGGCATCCTGGCCTCGAGAAAAGGCGTGGGCAAAACCGCCTGCCTGGTTCACATAGCCACGGACAAGCTGTTCCAGGGGAAGCCGGTGATCCATGTGTCCTATTCCAGCCGCGTGGATTACATCATCACCTGGTACGAGGATATCTTCCGGGAGATCGCCAAAAAACGGCAGCTGGAGAACGCTGTCGAGGTCCATGACGAACTCATCCGCAACCGGGTGATCATGAACTTCAAGCAGGAAGGGGCTAACACGGGGCATATCCTGAAGAGTGTCGAGGCCCTGATAACACATGGCCAGTTCTCCGCCGAGACCGTGATCGTGGACGGCTTCGATTTCACGCGCTCCTGCCAAGGTGATCTGCTGATGTTCCAGGATTTTGCGCAGAGGCTGGGGCTTGAGGTCTGGTTCAGCGCTTCCCTGCGGGGGAAGGAACCGCTGTTCGATGAAGATGGCGTTCCACTGCTGCTGAAGGGCTGTATGGAAAAGGTCGCAGTCCTCGTCACACTGAGCTTCAAGGACGGATTTGTCCGCTTGAACCTGGTCAAGGACCGGGATCGCATTCCTGCCGGCGATCTCCCGCTCAGGCTCGATCCGAAAACCCTGCTCATTGCCGAAAAGGCCTGATCCTATAGGTCCAGCAGGAAGAGAACCATGTGTTTCAGCCGGATCTCCCGGCATCGCTTGAAGCCCGCCTCCGCGGCATAATTCAATACTTCTTCAGACCTAAGGCGGTGAGCCTTGGGTGGTCCCTCTGCCTCCTCCTGGTGAGGCCATTCCAGGACCGACACACGCCGACGGCTCACACGCCGTGCCTCCTGCAGGACCCGGAGCGGGGTCTCTGATTCATGCAGCACGTGCCCCAGGTAGGCCAGGTCAAAGCTGGCATCCGTGAAAGGCAGGCTCTCGGCCGAGGCGATCTGAAATTCCCCCTCCGGCACAAAATTGCGGGCAGCGGCCAGCATTCTCTCCTGTTCGTCGATGCCGGCGACACCCAACCCTCGTGCTGCAAAGGCCTCGGCGAACAGGCCGCTCCCGGTACCGATGTCCAGGATGCCGTCGGCTGAGATGCCCTCAAGGGTCAGCCGGACGACCCGATCGACCTCCACGAGCGCCAGCCTTTCGGGGGACCGGAGCTTCTCGAGGTTGTGACATTTTCTATCTTCAGTCATTTTCGTGTCCGGAACGATGGCCCACATTATACATGTATTGTTGATTGTTTTCATCCCGGGATCCTATGTATAATGGGGCAAGCTTTGCCGGCACTATGAAACGGAAAAGGAAAACCATGACACGGAACGGGATCAAAATCGAAGGAGAACGCCTGCTGCCCCTCGATGCCCTCAGGGGGCTCATCCTGGTGCTCATGGCCGTGGATCACGCCAATTTCTTCGTGGCCCGCTTGCATCCCACCGGCGAATTCTGGGGGATCCCTCTTCCGCACTTTGAAAGCCTCTGGGCGTTTCTCACACGGGCCATCACCCATCCCTGCGCCCCGGGATTCTTCTTCCTCCTGGGGATCGGCATGGTACTCTTCGCCCGCTCCCGCAGCCGGCTGGGCTGGTCCCGGGCTCGCATCACCCGCTTCTTCCTCAAGCGCGGGGTTCTGCTCATCCTGCTGCAGCATTTTGTGGAAAATCCCAGCTGGCTGATGGGGCCCGAGGGGATGAAACCTCCCGGCAGCGGTGATCAGATCTGGTTCCACTTCGGAGTTCTGTCGGCACTCGGAACGGCCATGATCCTGGGGGCCTTGATGCTTCACCTGAAGTGGGGGCTCGTGTTGGGACTGAGCGCAGCGGGCCTGATCCTGACCTGGCTCCTGACGCCCGATCCCAGCCGTGCGGGAGACCTGCTCAATCCGCTGGTGAGCATATTCTTGATCCCCGGAAGGAACGGTGTGCTCCAGGTGTATTACTCTGTCGTCCCTTGGGCCGGGGTGGCCGGCCTTGGTATTATTTTCGGGCGCAGGCTGAGCCGGGACACGGACCGGGCATACAGGGATGCCGCCCTGACAGGACTCCTGTTTCTCCTGTTGTTTCCGCTCCTTCGGCTGCTGGGCAGCTTTGGGAGCATCCATCCCTATGAGGGGAGCGGCCTGATCGCATTTTTTAACGTCACTAAATACCCGCCCAGCACGGTCTTCCTCCTGCTGACCCTGGGGCTCTGCCTGCTCGTGCTCTGGCTGTTTTCTCGCACAGGGCCGGGCCTTGCCAGGTGGGGAAAGCCTCTGCTGGTATACGGACGCGCGCCGCTGATCTTCTATCTGGCCCATCTCTATCTGTTTGCCATTATTGGGCTTTTCATGCCCTCCAGATTGGAAGGCAGCCTGCCTTTCATGTATCTGGTCTGGCTGGCCGCGCTCGCGATCCTTTACCCAGTATGCCTCCGGTACGGCCGGTTCAAGGCGGGCACGAGTCCGGATTCGATCTGGAGGCTGTTCTGAGCCGGGAGTCTAAAACGTGAATATTGAAAAGGTTCGTATCAAGGTCGAAAAAGAGGGGCATGTCTCTGGGATCGTTCACCTTCCTGCAGGCACCACCGAGGATCGGGAGACGGGCGTCATCTTGGCCCACGGCGCCGGGAACGACATGCACAGCCCCCTGCTGGAAGCGTTCTGTGCGGGGCTGGCCCGGGCAGGAATCTTTGCACTGCGGTTCAACTTCCTCTACAAAGAAAAAGGGAAAAAGGCGCCGGACCCGCCCCGCAAACTGGAAGCGGCCTGGAAGGCTGCCTATGATTTCCTTAAAGAACACAAGCGCTTCGCCCCCCGCCACATCCTGGGGGCCGGCAAATCCATGGGAGGCCGCATCGCCTCCCAACTAGCTGCAGCCGGTGAGCTCCCCGTGGAGAAGCTCATCTTCCTGGGGTATCCCCTGCATCCCCCGGGGAAAAAGGAGAAGCTGAGGGACTCCCACCTCTATTCAATCCAGGCTCCAATGCTGTTCATTGCCGGCACTAGGGATTCCCTGTGCGACCTGGACCTCCTGCATGGCGTGCTGGGCAGGCTGGGGGCCCCCTGGACCCTGGAGGTGATCGACTCTGGAGATCATTCCTTCAATGTCTTGAAGTCAACGGGGAGAAGCCGGGATGATGTGTATGCAGACATCGTCCATAGATCCCTTGACTGGTTGAAACTCGAATAGCTGAGCATAAAGGAGAGATTTGATATGCGAATTCTGATCCTGGATGGGAACCCGGAGGCGCAGGATGCGGAGTTCGGAGCCTACCTGCACAGCCTGCAGACTGAAATAAAAAGCAGAGGGCACGAAGTCAGAATACAGATCCTGCGGGACATGGACATCCGCTACTGCACCGGTTGTTGGGGATGTTGGGCCAAGACCCCCGGCAAGTGTGTGTTCCCGGACGAATCATACGATGTGTGCAGGGAATACATCCATGCCGACTTTGTGCTCATGGCATCTCCCGTTGTCATGGGATTTTCCAGCGCGCTGCTCAAGAAGACCCAGGACCGCCTCATCCCCCTGCTCCATCCCTACTTCGACATTGTGCAGGGGGAAACCCATCACCATGCGAGATATGAGGCCTATCCGCGCCTGGGTCTCCTGCTGAAGCGATCCCCTGAAACGGACGGGGAGGACCTGGAGATCATAACGGATATGTTTTCCCGGTTTGCTCTGAATTTCAAAACCGACCTGGTATTCTCCGGAGAGCTCGATCAGGAAGTGAGGGAGGTCGCCGATGCGCTTGACCGTCTTTAATGGATCGCCGCGGGGAAAAACCAGCAACACCAAGCTGCTCATGGGGCACTTCAGTCGGGGATTCCTTGAGCACCTGGACAACCAGGTGGAGGTCTCCTATCTGAACCGGACCATGGACCTCGAGGATCAGGTCGGGATGTTTGCGCAGGCCGATCATGTGATCCTGGCCTTTCCCCTCTACACCGATGCCATGCCCGGGATCGTCAAAAATTTTATCGAGGCATTGGGACCTCTGCGCGGCCGTCCGGAGAATCCGTCCATGGGATTTGTCGTACAGTCCGGATTCCAGGAGCCGGCCCATTCGCGATATCTCGAGAGATACCTGGTCAAGCTGGCCTCCAGGTTGGGGTGTGCCTATTTTGGCACCGCGGTCAAGGGAGGCGGAGAGGGGATCCAGGTCATGCCAGGCTGGATGACGAAGAAGACATTCCATGGATTTTATATGCTGGGGAAAAATTATTCCGTTGATACGGGATTTGACGAGGCTGTCCTGAAGATGCTGGCACCCTGGGAGAAGATGTCCAAGGGCCGGATCGCCTTCTTCCGCCTGCTCGACAAGATGGGCATGGGGAATTTTTACTGGGACCAGCAGCTCAAGCAGAACCAGGCGTTCGAGCAGCGGTTCGACCGGCCTTTTGCTGAAATGCCGGAAGAGTAGGCCTCGTATCTTCCATCCGGTCGTAAATTGTATGATCGGAAGTTTGATAAACTATCGTCTCGATGAGGAGGAACACATGAAAAAGATCCTTATTACAGCAATCGTTATGACTGTTCTCTGCGTTACAGCGCAGGCTGAGCCGGCGGAGGGCCTCAAGGTCTTCATCTCCGTGGATATGGAGGGGATCTCCGGAGTCGTGACTTCCGAGGAGTGCAGCACCTCGGGGCGGGACTATGGGTTGTTCCGCCGCATCATGACGGAGGACGCCAATGCGGCCATAAGCGGGGCCTTTGCTGCAGGAGCCGCCGAGGTATGGGTTCGGGATTCTCACGGATCGGCCCGCAACATCCTGCCCGATTTATTAGATCGAAGGGCCATCCTGGTGAGGGATTGGTCCGGCGGCCCAAAGATGATGATGGAGGGGATCGACGAGACCTTCGACGCCGCGATATTCATCGGCTACCATGCCCGGGCCGGTACTCCCGATGCCATCATCGAGCACACCATGAGCGGGGTGGTCACCGACTCCGCGGTCAACGGCGTGCCCCTGCCCGAGGCCGGCTGGAACGCCCTGATCGCAGGCCACTACAATGTACCCGTGGTGTTCGTCGCCGGGGACAAGGCGATCTGCCGGCAGGCTAAAAACATGTTCGGCGACGTGGAGACGGTAGCGGTCAAGGACGCTATCGGTGCGGCCGCTGTATGCATGCACCCGCTGGAAGCCCAACGCAAAATCGGGATTGGAGTGAAAAAGGCTCTTCGAGAGCTAGACCGTTTCAAACCCTACAAGCTCAGCCCTCCCTACACGCTTGTGCTCAAGCTGAAAACTGAGACGCGGGTCTACAACAGCTCCTTCTATCCCGGCGCTGAGCGGACCGGCGACTGGGAGATTACCTTTCGCAGCGAAAATGTTATGGACATCGTTAAGGCTTTCGTCTGGATGCTGAAGTAAACAACCTGGATTCGTGACAGGCCCACCTCCCTGCGTCGGCTTCGTTGCTGCCCCTTCGCGGTATCAGCATACCGCTTAAAGAGCTGCGTCCTCTCCGGCGCAACGGTCTCGGCTTGTCACACATCCTGGTACATTTGAGGCACATAGAAAAAGTCTTGGAGAATGTCATATGCTACAAAGTGTCTTGTTGTATGTAGGCGCGGGGATCGTGATCGTGGCCGAATGGGGCGTCGAGGAATGGGTCGGC
>CBFDBC010000015.1:0-29591 GCA_965602945.1 uncultured bacterium | reverse complement strand
GCTTGTTACCGGGCCGCATACCTCGGCCCAGCAGGCCAAACAAAAGGCCGCGGCGGCACAGTACGACGAGGCCCTCTACCAGGCCATGCAGTGGCGCGGCATCGGCCCGTACCGGGGGGGGCGCGCCACGGCCGTGGCCGGCATCCCGGAACAGCCTTACACCTACTACTTCGGAGCCACAGGCGGGGGCGTCTGGAAATCCACAGACGGCGGCATGAACTGGAAAAACATCTCGGACGGGTTTTTCAAGACCGGTTCCGTGGGAGCCGTGGCGGTCTCGGAGTGGGACCCCAATGTTGTGTACGTGGGCATGGGTGAGGCCCCCATCCGCGGCAATGTCTCGCACGGAGACGGGGTCTACAAATCCGTGGACGCCGGCAAGACCTGGACCCAAATCGGCCTGACCGACACACGTCAGATCTCCCGCATCCGCATCCATCCCCGGGATCCAGACCTGGTGTATGTTGCCGCCCTCGGGCACGTTTTCGGGATCAGCGACGAGCGTGGTGTATTCCGTTCCCGGGACGGGGGAGTGACCTGGGAGAAGGTCCTCTTCCGAAGCGACAAGGCCGGGGCCATAGACCTCGTCATGGACCCCCACAATCCCCGCGTGCTCTATGCCGCCATCTGGGAGGCCTGGCGCACGCCCTACGGCCTCAACTCCGGCGGCCCTGATTCGGGCCTGTTCAAGAGCACCGACGGCGGCGACACCTGGACCGAGCTCACACGTAATCCCGGGCTCCCCGGGGATGTGATCGGGAAGATCGGCGTGACCGCGTCACCTGCCCGCGCAGACCGTGTGTGGGCCATCGTGGAGTCGAGGACCGGCGGTGTGTTCCGCTCCGATAACGGCGGCGCGACCTGGCGCAAGATGAACGACGACCGCAGCCTCAGGCAGCGCGCCTGGTACTACAGCCGTATCTATGCCGATCCCAAGAATCCCGAGGGCGTCTATGTCCTCAACACCGGGTTCTACCGTTCCGTGGACGGCGGGCGCTCCTACACGTCCATCCGCGTGCCCCACGGCGACAACCACGATCTGTGGATCGACCCGGGGGATCCGCAGCGAATGATCAACTCCAACGACGGAGGCGCCAACGTGAGCTACAACGGGGGAGTGACCTGGACCCCCCAGAACACGCAGCCCACGGCTCAGTTCTATCATGTCATCACCGACAACCAGTTTCCCTACTGGGTGTACGGCGCCCAGCAGGACAACTCCACCGTGCGCATCGCGAGCCGCACCACCGGACGCGCCATCGACAGGCCCGATTGGCATCCCGTAGGTGGGGGCGAGAGCGGGTACATCGCGCCGCGCACCGACAATCCCAACATCGTCTACGCGGGGAGCTACGGGGGGCACATCACGCGCTGGGACTATCGGACGGGGCAGTCACGCAACATCTCGGCCTGGCCCGAGAATCCCATGGGATGGGGCGCCAAAGACCTCAAGTACCGCTTCCAGTGGACGTTCCCCATCCTGGTCTCGCGTTTCGATCCCAATGTGCTTTACATCACGGCTCAGGTGGTGTTCAAATCCACGAACGAGGGCCAGAGCTGGACGGTGATAAGCCCCGACCTCACGACCAACGATAAGAGCAAGCAGGGCAAGTCGGGCGGGCCGATCACCTACGACGACACCAGCGTGGAGTACTACTGCACGGTCTTTTCCCTCGCGGAGTCGGTCTACGATCCCGACACGCTGTGGTCGGGAAGCGACGACGGGCTGGTCCACATCACGCGCGACGGCGGCCAGTCCTGGCAGAACATAACTCCCAAGGCCATGCCCAAATGGGGGCTGATATCCATGGTCGATGTGTCCACATTCCAGCCGGGACGGGCCTTTGTCGCCATGACCCGGTATAAATCGGACGATCTCAAGCCCTACATCTACAAGACAGATGATTACGGGGCGACCTGGACCAAGATCACCAACGGGATCCCGGACACCTCATTTGTGCGGGTGGTTCGTGAGGACCCGGAGCGCAGGGGCCTGCTCTACGCCGGCACCGAGACCGGGGTTTTCGTGTCCTTCGATGACGGAGCGCGGTGGCAGTCTCTCCAGCTCAACCTGCCGGTGGTCCCCATCCACGACATGCAGGTCAAGGAAGACGACCTGGTGTTGGCCACTCACGGCCGCTCCTTCTGGATCCTCGATGACCTTACACCGCTGCAGCAGATCGACCGGGGGGTAGCGGCCTCCGATGTGCACCTCTTCCAGCCGCGGGCGGCCTACCGTATGGGAGGATTCGGTTTTCCGGCTCCCAACGTGGGGCAAAACCCGCCGGCCGGTACGGTCATCTACTACTATTTCAAGGAAAAACCGGAGGAGACCGTGACCCTGGAATTCGAGGACGCCCAGGGGAGGCTGATCCAGAAGTACACCAACAGCGGCCCCGCGGCCGCGGCAGCGTCGCCCATGGCCATGTTCTTCGGCGGCGGCGGGGGGGCACGCCGTCTCCCAGCAGAAGCCGGAATGAACCGCTTCGTCCTCAACATGCGCTATCCGGGGGCAGACCGCGTCCCGGGCGCTGTCCTCTGGATGGGCGGGACCGGAGGCCCCACGGCCGTGCCCGGCACCTACCAGGTGCGGTTGACTGTCGGGAACAAGACCAAGATCGCGTCCTGGCAGTGGAAGAAGGACCCCCGGATTCGCGCCAACCAGAAAGATTTTCAACTCCAGTTTGATTTCCTGATCCAGATCCGCGACAAGCTGACCGAGGTCAATACCTCCATCATCCAGATCCGAAGTCTTAAGAAACAGATCGGCGACCTGCTGGCCAAGGTCAAGGGGCAGGAAAAAATGGAGAAGATCGCCGAGGAAGGCAGGAGGATCATCCAGAAGCTGCAGGACATCGAGGACGTTCTGATCCAGTCCAAGTCCAAGAGCGGGCAGGACCCCCTGAATTACCCCATCATGCTGGACAACAAGATCGCGGCGCTGGCTTCTGTGGTGGGGATGGCGGATGCGAGGCCCACCGGCCAGTCCTATCAGGTCTTTCGGGAGCTGTCCAGCCAGGCCGACACGCAGCTCGGCCAGCTGAACCTGCTGCTGAAGCGTGACATCCCCGATTTCAATGCAATGGTGCGCAACGCCGACATCCCCGCGGTCCTGATCAAAAAATAATAAAGGGGAGTGGTCCAATTAACAGTTCTAATTGGACCACTCCCCTTTGTTTTCTATATTACCTGGATTATTCACGGGTTGAGATTGCAGTAACTGCGAGGAGTCGGTTCATGAAGGTGTGGTTGTCCACTCCGAATGAGCCGCAACGATGCAGGTGCTGTGAGATCGACTCGCCCGTAGGGTAAAAGAGGCCGACAGATAAATAGATCGTTTTTATCTGGAAATTGTCGGCCGCTTTTATGAATTATTCAGGTCAGAAGATTTTGTCGGGATTCATGATATGCTGCGGATCAAAAGCCTGCTTGATCCGCTTCATGAGCGCGATCTCCTCCGGGCTCAACACATAGGATAGGTAACGCTTCTTCACCAGCCCGATGCCGTGCTCACCCGAGATCAGGCCTCCCCGCTCCCGGCAGTCTTGGTACAGGTCGGCACGCACCTTATCCAGCAGGGGCTTCCACTCTTCATCGGGGAGGGGGACGATCTCACCCTCTTCCAGGCGGGCACACATGACATGGGTGTGGACATTGCCGTCGGCGGCATGGCCGTAGGTGGGCAGCCACAGCCCGTGTTTATCCTGCACTTCCTGGACCCGGGCCACATGCCGGGCGATATCAGCCCGGGGTACCACGATGTCTAGGGTCTCGATGTTGCGGTCTTTTATGGCCTCGTAGATCTTGCTGCGGATGCCGAGGACCTGCTCTTGTTTCTGGGGGCTGTCCGCCACGAACACATCCAGAGCCTTGTGGTCCAGGCAGACCTGAGCCACCGCCTCTGAAAGCTTGTCCATCTCGACCTCGCTGGGGGCGTCCAGGATGATGAGCAGGTAGGTCGTGCCCTGGGAACAGGGCCAGCTCTTGTTGAGCATCTTTTCCGTGATGGTCACGACCTCACGGGGAAGGAACTCCACCGCCAGGGGCTGTATCTTGGCCCCCATGATCTCGGGTACCGTGTCTATGGCCGACTGGAGGTCGTCGTAGGGGATGATGAGGGAGCGCGTGACCGCCGGCTTGGGCATGAGCTGGATCACGGCCTGGGTGACCACTCCCAGCGTCCCCTCCGCGCCGATGACCAGGTTGACCAGGTTGTATCCCGTGCTGCTCTTCATGAGCTTCCCGCCGGGCTGGATGACCTCACCTGTAGGCAGCACTACCTCGAGACCGCGGATGTAGTTCCGGATGACGCCGTACTTGACCGCACGCGCGCCCCCGGCATTGGTGGCGATGAGCCCGCCGATCATGGCGCCTTCGTCCCCGGGATGGGGAGGGAAAAACAGACCCGAATCCTCGACCGCCTCATAGAATTCCGCGAGCGTGACCCCCGCTTCCACCACCGCCATCTGGTTGGCCGTGTCGATCTCGACGATCCGTTTCATGCGTTCCAGCGAGAGCGAAATCCCGCCTAGAGAAGGCACGCACCCGCCGCACAGGCCCGTGGCACCGCCGCGCGGCGTGACCGGGATCCTCTTTTCCGAGGCCAGCTTCATGACTGCGGAAACCTGCTCCACGGTCTCAGGCTTGACCACGACCTCGGGCATGTGTGCGATCTCGGACAGGGCGAACTCGTCGTGGCTGTAGGGCTGCATGGCGTCCGGGTCTGTCACGACCCCCCGTTCGCCCACGATCGCCTCGAGTGTCTCTAGGATCTCCGTGTCGATGCGTGTGTACATGGCTTGTTCCTCATTCAAAATTATTGAATTAGAAAACCAGTTTATGCTCAAGGCTGCAGCAATGCAACCCTTGGAGGAAAGAGGAGGGAGAGGAGGAGAAAATAAAGGGGAGTGGTCCAATTAACAGTTCTAATTGGACCACTCCCCTTTATATATTGAAGTTTTTTTGGGACTATTATATCATCCCTATACTCAAGAGCCTGGGCCGTGCGTCTTACGACATGATTCACGATTATTCCAGGCGGAAATGACACAGAACTGCAAAACGAGAGCGGAGGCTCAAATGACGATACGCCGAATCTTGACTCTGGGCGGTGCGCTCAGCTTCCTCTTCTTCACCTTGATCCCTTGTGCGGCTCCCGTGGCCGGTACGGCCGTGGGAGTGCAGCAGGAGGAAGAAGAGGCTATCCCCATCACACCCGAGATATTCCGGCACCTGAAATGGCGGAACATCGGCCCCGCCAACATGATGGGCCGCGTGGCGGATGTGGAGGGCGTTCCGGGAAATCCCAACATCCTCTACGTGGGCAGCGCCTCCGGAGGCGTCTGGAAGACTGAGAACGGGGGCACGACCTGGATTCCGATCTTCGATGACCAGCCGGTGGCATCTATCGGCGACCTCGCCCTTGAGCCGGGAAATCCGGATGTCATTTACGTGGGTACAGGCGAAGCCAATGTGCGCAACAGCGTATCCTTCGGCAACGGTGTGTACAAGTCCACAGACGGGGGCACGACCTGGGTGCATCTCGGCCTGGAGGCCACGGAGCGCATCTCCCGCATCGTGATCGATCCCAAGAACCCCAGGACCGTCTACGTGGGGGCCCTGGGGCGGGCCTACGGCCCCAACCGGGAACGGGGCGTGTTCCGGACCAGGGACGGCGGCACTACCTGGGAAAAGGTCCTTTACACCGACGACCAGCACGGCGTGGCCGACATGGACATCAATCCCCAGAATCCCAACATCGTGTATGCCGCTTTGTGGCGCTTCGAGCGAAATCCCTGGACTTTTGTCAGCGGCGACACCCTGGGCGGGCTCTACCGCTCTGTGGACGGCGGTGACAACTGGACCAAGCTCACGTCCGGCCTACCGACGCTCGTGGGCCGCATCGGGATCAAGGTCGCAGCCAGCCGGCCGGATGTGGTCTACGCCATGACCGAGTCCAAGGAAGGCACGCTCTACCGCTCAGACAACGGTGGTGAGAGCTTCCGGCGCGTATCCGCCGACGTGGAGATCGTCTCCCGCGGCTTCTACTACACGGACCTGCGGGTGGACCCGAACGACGAGAACCGGGTCTATGCCGTCTCTGCGCGCCTCCAGCTGTCCATCGACGGCGGGGAGAAATTCAAGCAGATCTCGCCCTCCACCCATGTGGATTATCACTCCCTTTGGATCGATCCCGAGAACCCGAACCGGATGTGGCAGGGACAGGATGGGGGAGTGTGCGTGTCTTACGACCGGGGACTGACCTGGGACTATGTCAACAATTTCGTCATCGGGCAGTTCTACCAGATCTATGCCGACAACCGTGAACCCTTCTATTTTGTCGGCGGAGGCATGCAGGACAACGGCACCTGGTACGGACCCGGCCGCAGCCGCGAGCCGTTCGGCATCATGAACGACGACTGGCGCATGATCAGTTTCGGAGACGGGTTCCACATCGTGGTCCATCCCGACAATCCCGAGCTTTTCATCAGCGAGTCGCAAGGCGGGGGGATATCCCGAACCGACATGACCACCCGCCAGCAGCAGGACGTCAGCCCCCAATCCCGGCGGGCGGACGGAGGGCCGGTGACGGAGCTCCCGTTCCGTTTCAACTGGAACACTCCTATAATCCTGTCCCCGCACGACGGCGATACCGTATATGTGGGCGGCAACGTGGTGTTCCGGTCCGAGGACTTCGGCTCGAGCTGGGAGATCATAAGCCCCGACCTCACCACCAACGATCCCGAAAAACAGGGCGAGGCCGGCGGCCCTCCCTGGCCCGAAAACACGACGGCCGAATACCACTGCACGATCATCAGCCTGGCCGAGTCACCGGTGCAGCCCGGGGTACTCTGGGCCGGGACCGATGATGGCAAGCTGCATGTGTCCATGAACGGGGGCGCGGAGTGGGACGGAATCGAAGGCCGTGTGCCCGACCTGCCGCCCAACTCACCCGTGTCGCATATCGAGCCCTCGGTGACCTCGGCAGGACTGGCCTACTGCTCCTTCGACCGCCACATGCTGGACGACTACAGCCCCTACGTGTTCCGGACCACGGATTTCGGCTTAACCTGGACAGACATCACAGGGAACCTCCCCGACCAGGCCCATGTCTGGGTGGTGCGGGAGGACCCCAAGAATCCGCGCATCCTGTTCGCGGGGACCGAGCTGGGTTTGTTCGTCACGTTCGACCGGGGAGAGCAATGGATGAAACTGCATCTGAACAACCTGCCGGTCGTAGCCGTCCATGATATCCTGGTGCATCCCCGGGACAACGACCTGATCCTGGGAACTCACGGCCGCGGAATCTGGATCCTGGACAACATCGCCTTCCTGCAGGAGGTCGCACCCGAACATCTGGGCCAGGATGCCTATATTTTCACGATGGGACCGGCCCTGCGTTTTGGGAGCAAATTCACCCGCTACGGGATGGGCGACCGTGTGTTCCGCGGGGAAAACCCCCCATATGGGGCCCTGATCACATATTATCTCAGAGAAAAGCCCGCCGAAGATGTGGCTGTTGTCCTGGAGATCATGGACGAGGCCCGGCAGGTTATCCGCCGGGTCACGGACATCCCGCGAGCCGAGGGACTGAACCGTGCGGCCTGGGACCTTCGCCTGGACGGACCCCGGCCCCGCAAAAAGGTCGCGGAGGTACAGGACTTTTTCTGGGGCCGGCCCTCAGGACCCCAGGTGCTGCCCGGCAACTACACCGTGCGCCTCCTGGTCGGGGAACAGTCGTTCGAAAAGCCCCTGCGCATCCAGTTCGACCCGACCCTGGAATCCTCTCCAGAGGACCTGCAGATGCAGCAGGCCTCCGCCTTTGAGCTGCGCGACATGCAGTCCTTCGGAAACGACGCCTTGCGTGCCCTGGATGGGCTGCTGGCGCAGCTGCAGGAGCGGAAGCGCACGCTCCAGGCCCAGGTGGACGAAACCCCTGAAGAGGTCATGACCGCCATAGACGGACACATCGCACAGATCACCGGGATCCAGGACACACTGGTCAAGCCGGAGGGGAAGCCTTTCTGGAGCGAGGGCCCCCGGCTGATCGGGCGCCTGTCCGGCCTATTCAGGGCCCTGGAGGGCGCCAATGCCCGGCCCACCGCGGCCCAGACATCCTACCTGGAGGAGCTGCGAGTAGAGTTCCGCACCGCCATGGATACGGTCAACTCCTATCTTGGGGAGACCGCCCCGGAGCTGAACATGATCTTCGACCAGTTCCGGCTGCCGCAGGTCCTCATCCCGGGCCCGATCAAGTACTGAAGACACACAAGGAGAAGAAATGGCCGACAGTCAACTGAGCACATCCTACATGGGTCTGGAGCTGCGCAACCCCATCATCGTGGCCAGCAGCGACCTGACCAAGACGGCTGAGGGCATGAGGAAGTGTGAGGCCGCCGGGGCCGGCGCCATAGTGTTGAAGTCACTCTTCGAAGAGCAGTTCCTGGTGGAGGGGGACATCCCCGGGGCCGATACCTCCATGTATCCCGAGGCCCAGGACTACATGCGCAGCGGGGGGCTGCTGGAGTATGCCCCGGCCCGGATCTGCCGCGAGATCGAGCAGGCCAAGGCCGAGGTCAATATCCCGATCATCGCCAGCATAAACTGCCAGTCATCCTCCCTCTGGCCGCGCTTCGCCCGGCAGGTCGAGGAGGCGGGAGCCGACGGCCTGGAGCTCAACATCTACGACCTGCCCATCGATCCAAGCGTGACCTGTGCCGAGCACGACTCCCTGTATTTCAAGATAATCAAGGATGTGAAGAAGAGCATTTCCATCCCGATCTCGGTCAAGCTCATCCCCCAGATTTCGTCCCTGCCTTATCTGGCCGACCGGATGGCCGAAGCCGGGTGCCGGGGACTGGTCTTCTTCAACTGGTTCCTGGAACCGGATATCGATGTTAAAAAACTCCGGACCTTCAGCCGCAAGGGGCAGCCCAACTTCAATCAGGCACTGCGGTGGGTGGCTCTGCTGGCCGACCGGATCGGGGCCGATCTCGCCGCCTCGGGTGGAGTTCGGAATGCGGACGATGTCATAAAACAGATCCTGGCGGGTGCCCAAGCCGTCCAGATCTGCAGCCTGTTCTACCAGAAGGGATTGGATGTCATCCGTGATCTCCTCGCCGGGATCGAGGCCTGGATGGGCGAGCACAAGTTCGCCGCACTGGCGGATTTCCGGGGGGAGCTTTCGTTCAAGAAACAGGAACTCTCGTTCCGGGATCTGGGCGAGGCCTCCTCTTACTTCCGTGCCCAATACCTTAAGATATATTCCGACTGATACCCAAATATCCCCGTTTTGAGGAGGGAGGAAATGCTCAGGAAAACACTGGGGACCTCGGCTGCTGTGCTGGTGCTGGCCTTGACCGGGATGGGACAGAGCGCGCTCCCGTCACTGAACCAGCTGGTGGAGACGCTGTTCCCGATCCCGTCGCCTACGGGATACGAGCACATCCTGGCCCGGGAGATCCAAGATATCCTTCCCGGGAAAGCGGTGTTATCCCAGGACAACCTGGGCAGCCTCTACATGGCGCCTGCCGCAGGCTCTCCCCGCATGGCCGTGCTGACCGGCATGGACGAGATCGGGTACGTGGTGAGCGGGATCACGGATGACGGTTATCTGACCCTGGACAGGGGCGTAAGGCCGTCTCATTCCCTGTACGACACGTATCAGTTCGGGCATCCGGTCCGGATTTGGACCCGGAAGGGGCTGGTCAACGGAGTGTGGGCCCTGCCCTCCTCCCATACACTGTCCCGGGCCCGGCGCACAACCCTGATGCAGGAGCTTTCCCTCGAGCACGCCTACATCGACATCGGGGCAGGGAGCCGTGAGTCGGTTGAGCTGCGTGGGATCGCCTACCTGGATCCGGTAATGCCCGTGGCTGAGATCCATCCCCTGGCAGGGGGCCTCCTTTCCGGACCTGCTCTCGGCAGCAAAGCCTGTGTCGCCGTGGTGCTGGACCTCGCAGGGAAGGGGGGGAACGGCTCCTCTTTGGACGGTGTGCAGTTCGCCTGGCTGGCGCAGACCAAACTCATGCGCCGAACGGGCGGCAGGACCGTGGCCATGGGGGCCCTGCGGGCCCAAAAAGATATCCATGCCCGGGAACTGATCGTCGTCGATTTCTTCCCCTGTTCCGGGGACGACCAGGCGGATATACGTCCCGGGCAGGGCCCTGTGCTGGCCGGGATCAGCGGGGATTCCGCCCTGGCGGCCCGCATTCGGGGTGTGGCCCGGGAATCGGCCATTCCTCTGCAGGAGGCCCCGGAATTTGCCTCCGCTGTCCTGGTTCCCTTTCAGGATGGCGCGCGCGACGCAGTGGCCCTGCTGCTGCCGGTGCAGTTTCCGGCTACACCCTCAGAGGTGATCCGTCCGATCGATCTCGAGGCGCTGCAGCGGCTCCTTTTTGCCGCTGCGGGGCAGGAAGGTGTCCGATGAAAAAGACGGCCATATCCCTCTGTCTGGTCCTCGGATGCCTTTGCCTCCCGGTCAGTCTGTCACCGGCCCGGGATGCGGACTCGGCCTGGGCGTGGCTTCACAAGCTCCTCCTGCTGCCCGGCGTTTCCGGATATGAATCCGCTGTAGCTGACTTTGTCGAAGCCTCTCTCCCCGATGCCCTCGAGATCCAGCGCGACGATATGGACAATGTCTGGTTCAGCGTAGGTGAAGGCAGGCCCCATCTGGTGTTCGTGGCCCACACCGACGAGCTTGGACTGGTCGTCACAGAGATCACGGAACAGGGGCGCCTCAAGGTATCGAGCAGGGGAGGTTTCCTGCCCCAGATGTATGAGGGCCGCCCTGTGGTCGTGTACACGGCCGGTGGGCCTGTGAACGGCATCGTCGCTCCCAGACCTGATTATGCCGGCCGTGCCGCAGAGAGAGCGCTCCTCGCACTTGACAACATGCAGGTTTTTCTGGGCGTCGACACCGCAGCGGAAACGGCCGTACTGGGTGTCGAAGTCGGAGATTCTATTACGATCCGCAAACAGATCACGGAACTCTCGCCGGATCTGATCTGTGCGCGCGCCGTGGATGACCGCGCAGGATGTGCCGTGCTGCTGGCTGCCGCCAACCGCATCCGCTGGTCGAGGATCCGCGGCAGGACAGTGACCTTTGCCTGGGATGTGCAGGAGGAGACGGGCCTGGTCGGCGCCGGCCGGCTGGCCAAACAACTGGGCGCCGACTATGTGTTCCCAGTCGACACGTTCGTGTCCACCGACGGCCCCCTGGACGAGAAGCGCTTTGCCCGCATTCCCCTGGGAGAGGGGCTGGTCTTACGCGGCATGGACAGCAGCACGATCGCGCCCCGGCTCGAGCTGGAAAAAATCATGGCCCTGGCCCGCAAACGCGGCATTCCCTATCAGCTGGGCAACACCAGAGGCAGCACGGACGGGACGCGCTTCATTCCCGAGGGTGCCGTCAGCCTGCCCATGGGATGGCCGGGTACCTATTCGCATTCCTTCATCGAGAAGGTCCACCGCAAGGACCTGCAGGCCCTGACAGACATGGTGGTCGTCCTGGTGGACGATTTTCATTAGCAATCTCGTGTTGAATCGCTCCGGCGGCCATGATAGAGTGAATCCGAATTTTAAGATGGATCAATCTGAGGAGACTTCATGACCCAGGCCACAACCCCGGAAAAGAAAAAAGGCTTCCTGGCGTCCTTTCCCGCGACCTACTGGGTGACCATCTTCCTGGAATTTCTGGAACGCGGGGCGTATTACGGCCTGAACGCGGTGCTCGCCGTTTACTTGAATGAGAAACTGGGATTCAGCCCCGAGTCGGTGGGTTTCCTGCAGGGCTTTGTCTACGCCCTGACCTACATCGTGCCCATCGCCGGAGGGGCGTTGGCCGAGCGCTACGGCTACCGCCGTATGCTGCTCTTTGCCTTTTCCCTGCTCACGCTCGGCTATTTTGTCGCCGGAAACGTCGAACAGTACGGCCTGATCTTCCTGTTCCTGCTGGTCATGGCCACGGGCAGCGGGCTGTTCAAGCCCATCATCACCGGGACGGTGGCCCGTACGACCACCAAGGAGAACAGCGGTTTCGGATTCGGGGT
The DNA here is from genome assembly GCA_965602945.1 of uncultured bacterium. Classification (GTDB taxonomy): domain Bacteria; phylum Acidobacteriota; class Aminicenantia; order Aminicenantales; family Aminicenantaceae; genus JAUXEH01. The sequence continues at coordinate 17,541 of CBFDBC010000015.1, read as the reverse complement.
TTACTACTGGAGCATCAACCTGGGTGCTTTCGTGTTCCCGCTCTTCGTGTCCTGGCTCAAGGGCAACTTCGAATGGAAGTACATTTTCTTCGCTTCCGCGGCCTGGTGCGCGCTCATGTACATCCCCACCATCTTTTTCTACAAAGATCCGGCCCGCCCCAAGAGCACCAAGACAGCCAGGCAGACCTTGAAGGAGGCCATCACCGTCCTGAGCGACTCCCGGTTCATGCTGATGATCCTGGTCTACTCATGTTTCTGGATCCTGTATTTTCAGCTTTTCGGTTCGGTCCTCTGGTACATGCGGGATTTCATCAACCGATCCGTGATCACGGACTGGATGTCCGGGATATTTTTCCTCAAGCTTTTCACCTTCGATGCCGAGTTCGTCACGATCATCAATGCGGGTGTCATCATCCTGCTTGTGCTTCTGATCAGCCGGGTGACGAACAAGCTAAAGCCGCTGCCTGTGATCGCCGCCGGGATCATCGTCGGATCGGCCGGATTCGTGGTCCTGGCCCTGACCTCCAGCCCCTGGATGTTCATCCTGGGGATCGCGGTGTTCTCGCTGGGTGAGATGACGGCGCACCCCAAGTACTACAGTTACATCGGGATGGTGGCACCCAAGGACAAGGTTGCGATCTACATGGGATACGCCTTCCTCTACGGGGTGATCGGCAGCCTGTTCGGGAGCAACTTCGGGGCGATCATGTACGAACGCATGCTCGAGCCCCTGGCCCCGCCTCCCGACCTGGTGCAGGCCGGGGTGGCGCTGGCACCGGAGGTTACGGCGAAAATATCCCAGTTCTGGATGATCTTTGCTGTGCTGGGCGCTGTCTGCCTCATCGGCATGCTGCTCTACAACCGCTTCTTTGCCGCCGACACTCCCAAGACCAACCGGCGGGCCTGGATGATCATGTTGGGGATCTACTTCGTTTTCTGTGTCGCGGGCATCTACTTTTTTGTGCAGGCCGCCTTTCTGGCTGAACAGACCCAGTGGCGCATGATGATCCAATCTGTGATCCTGCTGGCGCTGGGAGCGGGCGGTACGTTCCTGAGCTTCAAGAAGGGCGAATGAAATCCCTGACCGAACACATGGTGATCCACACCCGGCAGAGGCGGGAATTCATCAACCTCACGCCGGAGGTGGAGGCCCTGGTCCGGAAGAGCGGGATCAAAGAGGGGCTGTGCCTGGTGAATGCCATGCACATCACGGCCAGTGTCTTCATCAACGACGATGAGGGCGGGCTGCACCAGGATTTCGAGCACTGGCTGGAGGAACTGGCGCCCCATGAGCCCGTCTCCCAGTACATGCACAACCGCACCGGCGAGGACAACGCGGACGGACACTTGAAGCGCAGCATAATGGGCCGGGAGGTGGTGGTGGCCGTGACCGACGGACGGCTGGATTTCGGCCCATGGGAGCAGATCTTCTACGGGGAGTTCGACGGGCGCCGGCCAAAGCGGGTGATGGTCAAGATCATCGGCGAGTGAGCCCTCACTTGTCCCAGACCGTGTCGGTCATGCCGTGCCTGAAGTTGCACCAGCGCGCCAGAACAAAGAAATAATCCGAGAGACGGTTCAGGTAGACCAGGGCGTTCTGCAGGCTGGGTGCATCCATTTTCCCGGGATCCTCATCTTCCCTGAGAGCGACCACACGGCGTTCCACGCGCCGGCACACAGAGCGGGCGATGTGGGCCCAGGCGGAGCTGGTGTGTCCTCCGGGGAGGATGAACTCCTTGAGGTCGGGCAGGAGCCTCTGCAGCCGGTCGATGGCTTCCTCGAGGAAGCGGAACCTTTCCGGGTCGAACGGCTCGAGGCTGCCGGTCCGGCCGGAATCCGGGGAAGTGGCCAGCCAGGAGCCCAGGTGGAGCAGATCCGACTGGATGATGCCCAGCGTTTCTGTCTGGATGCAGGCTTCACCGGGCATTGAAGCCGACAGGGCCCCGATGATGGAGTTCAGCTCGTCCACGTCCCCGTAGGCTTCGATGCGGGCGTGGCTCTTGGACACCTGCTCCCCGCTGAACAGCGTGGTCTTCCCCGAGTCTCCCTTTCCGGTATAGATCTTCATATTCTTTTTTAAAGGGGAGTGGTCCAATTAACCACGTTAATTGGACCACTCCCCTTTATTTTTTTACTCCTAATCGATATCAGGGTAGAGCAGGGCGTTCAAGAGGAACTTGTATGTGCCGTGGGACTGGGCCCGGTGCTGACAGCGGAAGCCGATGAGGACTATGTGACCCTCCTTGTACTTGACATCCACCACGGCCGCCCGGCGCGCGATCCGGTTTTCACCCAGAAGCCAGCCGCTGGCGAGCACGTCCTTTACCGGGTAGCGGGCCACGACGGTCCGGCCCCAACCGGTGGAGGGAACCCGAGTGGAGTAGGCCAGGCTGCGGGAGAACATGGCAGCGGCATTCTTGGGCATGCCGTATCCGATGGGGGAGTGGTTGTCGACTTCGATGTTGAGCAGGGAAGTGGGGCAAAAGAAATCCGTGCGGCTGACGTTGGCCAGTGCATTGCTCACGGGGGCCCCCTTGAACTCGGTGAAGACCAGTCCGCTGGCGCTGTTCATGGTCACCAGGATGCCGCCCTTGGCGACGAAGTCCTTAAGCGCCTCGACGCCTTCCTTGTCGATGCCGCCCTCATACTCGGCCGGCCGGGGCGTAGGAGACCCGCGGTAGCGTCCACTGCCGGGTGCGCGCTGTCCGGTCTTTATGACCTCGGGGCTCTCGTCGGCGAACACGATGACATCGAACTTGGAACGCAGATCCACCTTCTTTTTCTTCTCGCCCTTGAAATCCTGGTTGTGCAGCGAGGTGAAGGGAATCTGCAGGTCGTCCAGGACATAACGTGTCCAGCCCTCGTCCATGTTGGATCGCCAGGACTGGTAGAGCGCAACGCGGTGTCTCTTCAGGGGGGATTTTTTTATTTCCGATATGTCATCCAGGGGATATCCCTGGAGATTCCATTTCTCGAGCAGTCCGGTCAGTTCTTGCTGGATCTTCGGAGAGTTTTCGATGATGAAGCTCCCCACACAGGCGTGGAAGCCGTCGCCGTTGATGCCGGCCTGGGAGCGGTAGACGACCGGCTTGTGTTTCATCAGCCCGAAGACCACGGAATACGCGGCGTTCTTCTTGGAATCAAGGACAACATACTTGGCGGTTTCCGGTATAGGATTTGATAAAATCTTACGGAGCGGGCCCTCGAGCTTCTCGAGCTCGGCCTTGAAGGGCCGGTCGATCTGGTCGCACGTGACACCCATCTGGAGGGGCAGTGTCCAGCCCGCGTTGTCGTAGGGCGGGACCGGAGGGCCTCCGGGGTACTGGCGGAGGTCAGGGTACTCCTGTTTTTCCAGGAGTGCCTGCGCGAAAGGCCGGTAGGGCTGGGCCATCATTACCACGAATGACCCGGCCGGGTAGACCTTGCCGTCGGCCACGAACTCTTCCTTGGCCTGGTGGATCTCCACGCCGCCGAATTGTATGACCTTGAGAAACCGCATGGCCGTGGGATAGTCGCGCTGATCCTTGGGGATGACGAAGGCGAAGGGCTGTCCCTTGCCCGGCTTCTCGATGGCATCCGAGCACATCTGGTAGAAGTTGTAGAGCAGGTCCTCCTTGTGGAGCCAGGCGGTCTCCACCAGGCTCATAGACAGGGTGAGCTCATAGTCCACCAGGTCGCGCAGCCTCCACCATCCGCCGGGCCAGGGATCCGGGAACTGCATGCGCTTATCGATGTAGCTTGCGGACACTTCCGAGGGGTCGATGTAGACGGGAGAGGCGGTCTGGACAGATGCCATCTCGCTGAGCAGCCCGATGCAGTTGTGGAGCCAGGAGGTGTCGTCGCACGCGCCGATCCACCAGCCGGTATAGGAGCGGCCGTGGGTCACGCCTGAAAAACCATTTTTCTGCAGATCATAGGCCATGTTCATGCCGCAGAGGGCCACCCCTCGCCAGAGCAGGGGATGGACCGTGGGCACAGGGGGATCCATGAAGGGCGGGACAAAGAGCCGTGCCCCGGTGCTGCCCATCTGGTGCTCGTCTATGTGGATCTGGGGGATCCAGTCGTGATACAGGACCTTGGTGACTGCCTGGGTCTCGGAGAGGTTGAACATGAACCAGTCTCGGTGGTTGTCGTGGCCGGAGTATTTCTGGTAGAGCCAGGGCATGCTCGATCCCTCGTGTTCGGTCCCCAGGGTTTTGCGGTACCAATCCGCGACCATGATATTCCCGTCCGGGTTGTGGGAGGGAACCAGCAGCACGATGACTTCGCTCAGGGCCTTGTCTGCATCGAATGGAGTCTTGCCCGTGACCAGGTTGTAAGCGAATTCCATGGACATCTGGGAGGCGGCGATCTCGGAGGCGTGCAGGCTGCACGTGATGAGCAGGATGGATTTCCCTTCCATAGCCAGGGCCTTGGCATCCTCGGGTGTCAATCCCCGTGCGTCGCGGAGGCTACGGGTGATCTCCCGGTAGCGGTCCAGCTTGGCCATGTTTTCTTCGCTCGTGATCACGGCCATGATGATGTTGTTGCCTTCGGTGGATTTTCCGATTTCCAGCAGCTGCATGCGCTCGGATTCGGAATCGAGTTTCTGGAAATAGGCCGTGATCTGCTTGAAATCCGCCAGCTTCCGGTCGGCTCCCACTTTGTGGCCGAGGAATTCGTCAGGCGGTGTCTGGGCATGTGCGACCAGGATCAGGCAAAACAGGGCCGCGAAGGCCGTCCACAGGGTTTTCTTGAACATGCGATGTCCTCCTAGGTAAGATTGAGGGATAGATTCAGAAAACAATTATCACTTACCCGGCACCAAGTCAAGGCCTTCCAGCCCCGCCCCCGCCGAAATTCCCACCCTGCGTTATGCAAAAAAGTGATTGGCTGGCGGCTGTCCCGGCCCCTCCATTTTGTCCAACCGACCATGTGGAAAAAGTCCTGAGCCATTTGCCGGTCCCTCCCGGCCAATTTTGGAGCTTTCGAGGCGACTAAATAAGCGCATAGAGCGCTTTGAGTCTGAGGTGAATGGCCCTCTTACGCCGAGCGCCGGATGCGGCTGGTTTATTGACAAATTCCAGGGATATGGATAGGATGGCGATAAGACAGATGAAAAGAACAGCATGGAAAACCGGATTGAGTTGTGTTGGCATTTTCTTGATGATCGGAGCGGGCTACGGCCTCAACGGCCAGCAGGCCGATCAGGATCCGGAGGTCTCTTCGGTGGCTGTGATCGATGACTCCGGAAAGTTCGAGATCGGTGTTTACTACGGACGCTGGTCCCTGAACCCGATCATCAGCCAGTTCGAAGAGGATCTGGCGGAAGAATTGGGAGACCGGATCCGGGAAGAGATCAACGACGAACTCATGAGCCTGAACCCGTTTCTGCAGCCCACGACCTATGCGGATGAGTTCACCTTCGATGCGAGCGGCCCCAACTACGGGCTGGAGCTCCGCTTCTATCCCCAGGGAAGGCTGGGTGCGTTCAGCCTGGGCCTGTCTTTCGACAAAGTTTCGATGCGCATCTACGGTGAGGGCAGTACACTGCAGAACTATGATGACGGGAGCCATGCGGAAGCCGACGGCAGCGGTGAGATCATCCTGCGTCCGCTCTTCACGACGCTCAGCTTCCGCTGGGATTTTATGCCCCGCTGGCGAGTGTCTCCCTATTATTCCATGGGGGTCGGCCTGGCTGCCATCGGCAAGGTGAAGGAATCGGGCGACGCCATAAACTATGACAAGACCGACCATCTTACCTGGGAATATGACGGCCGCTACGTGTGGATCGGGCCCGATTACAGTCTCTCGGGCAGCGGCCAACTGACCCTGAAGGAAGCGGAAGAAGAGGGGGACTTCAACATCCCCAATATCCTGCCGCTCGTAACACTCAACCTTGGTGTAAGGGCCGAGATCACGCCCAACCTTCTCCTGCGTGGGGAGATCGGCTTCTGGGACGGTATCGGCTATCGCCTCGGTATATCGGGCCGCTTCTAAACACACTCTAAATATATTATAATATGTTTTCCGATTCACTCCTTGACTAGCTCTATACGGACCGTGCTAGATGGGGAGCTAGCGGTGCCCTGTAACTCACAATCCGCTAAAGTGAGATTGAATCCCTCACCGAGGCCGGGCTTTTTCCGGACCGTGCCCGCGTAAGTGGTGTTGAGGGTTTGGGCCCTGTGCAAAGGACCATCTGTGAACTCCGTCAGGACCGGGAGGTAGCAGCGGTAGCAGAACGGCTCCTTGTGCTGCAGACCAGCCTGGCCTGAGCTAACTGCGCGGGTAACGCGGGGGAGGTTCTGTCGAAATGAGGTGCACGGTCCAATTTAAATCATTTGCGGCCCGATATCATATCATCTGCTGCGTTATGTCGGGCTTGCAGTACTATGAGTACAGCTTCACCCGACAAGCCTCCTAGATTAAATCAAGTTCCGTCAAGATCGTTTTGATTCTGGATTTGGCTTGGCTTTCCAGGGGCAGGAGGGGGAGGCGGCAGGGGCCGCCGTAGAAGCCGCGCAGGTCCAGGGCATGTTTGGCCCCGGGGATGCCGTAGTATTTGGTGATGGCCTGATTGAGAGGCACGACCTCCATCTGGAGGCGTCTTCCTTTCTCCCAGTTCTGCTCCTGAAAGTGTGCGTAAAGTCGAATGCAGAGCTCAGGGGCCACCGCACCCAGCGTGAGGATGCCGCCACTGGCTCCCAGCTGAAGGGCGGGCAGGAGGATGCTTCCCGCGCCCAGCAGGAATGTGGAACCCGGGGCCATGAAGGGAAACGCCTCTCCCAGAAGGGTCAGGTTCCCTGAAGAGTCCTTGATCCCCAGTATGTTGGGATGCCGGGAGAGCTCGACGATCAGCTCCGGTGGCGGTACGATTCCCGTGTTCTGAGGGATGCTGTAGACCAGCAGCGGGATGCGGATCTTGTCGGCTACGGAAAAATAGTAGGCTTTCAGGGCCTCCGGCGTCATGAGGCCCTTGTAGTAGTGGGGGAGGACGATCAATGCGGCGTCGGCCCCCAAGTCGGCGGCACGGTTCGTGAACACGATGGTCTGGCGCGCCGAAGCCCGGGCCGTGCCCGCGATGAGTTTGCGCCCGGGGGCGGAAGCTTTTCGGGCCGCTCCTATGAGCGAGAGGCATTCCTCGTCCGTCAGGTGGATGGCTTCGCCTGTTGATCCCCCGACCACGTATCCCGCCAGATCCCACTGGTTATATTTATCGATGTTTTCCCTGAATCTATCCAGGGATACCTCATCCTCTTCAAAAGGTGTGGTGAGGGCGGCGAAAACGCCCCGATAATCTGCACTCATGGTTTCTCCTCATCGTGTGTCCTAGATGTCACTCATCCTCATCCCAGCCTATCGCCTCGATCTCCCTCAGCTGCGGTTCGGAAAACCCGAAATAGTGCCCGACCTCGTGGATCACGACTTCCCGCACTTTCTGACGGATCTTCTGTTCGGTGGAACAGATCCGCTCAATGGGCCTCTGATAGATGGTGATGATATCCGGGGCGACGTTCCCGTAATAGGGGCCCCGGTGCTGGTACGGCACGCCGTGATAGATCCCCAGGATGTTGCGGGATTCCGGGTGCCAGTCATCGACCAGAACGGAGATGTTTTCCATGTGCTTGAGGAAACCGGGGGGGAGTGAACGCACCGCCTCCTCCACCAGCTGTTCGAATCGCTCCCGCTGCACGCTGTTTCTTCCTTTTTCCCTCTTTCGGTCCTGACCCGGGAGCGTGTCCTCGTGTTCATATATGAGAGCGCCGGACTATGTCAGGGTGATGCGCTCCATCTCGTTCATGTAGGGCCGGAGGGCCTCCGGCACTATCACGGTCCCGTCCGCCTGTTGATAGCTTTCCAGAATGGCGCTCACCGTGCGGCCCACAGCGACGCCCGAGCCGTTCAGGGTATGCACGAACTCGGGTTTTGCCTTGGGCTCCCGCTTGAAGCGGATGTTGGCCCGCCGGGCCTGGAAGCTCTCGCAGTTCGTGCACGACGATATCTCCAGCCAGGCGTTGCGGTGGGGCATCCAGAGCTCAAGGTCATAGGTCTTGGCCCCGGCAAAGCCCAGGTCTCCGGTGCTGAGCGCCACCACACGGTAGTGCAGTCCCAGGCGTTGGAGAACGGTCTCCGCGTTCCCATTAATGAATTCCAGCTCTTCGTAGGAGATTTCCGGCAGCCCGAAGCTCATCATCTCAACCTTGTTGAACTGGTGCTGGCGCACCAGCCCTCGGATGTCTTTACCGTAGGAACCCGCCTCGGAGCGGAAGCAGGGCGTACAGGCCACGAACCTTCGGGGCAGCTGCGACCCGTCGAGGATCTCGTCCCGGTAGAAATTGGTCAGCGGGACCTCGGCCGTGGGGATCAGGTACCAGGGGTATCCGCGCAGCTTGAACAGGTCCTCCTCGAACTTGGGGAGGTTGCCGGTACCGGTCAGGCTGACCTCGTTGGCGATAAAAGGCGGGATGGCCTCCCGGTATCCCCGTTCCCTGGTGTGTATATCCAGCATGAAGTTGATTAGGGCCCGCTCCATGAGCGCTCCCGCGCCCAGATACACGGCAAAGCGCGTGCCGGTTATCTTTGATGCGCGTTCGAAGTCCAGGATATCCAAATCTGCTCCGATCTCCCAGTGGGGGCGGGCCGGGAAGTCGAACTCGGGCTTTGTCCCGAATGTGCGGACTTCCTGATTGTCCTTTTCCGACAGGCCGACCGGAACGGACTCGTGTGCGAGGTTGGGGATGTTGAGCAGGATGGCTCGGAGTTTTTCGTCCGTCTCCCGGAGCTTTTCGTCCTGGATCTTAACCGCGTCGGAGACCTGTTTCATCGCCTTGATGCTCTCCGTTCCGTCTTGGCCCTCCTTTTTCATCCGGCCGATGAGCTTTGAGGTCCGGTTCTGTTCGGCGCGGAGGTTCTCCACCTCCTGCAGGACAGCCTTGCGCAGGGCGGAGAGGTCCAGGAATTCGGTGAGATCGAGCTTCATGCCGCGCTGGGCCGTCTTCTCGATGACAAGCTCGGGGTTTTCCAAGATAAATTTGGAGTCCAGCATGGGCCGATTATATCCCAAAAAAGGGGACAGGTGCAATTTTGTCTCAAAATTGCACCTGTCCCCTTTTTATGTGGTAAAATAGTCCCCACCTTTACGGAGGGATGGCCGAGTGGTTGAAGGCGGCGGTCTTGAAAACCGCATCACGAGCAATCGTGACGGGGGTTCGAATCCCTCTCCCTCCGCCATCCCCGTCCCCCATGAGACCAGCCCCCGGCGTGTTGACTGAGGCCTGTAAAAAGGGTAGAATGGCGCTGCCCTCAGACAATATGCGGAGAGGTGCTGGAGTGGCTTAACAGGGTCGCCTGCTAAGCGATTGTACCGATAAAATCGGTACCGTGGGTTCGAATCCCACCCTCTCCGCCATATAATCCCCTTGATTCTCCGATCCAAGCGATCCATCAGGATGACGCAGGCCTTTTCAATGGATCTGGATGGTTTGACCCGGTTTCTAAAGGCAGGTCAATCTTTCACTGGGGGGCGTGCGCCCCTCCAGCCCTGCCACAACCGGCGTGAGAGCTGCTGCAGAACCTCCTGATTCTCGGAGTAGCGCGCGATATTGTGGTTTTCCTGGGGATCGTCCTGGAGGTTATACAATTCGGCATCGATAAAAGTGTTGTCAAACCAATCCCGCCATTCCACAAAGTGGTACCGGTCGGTCCGGATGGACCGGCCCATATAGCGACCCATGAAGCCTCCCGGGAACTGAAAGAAGACCGCATTCTTCCAGGGAATTTCCGGATCCTGGAGCAGTGGTGCCATGCTGAATCCTTCGAGCTGGTGGGGCGGGTCCAGCCCGGTCAGCTCACACAGCGTAGGGTAGATGTCCATGAATTCCACCAGGGCGCTGCATGATCTCCCGTTCCCCTTGGCTCCCGGCACATGCATGATCAGTGGGGAATGCGCATCGATCTCATAGCTGGTCTGCTTGCCCCAGCTGTTGTGCTCACCGAGCTTGTAGCCGTGATCCCCCAGGAGGATGATGATGGTGTTCTCTGACAGGCCCAGTCGCTTGAGCTCCTTCAAGAGCTTTCCGATCTGGGCATCGATGTAGCTTACACAGGCGTAATAGCCGTGCTTGAGCAGCCGTGCCTGGTCGTCGGTCAGGCTCCCCTCGGTGGGCTTGGGCACATCCACGAAATCCGCATAACAGGCCAGCTCGAAATTGGTATTCATTGCGTAGTATGGGGCGTTCCTGGGCAGGAAACTGTTTTCCGCCAGGGGGATTTTCGAACGGTCATACAGATCCCAGTATTTCTTGGGAGCCACGAACGGAAGGTGGGGCTTGATATATCCCACAGCCAGGAAAAACGGGCCCGTATCTTTGAGTTTTTTCAGGAGACCGATGGCGAGATCGGTCGAAGCCCCATCCATGTATTTGTTGTCCCGAGCTTCATGGCACTCCGTGGCGGGCCCTCTCAGGATGGCAGCTATCCAGGCGGGGCGCTTGCCCAGCCTCACGGCGGCGGCGGAACGCTCCCAATTGGCGGCTCGTGTTTTTGGCTCCAGGTATTGGTAGTTTATGGGATTCTGGGGCGCCGGCTGGCTCCAGGAAGGTGGATCGGGCAGCGTATTGTGGTAGATCTTGCCCACACGTACTGTCTGGTATCCATGGGCCGTCAGCAGCTGAGGCAGGGTGACGATGTCAGGCCGGTTCTTGCGGAAGTGGGTCTGCAGGTCCCAGATCTTGATTGTATCCGGACGCAGCCCCGTGAGCAGGCTGGCCCGGGAAGGGTTGCACATCGTCATCTGGGAGTAGGCACGGGTAAAAACCAGGCTTTGACGGGCGAGTTGGTCGATGTTTGGGGTCTGGACCAGGTCCGAGCCATAGCAGCCCAGTTCCGGCCGCAGGTCGTCGACTGTGATGAAAAGGACGTTAGGTCTGGGACTCTGTGCTTCGGAATACACGGCTGAGGGCAGGCAGAGACAGCAAAAAACGAGGACTGAGAAGGCGATTCTCAACATTCGACTTAAACTTCTGCCTGTCTGTCTGATTCGCTTCGATCCGTAAAACATCTCCCTCCCGCCTGTTTTCAAGGCGCGCCAAATATTCAACAGTGTTTATATGGAAGGCCCAGTCATTTGTCAAGAAGGAAGAAAAACTTTGCATTGATCGGGTGGGGGCATATAATTGACTGAAAGCCTTAATTTCTTTAGGAGAGGCAGATTCGAAGGAGGAACAATGAGACGGAGAATCGCACTGCTCACCCTCTGGACCCTGATCCTGGTGCTGGTTGTCGGCTCCCTGGTTTACGGCCAGCAGCAGCGCCGCAGGGCCCCGTGGGAAGAACGGTCTCCCGGGATCGGGAAAGTGGTCCCGGATGTGATGATCTACAACGAGAAGCTCCAGCAGGTCTCGCTCAGCAGCCTGTACAAGGGTAACACCCTCTACCTCCAATGGGGCGGCTGTACGTGACCGCCCTGGCGCCGAAAAGTCTCCCGTGTGGAGGCTCTCAACAAGGCTTACGCCGGTAAAGGCATCTCTTTTTACTACGTCCTCAGTCGGGAACCCCACCCCGGGTTCTATGGGTTTACCCAGACCGACAGCCTTGAGATGCGCAAGGAGTATGTGAGGCTGGCCAATGCCGAGCTCACGCTCGCGCTTCCGTGGATCATCGACGACATGACAAACACCATGCAGAAGACGTACGGCGGTATGCCCAACTCGGAGTTCATCATCGATCCCGATGGGAAACTCCTGTACAGCAAGGATTGGGCGAACATGGACGAGCTCAAGGAATGGCTCGAGGTCAACATCGGTCCCTCCGGAATCCCGGAGGAAGACTGGGCCGCCCTGGGGGCCGCCGACCAGACAGCGCGGGCCATCGGCGACAACGACGAAGTCCCCGCGACCGAGGTCCCGGACACATCGCTCCATCCCCTGGACGTGAAACGCCTGGACGGGTCCGACACGCTTCCCTTCAGCTTCGAGGCAGCGACACTCCCGCCCAACATCACGGCCGAGGGTCAGAGCCGTCTGTATTTTGTGGTCGCACCCGACAAGGGTGTCAGCTTCAACATGGCCGAGGTCATCACCGTGGATTTCGCCGAAGTGAGGGGCATCAACTTCATCAAGGATCAGCTCCAGTCCGGAAAGCGACGCGGCCGTGCCGATGACGCGGACGACAAGGACATCTATCCGCACACGCTGGGCGTCCTCTGGTCTCAGGAAGGACGAGCCGGCCGTATGGAGTTCAAGGCAACGGTTACGGCCTCGCTCGACATGGGAGGGGAAACACCGAAGACTGTATCGGCTTCCTACATGGTTTCCGGAACCATGCCCGAGGCCACAACCACGGTTGATGAGGTGGCGGAGAATAAGATCCCCACCCGACTCAAAGACGTCACGGTTCAGCCCACGGGTAACGAAGTCGTGCCCATGGATGTCGCGGCCAAGGTGGACACGGACAACATGATGCTCTATCTGTACCTCTTTGTCGACGACGTGGGCGGCCACCACTGGAACAACCTGTCGGCCCCGCCCACGGTGGCGTTGAAGGCCGTATCCGGAGTGGCAGTGGAAAAGACTTCGCTGAATGCGGGTCAGCATGAGGGCGACTCCGACAAGGAAAACCGGGTTCTGGCGGTTGCCATCGCTCTGGAACCGGGAGCCAGCTCCTTCACGATCGAAGTCAAGCCCGAAGCCTGGATCTGTCACGATGAAGAGGGCTGGTGCCGCCTGTTCACCAAGACCTATAAGATCACCGGCAAGCGCTAAAATAAAGGGGAGTGGTCCAATTATGAAACATAATTGGACCACTCCCTTTTAAATCTTCCCATTTTCTTAACTCCCTGGAAAAGGGGCCTGTCCCCTTTTTATTTATTCCGATTTATACTATCATCTTTGTCATGACCAGCAATCTTTTGCGGAAAATCCCTTCTGTCGACAAGACCAAGAACAGCAAGGCCGTGAGTGCCCTGACCGAGACCTACGGCGAGGCGCTGGTCTCTGAGGCGGTGCGTACCGCTCTGGAGGCCCTCCGGGCCGAGATCCGGGAGACGGGGGAGGCATCTTTCCCCGTTGAACGGCTGGAGGTCGAGGCCATCGCCGCCGAGGTGGGCGCCTCACTCGAGGCCAAGTTCACGCCCTCGCTGCGTAAGGCAGTGAATGCCACGGGAGTCATCATGCACACGGGGCTGGGCCGGGCCGCCTTCTCCTCGACGGCACAGGCGTCCCTGGCAGAGGTGGCCGAAGGGTACAGCACCCTGGCCACGGATATCGAGACCGGCCGCCGCTCCCACAGGGACAAGCACCTGGAAGACCTGATCTGCGGGCTGACCGGTGCAGAGGCCGCGACCGTGGTCAACAACAATGCCGCCGCCACCATGCTCATCCTCAACACCCTGGCCCTGGGCAGGGAAGTGATCGTCTCCAGGGGGCAGCTGGTCGAGATCGGTGGCGCCTTCCGCATGCCGGACGTGATGGCCGCCAGCGGCGCAGTGCTCAGGGAAGTGGGCACGACCAATAAGACCCATCTGCGTGATTACCGGGAAGCTATCGGTGAACAGACCGCCGCCATCATGCGGGTCCACCACAGCAACTACCGCATCGTGGGGTTTGCTGAGGAACCGCCTATCGAAGACCTGGCGAGCCTGGCACGTGAGCATGGAATTGCCGTCATCGATGACATCGGCAGCGGCGCGCTCGTCGACCTCAGCCAGTGGGGCATCGAGCACGAACCACAGGTCCAGGACAGCGTCAGGGCCGGGGTGGATGTGGCCTGTTTCAGCGGCGACAAGCTGATCGGCGGGCCCCAATCCGGCTTCATCCTGGGGAAGCAGGAGGCCGTGGACCGCATCCGAAAGAACCAGCTGTCCCGAGCGCTGCGGATCGGAAAGCTGACCATCGCCGGCCTGGAAGCTACGCTCAGGCTTTTCCTGCGGCCGGACAAGCTGGTGGAGGATCACCCGGTGTACTGGATGTTCTCGCGTACAGCCGAGGAAGTGGGCCGCAGGACCAGGACCTTGACCCGAAAACTCAAGAACCGCCTGCCACAGGGCGCGGCTGAGTTCACGCTCATCGGCGGCGGCCCCCAGGTCGGGAGCGGCGCGGTCCCGGTTGAGACCATACCCACCAAACTTCTCTGCGTCCGAACTCCCCATGCCTCGGCGGAGAAGCTCTCCTGCGCGCTGCGGCGCAACGATCCTCCGGTCTTCCCCCGTGTCCACCAGGACGCGCTGCTCCTGGACATGCGCACGGTCCTCAAAGGCGAGGACCGGATCGTGGGGGATGCGCTCGCTGAGGTGCTGACGAAAGCTATGAATGATGAAGAATAGAACCTTCGATCCGGAGAAACGCAAGGTCGTCATGGGACGGTCCCGCAGGCTGGGACACTGCATCTGCAACCCCAAGGAACCCTGCCCCTGTCCACTCTTTGAGGATAAGAACGTTTGCCTGTGCGCCGGGGAGCGCCTGCCCGATGCGCCGGAGGAAGTGAGGCTCACGGATTTTGTGGAGAGCGCGGGCTGTGCCTCCAAGATCAATCAGAACGACCTCAAGATAGCGCTGGCCGGCCTGCCCGCCCTGGAAGATCCCAGGGTGCTGGTGAGCTCGGACACCTGTGATGACGCCGGTATCTTCCAGCTCTCGGAGGACACGGCCCTGGTCCAGTCCGTGGATGTCTTCACTCCCAACGTGGACGATCCCTACACCTTCGGGCAGATCGCGGCCGCCAACTCGGTGAGCGATGTCTATGCCATGGGTGGGACTCCCCTGACCGCGCTCTCCGTGGTCGGATTTCCCATCGAAAAGCTCAGCCACTCCATCATGAACCGCATGCTCAAGGGCGGTGTGGAGAAGATGATGGAGGCGGGAGTCGTAGTCATCGGCGGGCACAGCCTCAAAGACAACGAGATCAAGTTCGGGTTTGCCGTGACCGGCACCGTGGATCCACGCAGGATGGTGACCAACGACAGGGCCAGGCCCGGCGATGCGCTGGTGCTCACCAAACCCCTGGGCACTGGCATCATCGGCTTCGCCAACCAGCTGGGCAAGGCCTTCCCCTTCAACATGGGTGCGATCGGTGCGTCCATGGCCACGCTCAACCGGGCCGCCTCCGAGACCATGGTCGAGATGGGAGTGATCACGGCCACCGACGTGACCGGATTCGGGCTCCTGGGCCACCTGGCCGAGATGGTAGTACAGAGCAAGGTTACGGCCGAGATCTTCATCGAATCGGTCCCGGTCTTCGACGATGTGCTGGATTTTGTCGCCAGGGAATACATCTCGGGCGCCGTGGAGCGAAACCGAGAATACGCGGCCAAACTCGTGAGCAAAGAAAAGGACGTCGGTGCCGAGTGGGAGACCGTGCTCTACGATCCCCAGACTTCTGGGGGCCTGCTGATCGCGATCCCGGGGGAGAAGAGCGGCGAGCTCGTCGAACTTCTGAAAAACAGGGGAGTGGTTCACTCGGCCGTCGTGGGGATCATCGCCGAAAAATCTGAAGGAAGAATCCACCTCCGAAATAAACGAACGGCCTGACCGATGACATCCCAGAGCCTCGACAAGGGACATGTGATCGTCGGGACAGCCGGGCACATCGACCACGGCAAGACCGCGCTGGTCAAGGCCTTGACCGGTGTCGACGCTGACACGCTCTCAGAAGAAAAACGGCGGGGGATCACCATCGAGCTGGGTTTCGTGTTCCTGGATGCGCCGGATAGCTCCAAACAGGTGGTGTTCATCGATGTGCCAGGCCACGAGAAGCTCGTAAAGACCATGGTAGCCGGGGCCAGCAGCATCGATGCGGCACTCCTGGTGGTGGCGGCCGATGAGGGGATCAATGTACAAACCCGGGAGCACTTCGAGATCCTGCAGCTCTTGGGCATCGAAAAAGGCCTCGTGGCCCTGACCAAGGCAGACCTGGCGGATGAGGACAGCCTCGCAGGGCTGGAGACAGATATCGCGGGCTTTGTGCAGGGAACATTCCTGGAGGGGGCCCCTGTGCTGCCGGTTTCGGCTGTGACCGGCCGAGGGATCCCAGCTCTCAAGCAGGCGCTCGTGGCGCTGGCTGAAAGAGTCGGGGAGCGGCGGGACAGCGAGATCTTCCGCATGCCCGTGGACCGGGTCTTCACCATGTCGGGCTTCGGGACGGTGATCGCGGGCACGGTCCTCTCCGGTGAGGTCCGGATCGGGGAGAGGCTGGAGGTCTACCCCGAACAGATGACCTCCCGTGTGCGCGGCATCCAGGTGCACCACAGCCGGGTTGAACAGTCGGTTGTGGGGCGTAGGACCGCGATCAACCTGCCCGAGATCAAGAAGGAAGACCTGAGGCGTGGACAGGTGGCGGCGGTGCCGGGTTCGCTCCATCCGACGCAGCGGCTGGACGGGCGGCTGCATCTCCTCAAGAGCTTCGGGAAGGAGCTCAAGAACCGGACGCGCATACGGCTCCATGTGGGCACGGCCGAGGTGATCTGCCGGATCATGCTGTTGGACAGGGATGTCATGAAGCCGGGAGAGGCGGCTCAAGCCCAGTTCCTGCTGGAATCCCCGGCCGTGGCCCTGCCCGGAGACCGGTTCGTGATCCGGAGCTTCTCGCCTGTCCTGACCATCGGGGGTGGTGTGATCCTGGACAGCCGGCCCGGGAAGCACAAGCGGCTGGATCCTGAGGTGGCTGCCGGTCTCGAACGCCTTGAGGGCAGCCTGGAATCCCGGCTCGCACAGATGTTCCGGCAGGCGGGCTCTCACCCCCAGGGATTGGACCAGATGTCTTATGTCATGGGGGAATCGGAGACGCAGATCCGTGAGGCGGCCGGATCCCTCCTCGATCAGGGAAAGCTTGTGCGTACCGCCTCATCCGAGGGTCGCCGCGGCAGAGAAGACCTCTATCTCCATCAGGACAACTTCAACCGCCTCAAGGGGGCCATAGAGACCGAGGTGAAGGCCTATCTGGAGAAGAATCCATACCAGACCACCCTGCCCCTGGCAGAGCTTAAAACACGCCTTTCGAAAAAAACGGATTCTGGCACCTTTGATCTGGTGCTCCAGGATCAAAAGGACCGGAACCGGATTTCGGTCAAAGACGGCCGTGTGGGACCGGCGGGTTACCGCGTCGACTTGAGCCCCAAAGACCGCGGCCTGGCCGACCAGATCGAGCAGGCCTTCCGCCGCGGTGATGTCAAAGCCCCCCTGGAGAGCGAGGTGCGGGAGAGGCTGGCCATCCCGGAGAAGGCCTTTTCCGACCTCATGATCGTCCTCCTCGAGGAGGGCCGGCTGATTCGGCTCGACGACAAGGTGGTCTACCACACTCAGACATTGCATAAAGTGCGGTCATTTGTTATAGAATATATCCGGAGACAGGGGAGCATCACCCTGGCCGAGCTTAGGGATGCGCTCAAGTTCTCCCGGAAATACGCCCAGCCCATTCTGGAGTATTTCGATGAAAAAGGCCTGACCCGGCGCGAAGGCGACAGGAGGGTCCTGGCCGACATAAACGGGAAGGCATAGGTTCCGGTGGGCCTCCTGGTCTTCAAAACCAGTGTGGGGCGCGAAACCGTCCCGGGTGGGTTCGACTCCC
>CBFDBC010000014.1:0-29797 GCA_965602945.1 uncultured bacterium | reverse complement strand
TTTACTTCAAAGGACTGTGCACTGCCATCGATGAGGGCAAAAACAAGGGATATCACCCGGAAAGGATTCAGGCAGACATCAAAGAAAGCGCGAGGAAGATCGTCTCAGACAGAACGGACCACAGATTTTTTCATGGGACGGTCCACACCTATGATGCGTTCACCGATTGGAAGCTGCTGCGGCTGAATTTCGAGATCCACTCCTGGTATTGCGCTGAATCAGATAAGACCGCTGCGTTTTTCTGCATCTCCCCCAAACCGGTCGATTCTCAGATCTGGGAATTGTTGCGGAAGATCAGCAGGTCCGTGGATTGCGGCCAGGAATAACTGAGCGGAACAAAATTATCAAGATATTTGTGATCTGCTGGAATATTGCGCTCAGTTCGGGGTTATAGTAAACGAGTGTTCACCACCTTGGAGAGTGCCGCATGCTGTGGAATCATGTCAAAACCGCCTTCCGGATCCTCCGGAAGCAGAAACTGACCGCGGCCATTAACATCATCGGCCTCGGCATCGGCCTGAGTTTCTTTGTTCTGCTTGTTGCGTATGTCCGCGATGACCTGACATTCGACCGTTTCCATGAGAAGGCGGAGCGAACCTACATTCTTACCAGCGAGTTCATGGATCGTTTCATAGGCGGATCTCACCATTTCATTGCCGAAATGCTGGAGGCCGAATTCCCCGAAGTCGCACCCGGATCTACGGTCCGCTATGCCATGCACAGCCAGATCGTCCGGAGGGGAGATCGCCTCATTACGAAAGACTTCGCCTTCACCGATCCCGGATTTTTCGATATGTTCTCCTTTGAACTGGGTGCGGGTGACTCCTCCCGAGTGCTCTCGGATCCCCTCAAGATCGTCATCACGGCTGCAACAGCGGAGGCCTTTTTCAGCGGGGATGATCCGTTGGGCCAAATCCTCTCGATCCGGATCGGGGATTCGTTCCGGGACTTCACCGTAACCGGAGTCATCAAAGAGATCCCCGGCAACTCCAGCCTCCGGTTTGACGGGATCCTCCATTTCAGCCATGTCTTCGATGCCTATCAGATCGACAGGAACAACAACGATTTTGTGACCCTGCCCATTTTTGCCACGACCTTCCTTGACCTCCCCGATAAAGGGACGGCAGGCTCCCTGCGGCCCAAGCTCTCCGCTTTCAACCACAGACTCTACGATTCGATGTGGGAGCGGGTCAAGATGTCACAACCCAAGCAGGGATTCGATCTCCTCAGACTGACGGACTATCATCTGAGTGACATCGGTGTTTCCGCCTTCGTATCCCCCGGGCATCCGGCCTTCTCCCTGGTGCTGTCCGGCATTGCCCTGCTGATCCTTGTGCTGGCGTGTGTGAACTCGGTCAACCTGTCTCTGGCACAGAGCTCCACGCGTTTAAAGGAGGTCGGTGTGCGCAGAGTGATCGGCGCACGGAAAGAACAGCTTGTGGGCCAGCTCATGACAGAGTCTTCCCTTGCCGGGCTGGGAGCCCTGATGGTTGGATTCATCGCAGCCATATCCCTCATCGGCCCCTTTAATGCCTTTACCGGGAAGAGCCTGGCTAAGAGTGCACCGCTGCATCCCCAGACACTCCTGGTCGTCCTCTTCGCGGTCCTGATGGTGAGTCTTTTCACGGGGATGATCCCGGCGCTGAGCATCTCCCGGTTTCAGGCCGGGGATGTGTTCCGGGGGCGCTTCCTCAGCGTAAAAAAGAGCCGGCTGACTCTGATATTCATCGTATTCCAGTTCACGGTCTCCCTGTTTTTCATCATTGGAAGCCTGGTCATCACACGTCAGCTGCATTTCATGGCCTCAACGGATCTGGGATTTGATCCATCCAGTCTTATCCTCGTGAGAACTCAGGTCCCTGGAGAACGGGCCTCAGAGGGCGAGTCGCTGCTCAAGGTCTTCCGCAGTGAGCTCCGGAATGACAGCCGGATACTGGCCGTCAGCGCCGATTCGGGCACTGTGGGCACCCGCCACGGGAGCGTGACGCGCCGCTACCACATGGATGGGATCGAGCACACTGCTGAAGCCTTCATGGTCGACCTGAATTACATGAAAACACTGGAGATCCCAGTCCTCCTGGGAAAGGACTTCTCACCCGATCACCCCTACGAGGCCCGTGAAGGGATCCTGGTCAACGAGGCATTTGTCAAGGATTTTGGCCTCGAGGATCCCATCGGATTGAAATTCTCAGATTTTGCTGTGGACAAACTCCCGGCCGAATACACTTTTGACCCCACGATCATCGGTGTTGTCCGGGATTTCCATGTGTTTTCGCTGCATGTGCCCATCGGCCCCATGGCCTTCGGGCCCAGGGGATTCCCCCCGATCCAGCGTTTTAGCAACATCCTGATCAAGGTACGGGAGAGAGAAGGATCAGACGTGCTCCAGAGACTGGAGTCCATCTGGGGATCGATCCGTCCGGATCTCCCCTTCAGCTATACGTTCCTCGATGACGCCCTGGCCTGGGAGTACCGCCGGGAACGGGACTGGGGGCGGATCGTGGGATGGTCCACCGGATTTGCGTTGATGGTCGCCTGCATGGGGCTGTTCGGTTTGACTGCCGTGACGGTGGCCCGCAGGACCAAAGAAACCGGCATCCGTAAGGTCCTGGGCGCGAGTGTTTCAGACATCATGCTGCTGTTTACGAGGGATGTCCTGAAATGGGTGCTGGTTTCCAACCTGATAGCCTGGCCCATCGCCCTGATCGCGGCCCGGAGCTGGTTGGACCAGTTTGCCTACAGAATCGGCATCGAATTGTGGATGTTCGCCCTGGCTGCCCTCCTCTCTCTCCTGGTGGCAGGGATGACCATGAGCTGGCATGCCGCACGCGCCGCCCTTTCCGATCCCGTTAAAAGCCTGCGCTACGAATAAAGGGACAGGCCCCTTTTTATTCTCCCGAAAAAGGGGCCTGTCCCTTTTTTTTCAACACAGGGAGGCCCACATAGACTCAAAGAGTGAGGAAGAGCCATAGACTGAGAGGCTTTAAAACTATAGATTTATGAGAGACAGGCGGTCATGAAAAGTAACCGAATCGTTGTTATTTCTCTACTCTTCCTGGCCATCTGCGGATGCCAGACTCAGCAGGTAGATAGGCGAATTGAGGATGTGGTGGAAATCGTTACCAACCAGGTAGAACCCTACCGGGTCGAAGGACAGCCTTCGTCCTTACAGCTGGAAGAAGTCATGGTCCTGGACACGGAGAACCCTATCGTTGCAGCGACCGGCCTGGTCGATATCAATGCCTTTCAGGTGGATTCTCAGGGCGGAATTTATCTTTTGAGTCAAAGGGGGGAAGACCACTTCTTCTTTAAGTTCACCCATGAGGGGAAGTTCGTGCGGTCTTTCGGGCCCAAAGGCCAGGGGCCGGGAGAGATGGGTTTTCCGATCCTGCCGCGAATGCTGCCTCAGGACCGCCTGGCCGTCACGGACGTCATGAAGAAGCTTATGGTTTTCGACGTAGACGGGAATGTGGTTTCGGAAACCCGGATCGATCCAAATTTCGTCATAGTCAACCCTCTGGATAACGGCAATTCGGTGGTCTTCTGGAAAGCCGGGGCTGAAGACACGGCCGCTGAACACTTCAATGAAAAAACCAGCTTGTTCAGCCGGGACGGCAAGGAGATTCAGGAGCTGGACGTGCTGGACATCGGCCGACAGGCCCGGTTTTTAGATCCAATTTTCGCTTGGCACATAAACCGGGACAGGATCTTTCAGATCAATGAGCAGAGGGGCTACGAGATTCTAGTCTATGGCGACGAGGGATCTCTGGTCCGGAAGATCCAAAAGCAATATGAGCCTGTCAGGCTGTCTCCTGAAACTCGGGAGGTACTGCTGCAGGGTTTCCCGGAGAATTCGCCGCTGCGTGATCCAGCCATAACTCCCGAACAACTCCCCCCCATCCATGCACTGTTCTCGGATGAAGCAGGGCGATTATATGCCGTGACCTTCGAGAAAGGTGAACGGCAGGCCGAATACTGGTGCGACATATTCAACCGGGATAGCGCCTTTTTCGCCCGTGTCAGCCTGCCGGTGCATTTTGGCCGGAACCCCTTCCCGATCTACGCATTGATAAAGAATCAACATCTCTACTGCATCGGAGAGAAAGAAAACGGCTTTCAGCAGATGAAGATATTCCGGATGATATGGAACTGATCGATCGTCCTCAGCCGGACAATTCCTGTGCTTAAACGAACAGTCTTTCTGCAGTCTCCATTATAGAATCGACATTTACCCCAAGGGGCGGATCTGGCACGCAAATTGCATATATAGCAGTGCTATATATAAAGCGCAGTGAGGTGTGACATGATATCCAAGGCTCTGATCGCGGCTTCGACGAAACCGCTGCTCCTATCTGTCCTACTGGAGGGCGAGGCCTACGGGTACCAGATCATAAAGAAGATGAAGGTCCTATCGGGAGGAAACCTGAACTGGTCTTTCGGCATGCTCTATCCGGTCCTACACCGCCTGGAACGGGATGGATTCATCAGTTCAAGGTGGGAAAAATCAGTAAATGGACGACACCGGAAATATTATCGGCTGTCAGACGCCGGTCGAAGGGAACTCGACCAGGAGAAAATCCAATGGCTGACCGTCCATGGGGTTTTCGCCGGGCTGTGGGAGTCTTCGGAGGCCCGGTCATGAACAAATCGAACAAGACCGGCAAAGAAAGAGAATTGTTCGACCTCGATAAGGCTGTGGGGGAATGGGGTCGAAGTTTGAGGCGCGGTGGAGCCCTCGAAGATGGGGCAATCGCTGAGCTCGAGGGCCATGTGAGGGACGAGATCGATGACCTCATCGGGCAGGGGAAAAGTCTCGAAGATGCGTTCCGCGAAGTCACGGAATCGGTCGAGAGTGCCGATGTGATCGGGTATGAGTACTACAAGACTGTCTCCCGCGGCCTGCTCCCCGTGCCGCCGTACAGGTCCGGCGGCTTCTCGCCGGCTCTATTTCTGAACTCTTTGAAGGTGTCTTTCCGGAAGATGCGCCGGCAAAAATGGTATTCTTTGATCACCGTGGCCGGCCTGGCCGTTGGGATGGCCTGCTCCATCCTGATCTTTCTTTGGACCCGGCAGGAAATCTCCTTTGACCGCTTTCATGAAAACGCCGCCAACATCTACCGGGTGGTCATGGAAGACCAGTTAAATGAGGGTATCTCCGTCCATCCCTGGCTCCCCTTCCCTCTCGGCCCCGCTCTGCGGGACGAGTTTCCGGAGATCACCGCCGTCTCACGCTACCGTCCCGATAATATGGTGGTTCGTTTCGAGGACATAGCCCACACGGAAGCCCGTTTTCTAATGGTCGACCCCGCATTTTTTGATATTTTTTCCTTCCCTTTCGTTGAGGGGACATCCGCCCGGGCACTCGATGATCCGAATGCTTTGGTGATCCGGGACACCATGGCAGAAAAATATTTCGGTGACGAGAACCCCATAGGGAAAGTGCTCAACCTCAGCGGCTGGGCCGATCTCTTTGTTTCCGGTGTCGTCCACATCCCGGACGAATCGGATTTCCAATTCGATTTCCTTTTCTCTTTCCAGTCTTATCCCCTGTTCAATATCGACCTGGCTCCCCTGGAAGCCAACTGGGAAGGCAAGAACTATCAGGTCCATCTCCTTCTCAAAGAGGGCAGTTCTTCCGAGCTCCTGGAAAAGAAAATCTCAGGATTCCTGAAAAGCCGCACCCATGACATGGACGAAGTCCTCCGGCTTCAGCCACTATCCCGAATCCACTTGTTCAATCCCGAAGGCTCGGACGGGGCGATGCGTTTCGTCCGAATATTTTCCCTGATCGCGTGTTTCATCCTGCTTGTCGCATGCGTCAACTTCATGAACCTGGCCGCGGCCCGCTTCGAAGGACGCGTCAAGGAGGTCGCTCTTCGTAAGACTTTAGGAGGAACGAGAGGGCAGCTCATCCGGCAGTTCATCAACGAATCCCTTCTTCATTCCGGGCTGGCCATGGCCGCGGCACTGCTCCTGGTGGAACTGGCCCTGCCCACCTTCAATCAGGTCACCGGCCGGCACCTGAGCCTCGAACTTTCCCACGTCGATTTTGTGCTCGGACTCCTGGCGATTGTTCTCATGACTGGATTTCTTTCGGGTCTCTACCCCGCCCTGTTCCTCTCGTCCTTCGCGCCAGAGAAGCTCAGCCGGTCGTTCTCTCAACCCGGAGGACATGGATCCCTGTTTCGAAAAGTCCTCGTTGTCTTCCAGTTCACACTCTCGACCATGCTCATCATCGGGACCCTTGTAGTCAAGTCCCAGGT
Source organism: uncultured bacterium (assembly GCA_965602945.1). Taxonomy (GTDB): domain Bacteria; phylum Acidobacteriota; class Aminicenantia; order Aminicenantales; family Aminicenantaceae; genus JAUXEH01. The sequence continues at coordinate 23,534 of CBFDBC010000014.1, read as the reverse complement.
CTCGTTCATCATGAGCCGGGACCTCGGCATGGACAAGGAGAACATCGTCTACCACCTTATGCAGAAAAAAACCCGGGATTCCGTGGACGTGGTCAGGGAGGAACTTCTCAGTCACCCCGATATAGAGAGCGTCACCAGCTGCAGCTACCTGCCCTCGAATATCCAAAGCTGGATCGGCTATCTCGACTGGGAGGGACGCTCCCCAGATCAGAGAGTCTATCCGGCTTTTATGTCTGTCGACCATGACTTTATCAAGACAGCCGGGATGACAGTGGTAAAAGGCCGGGATTTTTCCAGGTCCCGCCCTGTAGATGCGGGGAATTTCATCATCAACGAGACAGCCCTCCGGCAGATAGGAATTGAAGATCCCCTTGGACTGGAACTACGTTTCTGGGGAAACAAGGGGCAGGTCGTAGGAGTAGTAAGCGATTTCTCCAACCAACACATGTCCTCTGCCACTGCGCCGATGATATTGACCGCCGGCTCATGGGGGGCGAACCGGAACTATCTCCTCTTAAGATTGAGAGCGGGTAATCCCACCAGCGCCCTCAAACACTTCAGGAAAGTCTGGGAGAAGGCCAATCCGGGTTTCCCCTGCGAATACGCGTTCCTGGACGATGCCTTCAACCGCATGTATACGAACGAACAGAGGTTGTCCCAGATACTTTTTTCCTTTGCCGCCCTATCTGTAATCATCTCCTGCCTCGGTTTAGTAGGCCTCTCCTCCTACACGGCCGAAGAGAAAACCAAGGAGATCGGCATACGCAAAGTGCTGGGGGCTTCTCCCTGGAAAATTATTTCCCTCCTCTCGATGAATTTCACGAAACTGGTCATCATAGCCAATGCCATTGCCTGGCCCGCGGCATTCATTGTCATGCAGCGATGGCTTCAGGACTATGCCTACAGGACCGCCATCGGAATCTGGGTATTCATGCTGGCGGGAGGCCTGGGCCTGTTCATCGCCCTTCTCTCGGTCGGGTACCAGACCCTCCGGGCCGCCACGGCGAATCCTATCGAGAGCCTGCGCTACGAATAGCGATATCTCTACACAAACTCTATCTCATCCGTGACGCCAGGATGGTAGAAGTTGAGTTTTAATCCGGCTGTTATTGACAAGTCGTCTGGATGTTCGTAATGATAGAAATCTGCGAAGGAGGAACTTCTATGCAAAGTAATCGTAAAGGATCTACCGCATTTGTTGTCGCCCTCGCTTTATTCCTTTTTTGTTTCTCATCGACTGTTGAAGCCAAACGGGGGGAGGAAAACGCTCAGATCGATCCCTTAGATCTGGATCGAGGTCCGGAGATAGAGTTTGTCGATGGAGTTCCCATTTTTCCCTGGGCACGGCCGGTGGTGATTATCCAGGGCTCGGATTTCGAGATGGGGTATCAGTATGCCAGGCAGTTGACTCAGATTTTTGGGACCTGGATCCTGGAGCTTCTGGAGACAGATTTTTCGGATGGCCAACTCAGAGCTCTTAAAGGATACGAGTGGTACATCAAAAAACATGCTCCGGAAATGATCCCGTTCTTTAAAGGGATGGCTATGGGTGCGAAGGATGGAGGTGTTTCTCTGACATATGAGCACGTCCTGGCCCAGTTCACATTGGGAGTAGTGAAAGGAAGCTATCAGGAGACACCAGCTGATCAATCCGGCTATCCGGAGGAACTGGAGAAGACGCCGCCCCCGTCTTTCCCCCCGCTTCAAAAAACACCTACACGTCAAGAATCGTCACTGGGTGATGTCCCGTCCAAATGCGGCAGTGCCGTCGCTTGGGGAACGGCCACCGCGGACGGAAAAGTCATTACCTCCGCCAGCTCCGATGGCGCCGACCACTTCAATGTGACCATCATTTGTTTTCCTGAAGATGGGAATGCCTACATCCACACACCTTACCTCGCGGTAGGGCCGTGGGTTTCGGCCGGCGGCCACTCGGGAATGAACGACCAGGGGCTGGTCTATGTTCACCACGGCGTTACCCAAACAGCCCAGGATCAGGGAAAAAAGCCTCGTTATGGCATCCAAAGCGACATCGCCATCAGGCACACGCTCCGCTACGCCTCCAATGCCAGTGAAGCTGTCGAAATGACGCTGGATTATGAAACAACGGGAGATTTTTCAGGAGGCGGATACTACGGCACCGGAGGATTCTGGGTGGATAAGGACGGCCGTGCCTTCGACATCGAGAGGTCCACCGACCCCGCCATCATCCGGAAATCGGGAGACCACGGGGAAAAAGACTTTATGTACGCCACGAACACTCTTCTTTCCCGGAAGTTGGGAATGGAAGGGCAGGAATACGTCGAGTACGGAGGGTGGTTAATGAAGGGGTTTACGCCCTGCAAGGATTTCAGCGTCAGCCGAAATCTCTTTGTCTATAATCTTTTCACGTCCTATCACGGGAAGATCGACCTCGATTTCATAAAGATGGTCTGGCGCTTCCGCAGCGGCCCTCTCCCGGTGAGTGCGCACCCGGATGTCTGGGAAAAAAAGGCGATGGATCATTATGCCAATGCTGAATGTGAATGGTGGAGCACTCTCGGTCATTCGACGAATGCCTATGTGACCATTACGATACCAGAAGAGAAGCTCTATTTTCTCTCTACGACCTATCCAGCACAGCAGCCGACCCTGAGCCATCCCCGGGCGTTCCATGGTGCAAGGCCGCTGGCGGGCGCAACCCGCGCCTTCTTTCGTCTCCGCCTCGGTTCGAGTCCCGCCGAAGTGATGGCGGCCTCCAAATACCAGGCACAGATTGACCTGTTCCTTGCCGAAAGAGAGTTGAGGCAGCTTGATTACCAGAACCCTGCCTACGCTCCTTTGGATGAGATATATGATCAGGCTGTTATCGAGTGGACGAAGGGCGATTTCTGGCGGGGTCCCGACAGCATAGGTTCCACACTGACCAAAAAGTCTTCTCAGGAAGAAGGTATTTACTACTGGGCCAAGGCGACGAGAGCCTTTATCCGCTGCCAGCTTCTGGCCCGGAAGGTCTACAATGCTTTGGTCCCTCCTGCGACCAAACCCTCCGAGCTGGGACTCAAACCTTGGAAGTACGAGCCTCTCGAAAATCGAGATTAGGCCTTCCTCTCGAAATTCTCAGGGCCGCCACGGCGATTCCGGGGAGCCCCTGGCCCCGGCTGTGGGCCAAGCAGATGAGTACGGCGAAAGCGTGGGATTCATCAGCTGGAACCTGTGTATTCAAAATGTATTGGAAGGGATATCTCAGGATAAATGGATGCTGCTTGAGTTAGACTGACCTGGCACTGCCTACTCATAACGGAGAGAGTCCACGGGATTTGCGGCGGCCGCTCTTATGGATTGATAGCTGACCGTTGCCAAAGCGATTATAAGGGCCAGGCCGGCAGCCAGGAACAAAAGCCACAGCTCGATACTGATCCGGTAAGCAAAGCTCAGCAGCCATCGACTCATGGCGTAATAAGCCAAAGGGCATGCTACAAGGCCGGCCAGCACGACCAGCACGACAAACTCGCTTGACAGTCTCAATACGATGTTACCGGTGGAAGCCCCGAGTACTTTTCGGATGCCGATCTCTTTGGTCCTCTGCAAGGCCATGAACGAGGAGAGGCCGAACAAGCCCAAACATGCGACGAATATGGCAACCCCTGTGAAATAGCCTGACAACCGGCTCAATCTCATTTCGGATTGGTACATCAGGTCGGTGTTTTCATCCACAAAAACATAGTCGAAGGGATGGTTCGGATTAGCTTTCTGCCACTCCGCCTGAGCGAAGGCCAGAGTTTCCGGAATGTTGTCTCCCGGGGCCTTGATGAATATCCAATAGTAGCTGTCGGGAGTACTCAACTGTAGGGCGAACGGTTCGATCTGCTGATGAAGGGATTTGAAGTGATAGTTTTTTAGGATCCCGACAACGGGCCGTCTCCCAGGGTTCAACACAGCGTCCTGCTCCGCCTCAAAGCCAAATCGCTTTTGTGCCTCCTCGTTCAACAGCAGCGCCCGATTCATATCTGCCCCATATTCTCGGGATAGATCCCGTCCTTCCAGGAGACTCATGCCGAACGTTTCCATGAAATCATAGTCGACGTAAAGCACCTGAACACTCAACGCCTCGTTGAACGTACTCCCGGACGGCCAGTACAGTCCGATGGAGAATACGCTCCCTGGAATGCTCGAGGCCGCTGAGACGCTCGTTATACCGCGATGAGAAAGAAGGATGTTTTTGTAGGATTCATACGTATTTCTAACATACCAGTCCGACAAGGGAACCGCGATGATGTGTTCCTTGTCGAAGCCCAGATCCTGGTTTCTCATGTATCTCAGCTGGGTCGATACGACGCTCAGTCCGACGATCAGGAACACGGAAATCGCGAACTGGACCACGACTAGTATTTTTCTAAGAAGTCCTCCTGAGCTCCTGGAACTGAGTTTCCCACCCAACACCTCAACCGGCCGGAATGCGGTTAGGAAAAACGCAGGATAGCTTCCTGAGATCAACCCCAAGGCTAGGCTAAGTCCAAAAAGGGGAACGAGCGTCTGGGCGCGTAGTATCTCCGATATCGGCACGTTCTTCCCGGTGAGTGCGTTGAATTCCAAGCGCAGCAGCAGTACGAAAGCCAGGGCGATGCCGGCGGCCAGGAATGTGAGCAGGATCGATTCCGTGAGGAACTGACCGATGAGTTGGGTCCTGGCTGCACCTACAACTTTGCGCATCCCCACTTCCCTGGCCCGGTTGGCCGCCCATGCCGTCGCCAGGTTCATGAAATTGATCGAGGCGATGAGCAGGATGAATACGGCGACCGCAGAAAATATATAGATGTAACTTTCGTTACTGTTCGGACCGATCTCTCCTTCCAGATGCGACTTGAGATGGATGTCCGATATCTTCTGGAGATAAGGGCTGAACTCAACGCCGGGAGCCCTGGCCAATGCTCCCAGATGCGCCTTCAGGAAAGCGGGCATCTTTTCTTCGACCGTTTCCGGATCGGAATTCTCTTCGAGCAGGAGATACGTGAGAATCCTGAAGTTCTGCCACAGGTTCAGATCTCCGTAGGCAAGCCTTCCGGGTGGTTCCAGAGCCTTGAGCAGGGTCTCGAAATTCACCAGGAAATCGTAATCCATGTGGGTTGAAGCGGGGTGTTTTTTCATTACTCCGGTTACCGTAAGCTCCAACCAGATGTCGGCCGTAAGGATCTTGCCCAGCGGGTCTTCGTCAGGGAAATATTTTTGTGCCATCTCCTCGGTCAAGACGATCGAATACGGCGCCGCCAGAGCGGTCTCCGGATCGCCCACAATCATCTCGACATCGAAGACCTCCAAGAAAGTCGGGTCGGCGAAGTAGAGTCCTTTTTCGAAAAATTTCAGGTCTTGGTAACGTATGTTCCAGCGGGACTCAGGGACTTTTATGCGGACGGCTTTGAGCACTTCCGGGAATTCATCGACCAAAGCCGGTCCCCAGGGGCCGGAAACCTGGGGCATCTCAATGGGATTGCCGCGGATGGTTGCCCGGTTGACGATCCGGTAGATGCTGCCCTCGTCTTGGTAAAATCGATCATAGCTCAGTTCATCCCGGATATACATGAAGATGAAGATGCCCACCACGATGCCGACCGACAAGCCCAAAACATTGAGTATCGAGTAGGTTCTGTTTCTCCTCAGGTTCCTGATTGTGATTTTGAAGTAGTTACCGAACATCGTGCTCTGTCCCCTCCAGCCAGGCTTCCTTCGCTCCACATGATGTAAACTAAGAATTTATCCGTATGTTGTCAATGCAGGAGGTGGACCGCAGGCCTCCCCTGAAGGAATTTCTAAAACTGGAGCCTATCCTGCAGGGCTGCTTTATAATTCCGGCTTACCTTCAGTGTTGTCCGGGCGTTGTCTTTGAGCTCGACGATGTATTCGCTGTGGAACCATTTCTTGATCCGTTGGATTTTATCCAGGGAAACGATGTGGCTTCTGTGGATGCGGCAGAATTTATCAGGATCCAGCGTTTCCTCCAACTCTTTCAGCGGGAGATCGTAAAAGAACTGCTTGTCCTCCGTGCAGAGGAAGACATACTTATCCTGTGCCTTGAAGAAAAAGACTTCCTCTTCGGGAAATATCCGTATTTCATCCCCTTTTTTCACGACAAAGCGGCGAAGATAGGAATCCTTTTTCAAGGACTGTTTCAGGCGGAGAAGGTCCATTCGGTCCAGCCTGCAGTTCAGATCCAACACCCGCTTCACAGCCTTGGAGAGGCGGTCCTTCGATGTGGGCTTGAGGATGTAATCCACGGCATTCTCTTCGAACGCCTTTATGGCATACTCATCATACGCGGTGACGAATATCACCATGGGATTGGCATCGATCTTCTCCAGGACTTCGAAGCCCGAGGCTCCGGGCATCCGGATATCGAGGAAGACAAGGTCCGGCTTCTGCCGATTGATCGACTTTATGGCCTGCAGCCCGTCCGCCGCCTCTCCTTCAACAGACAGCTCAGGGAATTCCTGGAGGAGCTCTTTAAGTCTCTCCATGGAGTTGGGCTCATCTTCGGCGATGAACGTCTTAATCTTCACGCGGTATCTCCATGCTCACTTCCGTTCCGCCGCCGAGAAGTTCCATGATCTTGAAGCTGGCCCTGTCCTTGTATTTCAGTTGGAGCCTTTCCCTTACGGAATACAATCCGAAGCCGGCCTCCGGGTCCGAATCTCCGATCCCAACCCCATTATCGGATACCGTGATCCTTGCCATATTCTTCCCTGTCTCTGCCCGGATATCGATATTCCCTCCCTCTGCCTTGGGGCTGATTCCATGAATGATCGCGTTCTCCACCACCGGTTCGACCAGGAGCGGAGGGATGGGGAAATCCTCTAGTCCGGGTTCAATGTCTATCTGGAAGGTAAGCCTGTCTCCCATCCGGATTTTTTCGATCTCCAGGTATTTTTGCAGGAGCTTGACCTCCTCTTCGAGGTCGATCATTTTGTCCTCGGGATACTGCAGGATTTTCCTGTAGATGTCCGACAGATTCAGGATCATGGACTCGAGTTTTTCAGGCTCCTTATGCACGAGGTTGAGCATGGTGTTGAGTGTATTGAACAGGAAATGAGGATTGATCTTCGCCTGAAGGGCTGAGAACTGTGTCTGCGCCTGCAGGCGCCGGAGGCGCTCGTATTCCAGGATGTTTCGCCGCAGCCGTTTCCTGGCCACGATGTAGATGAAGGCCATGATGGAAAAAGCGTATACCATGACCAGGTTGGCACCCAGCCTCGTCAGATGTGCGTCCGAAAAAAACCGCGGGAATCTGACCCAGAAGAGCCACCGGCTGATCAAGTTCGTGAATTCAGTACCGATCACGGTGCCGATAAAAATCGAAGGGACCCAAAGCATCACATGGATCAGATTTTTCCGCGAATGAACGGGGAAGAAACGCGCATAGAACATCGCTCCGGTCAGTTTGGTGAACAGTCCGAAACTGTTGGCGTAAATTAAGCTTATGGCGATGGTTTCTCCCGATGAACTGTTCTCGCCGTAGATCATGAGGACCAGAGACGCCGTTATCCCCAGTATCTGGCAGAAGAACAGTATGATGGGGAGCTCGTCCAGGAAGTACCGGAGGAAGGACGATTTTATGGAAGGAACTCTCATGTTCGTTTGCCCGGATTTAGAGTATCATTATACCCCATTTTGGTCATAATGCCCTCTTTCGAAAAGTTCTGGATATCAGGATCTTGTGAAGATATTTTCAGGTTTGCCGTGGATTTGTTCTTAATGTCACTGCGAGGGGCGAAGCGACGCGGCAGTCTGTTTGACCTGCGAATAATTGGCAATGAGGGGACAGGCCGATGTCAGATCTTCTCCATATTGATCGAGCCGTAATTTCCGTCCTCGCTCTCCCAATTTCCTTTCATTGTACTCTCATCGACTTCGAGGGCCACCTGGACAGCCAGATTTTCCACCCCGTTGTTGATCATGAAAGAAAAACTCAGCTGGTTTCCGTCCAGCTTCACATCCGCGATCTCCGCATTGTCCGAGTCTCCGGCGGAATCCGTGATGGTGCCTGAATATGAATCTCCGGCTTTGTTTAACACCAGGGTCAGATCAACTGCCGCGCCGTCGACCGATGTTTCACCTTTCCATGTTCCGGAAAGATCGGGCCCTCCGGCAAACGTGAATGCGGCCAGCAGCAGCACCAGAATAATCACCAATGTTTTCATGTTCATTCTCCTTGAAAAAGATTAATCACTGCTTTGAAAATAGGGCGTACGGGTTATTGGGGCTATGGATTTCCGATAAAGCGGAAGCTATACCGGATGAGAAGGAATAAGCGGCTTCGAGTGTTCTTACTGAAGGCTTGCGAGCTGGGTCCGGGCGTCCTCGACCTCGGGAAGCCCCGGATCGGCATCTTTCCAGAGCTCCAGGAACCTGCGGAAGTTCGTGACGGCCTTTTCCGGCCGGTCCTGAGCCTGGTAAATCTTGCCCAGCCAGTAGAAACTGCGTGTGTAGAAGTCTCCCTCCGTCAGGCGCCCGAACGTCAATGCGATCACCTTCTCGAACTGGGCCCGGGCTCCTGCCCAGTTTCCTGTGTGGTAAAAAGCCTCTCCCAGCGTGCTCCAGAACAGGGCATGGATATGGGGGAAGTTGCTCTCCGGCGTATACAACGAATCAGCGGCTCTGTTCAAAGAGTCCACCGCTGCGCCATACTCCCCCTTCTGCATCTGCATCATGCCCCGGAGATGCTGATGGTAGCGTTCCAGGTTGTGATTCATGCCGCCGTCGATCAATTCCCTTATCTCCCCGGATTTCTTTTCGGCTTCGTCGAACCGGCCCAGCTGCAGATAGGCGAGCCCCTGATGGTGGAGGGTCTGGATCTGCCACCAGATTTCCTGTGCACGCACAGCGTCGCGCATCTCCTTCTCATACTGTTCCAATGCAGCCTCGGGTCGGCCGCACTTCAGGCTCATGTCGGCGAGGGCATAATAGAAGACCGGGCTGGCCCGGAGCAGCTCCAAAGCGGCCTGGAATCTTCCCTGATAAAGGAAAAGGCTGGCCAGGTTTACCTTCCTGGTCTGGCTTCCCTCCGGAAGCAGGGTGTAGAACTCCTCGGCTGAGGACACGTTCCCATCCAGGAGCTGTGCGTGTCCCAAATAGATGTTGGCCGCATCCTGCCACTCCGGATGGGATTCGAGCACTTGCTGGATAAGTGATTGCGCCTTCTCGAAATCTCCTTCGAATAGATAGACGGCAACGATCTTCTCCTGGACACCGAGGTTGCCCGGGTCGTATTCGAGATAGCGTTCGAACGTCTCTCGAGCCTCACGGTAGTTTCCCATAGCCATAAATGTCTCGCCCAGGTTCCAGTATCCCAGAAGACCGTCCGGATTATAACGGCTATAGGCCTGATACAGCTCGACGGCCTTTTCGAATTCCTCTATAGCAAAATATACGATCCCCAGGTTGATGTTGGCGATCCTGTCATCCGGGTAGAGCGACAGCAGCCTCTGATATGACTCGATGGCCCTGTCATACGTCTGCCGCGAAGACATGTAGTAGTCTCCCCGGATTGCCAGACGTTCCCTTTCCGAGACCTGGTCGCTCAGCTCGAAGGCCTTTTGCACGGCCCGGTTGCGAGCCGGCTGGCGCCCCATGTTGCCGTAGGATACGGCCAGAGACCGATGGGCCATGGCGAAATCCGGATCGATCTCCAGCGCTTCCTGTATCTTCACGATGCTCTGCTGGTATCTCCCCTGTAGATGCAGGCGCCTACCTTCGCTGTAGAGTTTGTAGGCCTCAGGTGAAGCCGAGGTGATGTCTGCCACCTCGCTATCCGGGTCGGCGGCCAGGTTGGCTTCGGACAGCTCGAAATTGGACTTGATCCACCGGGTGAGTTCGTCCACCATGGCGTAAAAACTCCGCTCCCCTTCTCCCTCGACATTCTCGGAGGAGATGAGCTCTCCGGATGCGGCCTCCTGCAGGGACACGTTGATTCGGTACTTGTCCCCCGCCTCCGTGTAGTTTCCCACCAGGACATGGTCGACCCGGCTCCTTTCCGCCACTTCCCTCAGGGTGTCCGACGAATACGTTGCGGCCTGAAGCTGGTCCAGGTCTTCGAGGACATTGAAGAGCCTCTCCGCGCTGAGCACGCGGACAAACCTTGACTGGGCCAGGTCGGTGATCAGGAGATCGGTGAGGGCGGTCCGCCAGTGTTCCAGGCTCGCGTCTCCGGTGTTGTTCTTGAAGTAGAGGATGGCCAGGGAGGGCTTGTCGCCGGCTACTGTGGGAGGTGCCGTGCGGAAAAACAATGGGCGGAGCAGAAGGATTGCAGCGACCACCACCACAACCACCACCGCGATCGGAAGCACCGTCTTTTTCAGGCCCAACGTGACGGTGACCTCCCTGGACGTCGTCGGTTTCCTCCTTGGTGCTGTGGTCTCGGTGGTGGGGAGCTCCTTCTCAATCACGTCCAGAGCGGACATTACTTCTTCGGCCGACTGATACCTAATTGCCGGGTCCTTCTCCATGCATTTCAGGATCAGCCGGCTGAGCTCCTCGGGGATCCTCGGGTTGAACTCTTCCGGCCGAGGGGGCTTTTCGGTCTTCTGTTTGATGGCGACACTTATGGGAGTCTCCCCTTCGAAGGGGATGCGGCCTGTCAGCATCTCGAAGAGGAGGATGCCGAGGGAATAGATGTCGGACCTCTGATCCACGTCCCGGGATTCGGTCTGCTCAGGAGACATATACTCCGGAGTACCGACCATGATGCCTTTTTCGGTCATGCCCTCACTCTTGAGCGAGCGGGCGATCCCGAAGTCCATGATCCTGGCGTTGCCCTCGCGGTCGATGATGACGTTCCGCGGCTTGAGGTCCCGGTGGATGACTCCCTGGCGGTGGGCTTCGTTCAGGCCGTCCGCCACCTGTCTGGCTATGGAAACCGCCTTGCCCACCGGGAGCTGGCCAATGCGGCGGATGAAGCTCTTGAGGTCCTCCCCGGGAACGTACTCCATGGTGATAAAGTAGGTGCCCTCGTGTTTTCCCAGGTCGAACATACGCGAGACGTTGGGATGTCCGACCTGGCGGGCGAATTTCATCTCGTTGCGGAAGCGCTCGATGTTGCCCTTGTCGGCGGCCACCTCGGGTTTGATGAGCTTGAGGGCGACCTTCTCGTCGATCTCCGTGTCGAAGACCTTGTAGATCCGGCCCATGCCTCCCCTGCCGATCTCCTCGATGATCTGGTAGCGCCCGGCAAATGTTGAGCCTGTGGTCAGTTCCTCGACGGGTGTCATGAGGGTTCTGGTGGGCGAAGTCGGAGTCCCGTCTTTCTGAAGGAGCTGAGTCCCGCAGTCCGCGCAGAAGTGGGCAGTATCCTGGTTTTCAAACTCGCACTGCGGGCATTTTACGTTCATGCGATTTCTGTATCGGTAAGTACAGATTAAACATATCGATTTTCTCTGTCAAACGGATTCTCGTAAGCAGGCTGCTTACTTTGTACAATCTGTTTCCCTTTTGTATGATGTGTCTGGACAAACGTTTCAGTCCTCGTGCTTGACAGCCTGTTTTCTGTTGACATAAAGTTTTGAAGAGAAAAATGAGAATTGGCTCATGGTTTGCCTGCTCTATATGAAATGCCGATGCGGGAAATAGACATCTCACAGGTCGATGTTCTGTTTGCAGATGGGAGCTATCCCATCGAGATGCTGCTCTATTACCGGCATGGACTGGCCTCCAGAAGCGTCCATGAGGCCGTGAAGTTCCTTTCTTGGGCATTCCGGCCCCTTTTCGGTGAATACACTCGTGGGGTCATCCGTTTTAACGGCTATTCGGAACAGGAGTGTATCACGGAAGAGTGCCGGGAGGGGGAATTCGATGCCGGCGCGACACACGAGAACCTCTACGAGAAGTACCGCCGCTCGAATCCCTCCAGCATGAAAAAACTGTTTCACATCAAGATCCTGCACTACAAGAACGGCACGGTTTTGATCCCCAAGCTGAATCATCTTGCCGGGGACGGGTACAGCTACTTCTATTTTCTGTCGGCGCTGGCCGCGGTCTCGCGCGGCCACCGGATTCCATTCCGGAAACACCTCATCCGTTATCTCGTTATGCCGCATCACACTCGTACGCGGCTCAGAGAGTTTACTTTCCGGGATGATGTGCCACAACCTTTGCCGGATGATCGTGTATACACCATCGAGATCGAGAAGATCGCGAAACAGGATGTTCAGACCTCCATCGAGGAGGTGACCTCTAGGCACGACCTGAGGATCTCCTCGAATGACATTCTATCCGCCATGGCCGTGAAAAAGGCCGTGCAGGTTCAAAGCAACTCCTTTGGAGAGCAGGTCCGGCTGAGCATGCCGATCGATGTGCGCAGGGTGATACTTGAATACGGCCGAAAGTTTTGCGGGAACGGGATAATGCTTAAAGCCATGACGTTCGAGACTCAGAAGATCGTTGATTCAAGCGTCGAAGACGTGGCTGCTGCCATAAGGCAATCCATGCCGGAAGTGACCCGGGCGAGCTTTGTCGATTATTTGAAAGAGCTGGAGTCCACCATCGCTGAAAAACGGTTCGACCGGCTCAAACCTTTTGAGCCTGCCCGCGGCTGCCTGGTCACGAACATCTCTCGGCTGCCGCTGGATAAACTGGATTTCGGTACAGGCCAGCCCGATCTGGTCTTCCCCTTGACGATCGAGCAAAATTCCGTGGCGATCCTTTCTGAAAACGACAATTTTGTGCTGAGATTCGCTTGGTGATCCTCAGTTCTCCTGCTCGATACGGTTCCAGTCCGGTGTTTCCCTGGCCTGGAGGGTGTTCACGAAGAAATCAACCATCTTCCGCTGCCCGTAGGCGCCGCCCATGCCGTGGCCGCCTCCAGGGATCACCAACAGATCAAAAACCTTGTCTGCCTTGATCAGGGCATCGACCACCTGCATGGTGGAGGCCGGATCCACGTTGGTGTCCATCTCGCCCAATATGAGCAGCAGTTTTCCCTTGAGACGGTGGGCGTTGTCCACGTTGGAGGAGGCGGCATAGTCAGGTCCCAATGGCCAGCCCATCCACTGCTCGTTCCACCAGATCTTGTCCATGCGGTTGTCGTGACACCCGCAGGAGGAGACCGCCGCTCCGTAGAATTCGGGATGGAAGAGCATGCCGCCCAGGGCATTTTGTCCACCCGCGGAATTTCCATAGATGCCCACACGCGTGGTGTCGTAATAATCATATTTGGCGGCCACAGCCTGGTGCCACAATATCCGGTCGGGAAACCCGGCATCACCCAGGTTCTTCCAGCACACATCGTGGAAGGCCTTGGAGCGGTGGTTCGTGCCCATGCCGTCGATCTGGACCACGATGAATCCCATCTCCGCCAGGCCCTGCATGCGGTTGAAGGGGCTGAATGTCTTGGGCACGAACGAGCCGTGCGGTCCGGCATAGATGTATTCGATGACCGGGTACTTCCGGGAGGGATCGAAATCCAGGGGACGGTTGATGATCCCCCAAATATCGGTGCGGCCGTCCCGGGCCTTTGATACAAAAACCTCGGGGGCTTTCCAGCCCGCTTCGACCAGCCGGCCCATGTCGGTTTTTTCCACCTGCATCAGGAGCTGCAGGTCCGCGATCCGGCGAAGCTCCGTGACAGGGGCCTGGTCGACCCGTGACCAGGTGTCGATGAAGTAGGTAATATCCGCCGAATACGACAGGCTGTGCTGTCCGTCCCCCTCTGTCAGGATCGTGAGCCCCGTCCCATCGAAGTTGATGCGACAGCCGGACATGAAATAGGGATCCATTCCAGGGGTCATGCCGCCTGCCCGGAAGTAGATCCAGCGGTTCTCGATATCCACCTTGTCGACGCCGCGCACTACCCACTCCCCTTTCGTGATCTGGTTTTTGACGGCCCCCGAGGCACCGTCAAACAGGTAGAGATGGTTCCACCCGTCACGCTCCGACATCCATATGACCTCTTCCCCATCGCCGACATCGTGCCGAAATCTCTTGTCCGAATAACAGAAAAACGTGTCGGCCTCCTCGCTGACGACGGCCCGGGGCGTGCCCGTGGCATCGACCTCGATTATCCGATAGACCTGGTGGCCGCGCTGGTTGTACTCGAAGGTGAACGCACGGCTGTCTTTCCTCCACACGGGCTGCGACAGGTCATAGGGATCCGGGAACAGGGAGTTGTCGATATCGATCCGCTTACGAGAGTCGATCAGGAAAAGGACGGGCTGATCGACGTCCAGTGCGTCGCCCGGCTTGGCGTATTCCATCTGGTGGTGTTTTGGTTGAAGCTGGTCGCTCGGAGAGGATTCGACGTAGTGTATGATGCGGTGATATCCGCGTTTCAGCCGGAAGCCTGCCAGTTTCCGGGAATCGGGTGCCCAGGCCAGAGAGGCGTAGGTGTAGTAGTTTCCTTCAGACCCATCCCTGCTGAGAGTTATCTCATCGCCGGTTTCTTTGGATCGGATGTAGACGTTGTAATTTTTGATATGGGCTTCCCACCTGCCGTCCGGAGAGGCCTTGGACTCTGAGGAAGAAGCCTCGGGAGCCGGGCCCCTCTCCCACATGGAAAATCCTCCGCGCCTCCAGCGCCGGGCAGGTCCCTCCCTCGTGCAGGTGAAGGATTCCAGGTCGCAGGCATAGGCCCATTCCCCGATCTCGAACCGGATCGAAGCTTCGTTGTCCGAGTAGCTTATGGAGCGGAAGGGCAGGTTCCTGGGTTCGATTGTGTCTTTCAGCAGCTCGCTCAAAGACTCAGCCAGGCGTTGATGGTCGAAAGCGGGTCGTTTGGTAAGGGCCTCGGCATCCACAACGTGGAATTCGGAGCCTCCCTCGACGGACTTTCGGTACCAGTAGCGGGGTGTCTTATCGATCCAGCCTCCTCTGTCCACCATGTTCAAGGCCAGGGACTGGAACTCGGTCCGAAGCCGGGCTGCCCGTTCGTATGCGGCCGGATCTACCTGAGACGAAAGGAATCCGGGAAACAGAGCCAGCACCAGGATACAGCACATAAGCGCAGAGATTATCTTCGATTTCATGGTTCCTCCTAAAAGGGAAAGTTTCAGAGTGTTCGATGTTAACAACCGATGATTCTTACAAGAGTCCATGCAGATTAGAACTAAGGTATTCAATAACACGGCCCGTGTCAATACGATTCCCAACCCAGGAATCCAGCCCCGGCTTGACAGCGATGTTTCCGATGTCGTAATGTCCTGTCAGAAAGATATCCCCCCATATCCAGGAGGGACAGGAATGAAACACTCACCTCTGTTTATCGTGCTTGGCCTGGTGATACTCGCGTCGGTCTTCGGCATGAAAGGGCAGCGGAGGGAGCGGCCGGAACTTCCCGCAACCCTCGGACTCGAAGAGGGGCTGATCGAGGTCGACACCCCCGACTTCACTCTGAAGCTGGTGCGTGCTTCGCAGACGGTTGCGGGCCTTGAGCCCAAGGGAGCCGCAGGCTTTGATTTCACTCCCGCAGACCGGCTCAAGGAGCGGGCCGCGGATGGTTTCCATCATCTCGGGGACATCAACATCAGGGTGAGGCCGCAAGGTTCAGTGGATTGGGAAGATTATTCTACTGCTTCGTCTCGCAAAAAGGTCGATCCGCTTCCCGTATCGGCTGAAAGAGGAGATCTGGCCAGCGCCGACCTCTCGCCCACCCTGCCAGAGGACTGCCCCATCCGGATCGTGCGCACCTGGGCCCTGAATGCAGGTCGGCTTGTAATGCGGTTCCATCTCAGTAACCGGAGCGATAAGCCGGTGGAGATAGGGGCGCTGGGCCTGCCCCTGATCTTCAACAACATCATTTCCCAGCGGTCTCTCGAAGAGGCACACGAGATGTGCTCGTTCTTCGATCCTTACATCGGCCGGGATGCCGGTTACCTCCAGGTGACGAGGCTCAGCGGCCGGGGACCCGCACTCGTGGTCGTGCCTGAGGGCCGGACGCCATTCGAGGCCTTCAGGCCTCTGAACGAGCCCATGCGGCCGCGGCAGACGTTCGAAGGGACGTTCGAGTGGATGGTTCACAGCCTGGCCTATGCGAAGAATGAATGGAAGTCAGCTGAGCCCTGGAATTCACCCACCATGACGATCCTTGAATCCGGGGAAACCCGGTCCTGCGGCGTCGGATTCCTCCTCTCGCCCGAGATCCGCGACATCGAAGATACCCTGGCCGCCCATGGCCGGCCCGTGGCGGTGGGCGTGCCTGGATACATCCTGCCCATGGACCTGGATGGACGGCTGTTTTTGAGTTATACCAGCCCGGTGTCGGAGATTCGCGCTGAACCTCAGAACGCTATCGAGATCAGAGGGTTGCCTCCTGCACCAAACGGCTGGGAAGCCCTGGCACTGAGGGGGAAAAAATGGGGCCGGGCGCGCGTCACGATAATCTATAAGAACGGCACTGAACAGACGATCCACACTTATGTGATCAAGCCCGCTGCCGATGCAGTGGATGACATGGGCCGGTTCCTCATGAACGAGCAGTGGTTCGAAGATCCTGACGATCCCTTCGGACGCGGCCCCGGTGTGATCAGCTACGACCGGGCCGCCGGATCTCAGGTCCTGCAGGACAGCCGAGTCTGGATCGCAGGCCTGGGGGACGAGGGCGGTTCGGGTTCCTTTGTTGCCGCCGCCATGAAGCAGTTCGGCCGGCCGGATCGGGAAGAACTGTCCAAGTTCGAGCGCTTCGTGAACGAGACCCTGTGGGGCGGGATCCAGTACGACCAGGGAGAGCGAAAATACGGTGTCCGAAAGAGCCTGTTCTACTACGCACCCGAGGAGATGCCGGAAGGATACTACGACAGCAACTCCAACTGGGAGACCTGGACCAGCTGGGACAAAGATGCGGCCGCTACTGTCGGACGGTCCGACAACTATCCCCATACCGCCGCCGTGTACTGGACGATGTACCGCCTGGCCCGCAACCACACGGGCCTGGTCACTGCACAGGGCTGGGAGTGGTATTTAGAAAAGGCCTTCCAGACCGGGCTGGCCATGGTGCGGTTCGCTCCCCGCTATGCACGGCACGGACAGATGCAGGGGACGGTGTTCCTGAAAATTCTTGAAGAACTGAGGCACGAAGGCTGGGACGAGCAGGCAGAATTCCTGGAAGAAGCCATGCGAAAGCGCGCGGAGGTGTGGAAGGAACGGGCCTATCCCTTCGGCAGCGAGATGGCCTGGGATTCCACGGGTCAGGAAGAGGTGTACGCCTGGTGCCGGTATTTCGGATATGAAGACAAGGCTGCGGTTTCCCTCAACTCAATCCTGGGTTACATGCCAACGGTCCCACACTGGGGCTACAACGGCAATGCGCGCCGTTACTGGGACTTCCTCTACGGAGGTAAACTGCGGCGCATCGAGCGTCAGCTCCATCACTACGGCTCAGGCCTCAACGCCATTCCGATCCTCACCGAATACAGGGATAATCCCGAAGACTTCTACCTGCTGCGCGTCGGTTATGGCGGCCTGATGGGGGCCTTGTCCAATATCGACCGGGAGGGATTCGCCTCGGCGGCGTTTCACTCCTTCCCCTCGACTCTCGCGTGGGATTCATACACCGGTGATTACGGCCCCAACTTTTTTGGACATGCTGTAAACACGGCTACATATGTGGTGGACTCCCCTGAATTCGGCTGGCTGGCCTTCGGCGGCAACCTGAGTCTCGAAGAAGAAACCGTGAGGATCACACCGCTCGATGCCTTCCGGCAGAGGGTGTACATCGCGCCGTACGGGATGTGGCTTACACTGGATTCCGGGACGTTCAGCGTCCTAGAGATCGATACGGCTCGAAAGGCCGTCCGTGTGGGCCTAGCGTCTGCTTCTCGACATACTCCCCATGCCCTTTTGAGAGTGGATCAGCCGGCCTTGATCGAGGGGATCGGCCGGTTTCATCTCAGCGCGGATTTTCCACGGGAACGCGGGGCAGCGAGAATTCCCTTGCGTGACTCAGGTGTGACCTGGATCCGATTAGTATATAATAGAGGGCCATGAATATTCTATTGAAGCTTGAACATATGGCCGGAAATATGTATAGATACTCCTACACAATGCAAGTCCGGACTATATCATGAACATCCTCATCATCGGCGCGGGGGAGGTCGGATTCCATCTCACCCGACGGCTTGCGCTTGAAAAACACAACATCACGATCATCGAGCAAGACCCCCAGATAGCCCGCCGGGCCGAGGAACAGCTGGATGCTGCTGTTGTCGTAGGCTCTGGTTCGAGTTACCGGGATCTGTTGAAGGCCAAGATAGAAGAGACAGACATCCTCGCCGCTATCAGCAATTCGGATGAGGTTAATTTTATGGCCTGCCGCTATGCTCATAAGCTGAACATCCCTTTCAAGATCGCCCGCATCAGGAATCCGGAGTTCATCGAGCCCGGTTTCCTGCTTACCAGAGAAGAGATGGGGATCGATCTCCTGATCCACCCTGAAAAAGAGACGGCTGATGCGATCGTCCGGCTGATCAAACAGAGCAGCGCCACCGACATCATCGAGTTTGCCGACGGGAAGATCCAGATGGTGGGGATTCGCCTGGAGAAGGACACGCCTCTGTCCCACAAGACACTTCAGGATATCTGGAAGGAATGGGGAGATATCGCCGCCCGCGTCGTGGCCATCAAGAGAAAGCAAAACACCCTCATCCCCAAGGGAAACGATATCCTGGTCCCGGGAGACCAGTTCTTCGTCATCTGTGACAAGCGGTTGACACCTGAGGTCGTCCACCTGGCCGGGAAAGAGGATGTCTCGATCCAGGACATCATGATCCTGGGAGGGGGGCTCATCGGGCAGTATGTAGCCCGGGAACTGGAAGACCAGTTGAACGTCAAGCTCATCGAGAGCAAAGCCGAGAAATCGTACGAAGTAGCGGACAGGCTGAAGAAGACCCTGGTCATCCATGGAGACGGCACGGACATGGACCTGCTGGCCGCAGAGGGGATCATGGACATGGACTCTTTCATCGCCGTCACCGGGGATGATGAGACCAACATCATCTCGACCTTGATGGCCCGGCACATCAAGGTCCCTCGCACCATCGCCCTGGTGAACAAAACCGAGTACATGCCCATCACCCCCACCATCGGCATGGATGCCGTGGTCAGTAAGGCGCTGATGACGGTGAATGCCATCACTCGCTTCATCCGAAAGGGACTCCTGGCGAGCATGGCAAGCATCCCGGGACTGGATGCGGAAATCATGGAGATCGTCCCCCAGGCCGATTCAAAGATCACTAAAAAACCCCTGAAGGACTGCCATTTCCCGCGCTATGCCATTGCCGGGGCTATCCGGAGAGACGACAGCGTATTGATCCCCACAGGAAACATTCAGATAGAGGAGGGAGACCGTGTGGTGGTAATTTCTCTGCCCAGGGCCATTTCCGAGGTGGAGAAGCTCTTTAAATAGCCGACATGAGATTTCATCTCGTTCTCCACGTCCTGGGACTGCTGCTCATATTCCTGTCCGGAGTGCTCCTGCTTCCCATCCCCTTTTCCCTGTACTATGGTGGTGGTGATCATGTTTTTTTTCTGATCGCCGCCGGCATCACGCTGGTCTCGGGGTTGCTCTTCTTCAAGCTTACGCGGTTGGATAAAGAGGTCCATGCACGGGAGGCCTTTGCCATCGTGACCCTGGGCTGGATCTTTTTCTCGCTGTTCGGCTGCCTCCCTTTCCTGCTCTCCGGTGCCATCCCCAGCTTCACGAACGCCTTTTTCGAGACCATGTCCGGCTTCACCACGACCGGGGCCACTATCCTGGAGGACATCGAGGTGCTGCCGCATGGGCTGCTCTTCTGGAGGAGCCTGACACACTGGCTGGGCGGCATGGGGATCATCGTGCTCTCGATCGCCATCCTCCCTTTTCTGGGGGTCGGCGGTATGCAGCTGTTCAAGGCTGAAACCCCGGGTCCGGCCCCTGACAAGTTGACACCCCGCGTGACGGAGACCGCGAAGATCCTGTGGGGGATCTATATGCTGATATCCGCCTTGGAAACAGTGTTGCTGATGCTGGGCGGGATGACGCTCTTCGATTCCCTCTGCCACACCTTCGGGACCATGGCCACCGGAGGATTTTCCACCAAAAACGCCAGCATAGGGCACTACACATCACCGTATATCCAATACGTGATCATCGTTTTCATGCTCCTGGCCGGGACGAGTTTTTCGCTTCATTACAAGTTCCTGAAGAGGAAATTCGACTGCTACCGGAAGAATACTGAATTCAATTTTTTCATGCTCCTCGTCGGCGGCGGCCTCCTGTTAATCGGTATCAACACGTTCGCGCATCACTTCCCCAGGCTCGAAACGGCCTTCCGGACGACCCTCTTCCAGGTCGTGTCGATCCTGACAACAACAGGCTACGGGACCGCCGACTTCGAACAGTGGTCTGTGACCTCACAATTCATCCTGTTCCTGTTCATGTTCATCGGAGGATGCGCCGGCAGCACAGGCGGCGGCATGAAGGTTATTCGTTTGATGATCCTGCTGCAGTTTGTCCGTGCAGAGGTCAAGCGGCTGCTTCATCCCAACGCCGTCATCCCTGTCCGCATCGGGGACACGGTGATTCCCCGGGACATCGTGACCAATGTCCTTGGTTTTCAGGCCCTGATGCTGGGTCTGTTTGTTCTGGGTGTGATCCTGATGTCCAGCATCGGGTTGGACCTGGTTTCCTCCTCAGGAGCCGTGGCCGCTACCTTGGGGAACATAGGTCCCGGACTGGGAAGTGTGGGGCCGACCGACAACTATGCGCATATCCCCGTGCTCGGGAAGTGGATCCTGACCTTTTTTATGCTTGCCGGCCGCCTGGAGATCTACACCGTCCTCATCCTCTTTGCCCCCGCTTTCTGGAAGAAATAGGCCCTTAGGAATCCTTCTCCCACTTTCGCTTGGGATCGATCTTGTTGAACGTTTTAAGCCCCCGGTGGATGGATTTCCATTTGTCCTGTTCGATCTTTTTTGCCTGCTGATCTCTGCGTCGATCCAGGTAGTTCAGTTCTGTCTGCTGCCGCAGGTAGCTCTCCAGCCTTGCCGCCTCAAGAGTGCCGTCTTCCACGGCCTGCCGGACCGCACAGCCGGGTTCGCGCTGGTGCGTGCAGTCACGGAACTTGCAGCTGTCCGCTAGTGCGGTGATATCTGAAAAACTGTCTCCCAGGGCCTCTTCATCGGCCCAAAGCTGGAGCTCCCGCATTCCGGGCGTGTCAATAATGACTCCCCTGCCAGGCAGCACGAGGAGCTCCCGCCAGGTTGTGACGTGCCGGCCGCGGCCGTCATCTGCACGCACCATGCCGGTTTTGACCGTTTCTTCGCCCAGAAGTGAATTGATGATACTTGACTTCCCCACCCCTGAGGGACCCAGGAGGACCGCGGTCTTCCCCGGGTTGAGATGAGCGCTAGTTTCCTCCATCCCCTCCCCCGTCAAGGCGCTGACCGCATACACGGGCACGCCCGGGGCAACCTCTTCTGTTTGTGATACATACGACTCGACATCCTCACATAGGTCGAGCTTGTTGAGCAAGACGACCGGTTCCACGGACGCATTCCACACCAGCGTGAGGTAGCGTTCGATGCGCCGGGGGACAAAACCGCGTTCTCCGACGAGAGAGCTGACGATGAAGGCCGTATCGACATTGGCGCAGAGCAACTGCTCATCCGTACGCGTACCCGCTTCCTTGCGTGAAAAATAGCTGCGCCGTTCGAGTACGGCCTGTATGACAGCCTGGCCGTCGCTTTGCTGTGGTTTGAGAGCCACCCAATCACCTACGACGGGCAGATCGGTTTTGGAGGCGGCATCGTGTCGGAGCCTGCCGGCAACTCCCGCGGCAAGACTGCCGGACCGCGCCTGCACGGTGTATATCCCTTTGTCCTGGCGCATGACCCGGGCCGGGATCATCCCCTCCCCGTCATACGGAGCCATGGCGTTTTCGAAAAATGCGTCCCAGCCCAGGACAGTCAGATCGATCGAGGATTGAGGGGTCATCTGTCAGTGCTTCCGACACACAGTATAAGGCTGCCGTAATCTGTCCGTCAACACATTCAGGATATCTTGGCTTTCTTTGCGATCATCCGGACGAGTTCGGCAGGAGGCCCTCCCCAATCCCCTGGCCAGACTCCTTCCTCGTAGTATTGTATGTGGAAATCCTTAAAATACCCGAGCAGTGCGTTGGGAGGGATTGCCTGGACAACAGGGGGGAACTTCTGTTTTTCTGTGTGGAGGACATGCTCGAATACGACCACGCCTCCAGGGCGCAAGGCGGAGTGCATCCGGGCTACGAATTCCTGGTCGGACATCGGGGCCCAGGAGAGGATCAGGACGATGAGATCCCATTTTTCGGTCCCGAAGTCGAAGTCTTGATAGACGGTCTTCACCGTCGATATCCGGACGCCGGCTTTCCCGGCATTGGCGGAGGCCGCGGCCAGGCCTCCTCCCGAGATGTCGATGCCGGTCACTTCCCATCCCTGTTGGGCCAGCCACACACTGTTCCGCCCCTGCCCGGCCCCAACGTCAAGCGCCTTGCCCGGCTCGAGCTTTTGTGTCGACTCGACCATGAAGACGCTCGGTGTGGAGGTGAAGCCATCCTTTTCCGGATCTCCGGTAAGAGGCTTGGAGAATAAGCGGTCGTAAGTGACCTCGACTCCCTTCAGTGGATTCTCTTTGTAGAGCCTGCGGATGGTCTCCAACTGTGCCTGTATGTCTTCCTGGGATAACCCGTCCGCAGCCAATTTTTTGCCATATGCCGTTAGCGTGACGGACTCCGGATCCGTCATGATCCAAGTCGTAAAGGCTTCCCAGACTTTGTCATCCTCCTGCGGGCTCTGAGCGGCCGCGGAGAGAGCAAGACACAGCATGACCCCGAACGCGATCCATGCGGGCAGCGGTTTGTATATTTTCATAGAATCATGCCTCTCATAGAAATACGAATCCGAACAGAAAAAGATATGCCCCGGTCTGAGAACTAACGGATAAATTTGGTCTGATAGGTGTACTCCACATGATCGGTCTGAGGTGACTCGCCGAACGATCCTTTCACTTCGATGACTCCCTGTTTGGACAGGAACATACCCTTCTCGTAGGCGAAAAAGACCGTCTCCTTCCCCGTGCCGGTGTGCTCCGCCACGGTGGATCCTCTCGGAATATCGATCTCAACCCGGCTGGTCTGGATAAAAGACACCTCGATCTTCACACAAGGGATCCCGTCCTTTTCGACCGCTTCGACAAACCTGTAGGTGTATTCGCTTGTGACCAGTGACCGGGCCCCCCGTGAAAAGGGCCTGTCGGACTCCATCTTGTACGTCCATGTATCTCCCGGGCCCACCGCCCGGTCCGGCAAGTGGGGGAAGGCATTGTGTACCGTGTGAACAAAATTATCCGGGGCTGAGAGCCGAAGCAGAACTTCCTTTTCCGGAAGGTTTTCGAAGTCCTCCAGCCCTGAAAGCTCCCCTTCCGGGGAGAGAGTGAAACCCACCTCGTAGCCTGTCAATGAGTCAAACGGATCAATGAATGTGCCGCCGGGATTGTTTTTCTCGCATGCGAGTTTCTGGAACACCATCTTCAGGCCCAGTCCTTGGGCTTCCTCGACCTCGAAGCT
>CBFDBC010000013.1:0-30403 GCA_965602945.1 uncultured bacterium | reverse complement strand
TGGCGGGGCCGACGAGACTCGAACTCGCGACCTCTGGCGTGACAGGCCAGCGTTCTAACCGACTGAACTACGACCCCGCATTTGGGCTCACCAATTATACGGATTTCGATGGGAATGTGCAATACCTTTTGCGAACGGCTCAAATGGCGGAGAGATCATAAAACGTCCTGCCGCAGGCACGGCAGGCATAGAACATGATCTCGACCTCCCGGGGTTCATCACAGGGGTGATCGACCCGGAGGGTCTTGGCGGTGGCAGGCCTCTGCTGAAGCACGCAGTGCGAGCTGCAGAAGGAGCAGACAACCGCTTCGTCCATTTCCTTGTTCTACTTGGTTTCCGCCAGGACCTTTATGATCGCCAGGCTGGCTGGCTTCCCCAGATACTTGAAGATTGACGTCAATATCTTGACGTATACATTGCTTTCATTTGCATGCCTGAGGATGGTCTCGTAGATGATCGGGGCTTCCTGGCCCGACATCCGCTTATCAAGGTAGTTCACCAGCCGGGGAAGCTCGTCCCGATGGACGTACCGGGCAAAGGGTGTGCCTAGCATCTCGTTCAGGGAGTAACCGAGCAGTCCGCTGAGCGCCGAGGTCATGTCTAAGATCTGTCGATCCTGAATAATGCCGATCTTCACCCCGGACCGTTCGATCAGGACATGGCAGTTCTTCTTGTAGTCCTGGGCGGGAACATCTTCTCTGTCCCTGTGGATTTCGAGTTTTTCCAGTTCGATCAGCCACTGGTGCAGCTCCATCAGCTCTTTCTGGTTTGATTCATCCGGCCAGGCAGGGTTCGGCATTCATTTCCTCCCGTAAAATCATAGACTAAGCCCTCAGATATTTTAGTCGTTTCAAAAATGGATTGTTTGGAATAAATTTCGCGCTACATCTTTTCCAGGGCGGCGACGCGCTCTTCTATGGGGGGATGGGTGCTGAAAAGCTTGGCCATAGCGCCGCCCCCGTGTTTCTGGCCCTTGAGAGGATTCACGATGTACATGTGAGCCGTGGCCTTGTTGGCCGCCTCCAGGGGCTCTGTGTCGGCGGACAGCTTCCGCAGCGCCGATGCCAGTCCAGCGGGGTAGCGAGTGAGCATGGCGCCGTCCGCATCCGCCAGGAACTCCCGCTTGCGGGAGACCGCCAGCCGCAGCAGCTGGGCGAACAGAGGCGAAAGCACGGCCAATGCCAGGGCCACGATCACCAGGATGGCACCCGCATTGCCTCCCCCCTTCTCGCTGCTGGAACGCCGGCGGCGCCCTCCACCCCACAGGAAGGTGCGCAGGATCCAGTCGCTCAGGAGCACGATCACACCCACCATGACCACGGCCAGGGTCTGGACCAGGATGTCATAGTTCTTGATGTGAGAGAGCTCGTGGGCGATCACTCCCTCCAGCTCGGCGCGGTTGAGCTTCTCCAGGATCCCGGTGGTGACCACCACGACAGCATTTTCAGGATTGCGGCCCGAAGCGAAGGCATTGGGGGCGGTGTCGTCGATCACATAGCAGCGCGGCTTGGGGATGCCGGCCGCGATGGCCAGCCCCTCCACGACGTTGTAGAGGTAGGGATATTCGTCCTTGCTGACGGGCCGTGCCCGGCTCACTCTCAAGGCGATCCGGTCGCTGTAGTAATAGCTGCCCCAAGTCATGAAAACGGCGAGTACGGCCGCGGGGATTATGGCATACCGGCCGAAGTCCGTGATCTGCCCGAAAGCCCAGGCCAGGGCGAAGATCAAAACCAGGAAAAACAGGATCAGGAAGATCGACTTTCGCTTGTTGGCGGCGATCTGTTCATACATCAGAGTTCCTGCTTAGGGCCAGGCGCCAAAACTGACTCAGGACGGATCCGGGGATCAAAATTCGACTTTGACCGGCTCTTTTGCGGCTTCCTCGTCGATCTCGAAGTATTCCATCTTCTCGAACCGGAACATGCCAGACACGATGTTGGAGGGGAACACCTCCTGTTTGGTGTTGAGCTTCATGACCGAGTCGTTGTAGAACTGGCGCGCATAGGCAATTTTGCCCTCGGTGCCGGCCAGCTCCTCCTGCAGCATGAGGAAATTCTGGTTGGCCTTGAGGTCGGGATAACTCTCCGCCACCGCGAACAGGGATTTGAGCGCGCCGCTCAGCATATTTTCGGCCTGCCCCTGTTCCCCCACGGTCTGGGCGTTGACGGCCATGTTACGGGCCTCTGTCACACTCTGGAACGTCTCTTTCTCATGCTTGGCATACCCTTTGACCGTCTCCACCAGGTTGGGGATCAGGTCATACCGCCGCCGCAGCTGCACATCCACCTGGGCCCAGGCGTTCTGCGCCCGGTTCCGCAGCCGCACCAGTGCGTTGTAGATGCCGACAAAAAAGACGACGATTACACCCAGAATAACCAGGACGACTAAGGCTCCTCCCATTGTTATCTCCTTTTTTTATGAATCGATGTGTGTGTCATGGATAATAAACCTTTTCCTGACAGGCTTGTCAACATTTTTACTTTCCGCCCGCTTCCGACGGTCAATAGATATACGCTTCGGACCGGCCGTTTATTCAACACTCCATGGGCTCAATATTTCCCTGCAAAACCACATCATACCAGGGAATCCAAAAACGTTTGACAAAGGAAACTCGCAGGTGGTATATTTTCTTTCTCCCTAAAAAACTGCGCATATGATTTGGCATCATATTAAATAATCAATAATCTGCAAATTTTTTTAATAACATATAATCTGCAAAGGAGGCATTTTATGGCATTAAAAGAAACCCTACAATCCAAGCTCGGTCCCATGCAGGATCGGGTCAGAACCATGATCAAGGAGCATGGCGACAAGGTCATCTCCGAGGTCACGGTCCAGCAGGCCTACGGCGGCATGCGCGGCGTCAAGTGTATCGTCACGGAAACATCCGCGCTGGATCCCTTTGAAGGCATCCGGTTCCGCGGCCACAACATCCCCCAGCTGCAGGAGAAGCTGCCCAAGGCCCCGGGCGGTGAAGAACCTCTCCCCGAAGGCCTGTTCTGGCTTCTGTTGACCGGCGACCTGCCCACGGAGGACAACGTCAACGAGGTCACCGAGGAGTGGCGTAAGCGCGGCGACCTGCCCGAGTACCTCACCAAGATCATGGACGCGGTCCCCAACGACACACACCCCATGACCCAGTTCGTGACCGCCATCGCGGCCCTGCAGAACGACTCTGTTTTCGCGCAGAAGTACAGAGAGGGCATGCCCAAGACTCAGTACTGGGATCCCATGTTCGAGGACGTGTACAACCTGACCGCCAAGCTCCCCAAGATCGCGGCCTACATCTACCGCAAATCCTACAAGGGCAACGTGCACATCCCGGCCGATGACACCCTGGACTGGGGCGGCAACCTGGCCCACATGATGGGCGTGGAGAACCCCCTCTTCAAAGAGCTGATGCGGTTGTATCTCGTGATCCACAGCGACCACGAGGGCGGCAACGTCTCCGCACACACCACCCACCTGGTGGGTTCCACCCTGTCCGACGCCTACTACTCCCTGGCCGCCGGCATGGGTGGATTGGCCGGACCGCTGCATGGACTGGCCAACCAGGAAGTGCTGCGCTGGATCATGGAGGTCAAGGAAGAGCTGGGCGGCGTTCCCACCAAGGAAGACCTGGTCAAGTTCCTCTGGGACACACTGAACTCCGGAAAGGTCATCCCGGGTTATGGTCACGCGGTCCTGCGCAAGACCGATCCCCGCTACATGGCCCAGAGAGAGTTCGGCCTCAAGCACTGTCCGGATGACGAGATCTTCCAGGTCGTGAGTGGAATCTATGAGGTCGCTCCCGACATCCTCCGGGAACATGGCAAAGCCAAGAACCCGTGGCCCAATGTTGACGCCCACTCCGGCTGCCTGCTGCTTCACTACGGTGTTGTCGAGTACGATTTCTACACCGTGCTCTTCGGCGTCTCCCGTGCATTGGGTGTGCTGTCCTCGCTGATCTGGGATCGTGCGCTGGCTCTGCCCATCGAGAGACCCAAGACCATCACCTCCGATTGGATGGAGGAAACGGTCAAGGGCTGATCACGGCTCAAGAATCACCAAAGGAGTGGAGGCATGTCCTCCACTCCTTTTTTTTTAATTGGGGACAGAAGAAATAAAGGGGACAGGTCCAATTATGGGTCATAATTGGACCTGTCCCCTTTATTTTTATCCCCTTTATTTTTTTTTAGTCTTTGCGGGCGATCTTGATCAGGTCGACGAGCAGGCTGAAGCCCGTCTCGCGCCGGCCGGCACCGGGCCCGACGATGGTGACGTCCCCAAGAGTGTCGGTGGTCACGGTCACCGCGTTGGTGGCGCCCATGACACCGGCCAGGGGATGGCCCAGCTCGACCTCTTCCGGAGCAACGGCCGCCTTCACCAGGTTCCCTTCCTTCCAGACCTTCCCGATCAGCTTGAAGCGCATCCCGCGTTCCTTGGCTTCCATGATGTCGGATGAGCTTATTTTTGTGATCCCCTCGCACGGGAAATCAAAAGGATCGCCTTTGGCATCGTACATGACTTTCGCAAGGATGGTGACCTTGGCCAGGGCATCCCAGCCCAGGACGTCCGCATCGGGAACGGCTTCGGCATAGCCTAGCTCCTGGGCTTTTTTGAGTGCGTCATCGTATGAGAGTCCTTCCTCCATCCGGGTCAGTATATAGTTGGTGGTCCCATTGAGGATCCCCTTGAGCTCCAGCACTTCGCTGCCGGCGAGTGTCTCGCGTAGCAGGTTCAGGAGCGGGGTTCCGCTCATCACCGTGCCTTCAAAAAGGAAACGGACACCCTTTTCCCGCGCGAGCAGGGCCAGCTCCTGGTAATGGAGCGCGGTAGGTCCTTTGTTGGATGTCACCACATGCATGCCCCGCTCCAGGGCCTTCCGGATGTGGGACGTGGCCGGTTCCCCGGTCTTTATGTCCGTGTAGGTGGCTTCCAGCAAAACATCGGCATCAACGGCCTGGATCATCTCCAGGGCGTCTCCGGCGAACTCCTCACCCGGCAGCTCCGAGAGCTTCTCGCCCGAGCGAACCTTCTCCAGCGCGGCGGCCGGGTCGATGCCGCCGGTGTTCACCAGGCTGCCTTTCAGCATGTCCGAGATACCGACGATGGAGAAATCGATCCCATATGTCTCTTTAAGAGTGTGTTCTTTTTCTACCAGCAGTTCCGCAAGTCCCTGACCGACCGTTCCGAAACCTATGAAAAGTAAACGCATGTAATCCTCCCGGGTAGCTGGATTTAGTACGAAGAACTCGTATAGATATTATAAGTCCAAATCCCAGCCTTGTCCACTCCGGGAGGAAAAAGAAACCGCACAGAGGCCCCGGCAGGAGCCGGAAAGTAACGAAACATTTGAACGGATGACACGTGATGGCATATAATGAAACGGCATCTAATCAACATCGGGAGGAGCCATGTCAGATACGCCCCAATTCAGCCCTGGAGTCATGAAATACATCGAAGAAGGCAAAAAGCTGCTGGCCGAACGGGAGGCCTTGCTGAAGAGGGTAAAAAAGTACAAGTTCGACACGCTGGCTGTCCACGGCCTCTACTCAGTGGAAGAGGCGCTCAACCTCAACCAGGGAGCCCTGATCGAACCCGTATATCTCTCCGCCTCTCAAGCCTACCGAGACGCCGATGAGTTGGAGGCGGCCCTGGCATACCTCATCCCCACCTGGTGCTACACCCGGATCGCCAATCCTACCACTTATTATCTGGAGTGGACCATGGCACTCCTGGAGGGCTACCGCGCAGGCGTCGAAACCTCGTGTGTGGTAACCGCCTCGGGCATGGGGGCCATCATGTCGGCCGTAGACCCTTTTCTGGTCAAACAGAAAGAGGGACCGGAAACCATGAACTTCGTCTCCGGAGTCCAGGTCTACGGCGGGACCTTTCAGCAGTTCGCCATACGGAAGATGGAAGAGCGGGGCGTCGAGGTGCGCTGGATCCTCCACCCGGAAGACATCGAGGAGTGGAGGTCCAGGATCGACGAGAACACGCGCTTCCTGTATGTGGAGGCCCCCAGCAACCCCCAGCAGTCCTTCTGCGATGTCGAAGCCCTGGCCGAGCTGGCCCATTCCTGGGAGATCCCCTTCATATTCGACGCCACCTGCGCCACACCGGCCCTCCTGCGCCCCATCGCCCACGGTGCGGACATCGTTGTGCATTCCATGACCAAGACCATCACTTCCTCCGGCATGGCCATCGGAGGGGCGCTCATCAGCCGCAAGCCCATCGTCACCAAGATCAAGAACGACCACCCTCTGTTCAAGGACAGCTTCGCGGAGTACGTGAAGTTCCTCCCCTACCGCGACAACGGGCCGGCCTCGGCCCCGACCAACGCCATGTACGCGCTCAACGACCTGCGCACCCTGCGCTCCCGCATGGACATGTTCAGCAGCAACACCCAAGTGGTGGCAGAGTATTTGGAGACTCATCCCAGGGTCTATCAGGTCGACTACCTGGGGCTGCCGAGTTTTCCGCTGCATCAGCTGGCCAAGCGCTACATGAAGCTCGTGGATTCGGACGACGGGGCCGGGATCGAGGTCAATCGCTACGGCCATCTCATGAGCTTCCGTGTGGACGGGCCGCCCGAGAACGCGCGCCGGGTCTTCGACAGCTTCAAGATGATCTACCGCGCAACCGATCTCGGCCGCATCAAGAGTGTCGCCACCATACCGGCCATCTCGACCCACCAGCAGCAGGGCCAGGAGGCTCGGGAAAAGGCGGATGTCCCGCCTCAGCTGATCCGGCTCTGCGTGGGAGGCGAAAATCCCGCAGACGTCATCGCCGACCTCGAACAGGCCTTGAACGCCCTCTAAACAGCCATGGAAAAGATCAGGATCTTCGGCAATCCCGCAATCAAATTGAAAGGAAAAGTCCGCGTCAGCGGCGCCAAGAACGCCGTACTGCCGGCGCTGGCTGCCTCCCTGCTCACCCAGGAAAAGATCCGGCTCCGGAATATACCCCTGGTGACCGACGTGTTCACCATGCTGACCCTGCTCAAGGACCTGGGCGCCGAATACAACATACGGAAGAATTCCCTGTCCGTGCAGGTCAGGACCATCAACTCGCCCGAAGCCTCATACAAATTGGTGCGCGCCATGCGGGCCTCCATCCTGGTGCTGGGACCGCTGCTGGCCCGGTACGGCAAGGCGATCGTGGCCCTGCCCGGGGGATGCGCGATCGGATCACGCCCCACGGACCTGCATATCGGCGGCTTCGAGCACCTGGGGGCCAGGATCAAGCTGGAACACGGCTACATCCAGGCCGAGGCCAAACAGCTGACCGGAACATCGATCACTTTCGAGAGGAAGACCGTGGGCGGGACGGAGAACATGGTCATGGCCGCGGCCCTGGCGAAGGGCGAAACCGTACTGAAGAACTGCGCGGCGGAACCCGAGGTCTCGGCGCTCTGCAAGCTTCTGGTCAAGATGGGGGCCAGGATCGACGGCATCGGGGAAGAGACCATGCGCATCAACGGCGTGAGCGAGCTGGGCGGGGCGACTCACCAGATCATCCCGGACCGCATCGAGGCCGGGACCTTCCTGATCGCCGGAGCGCTGGCCGGGGACGAGATCGTGCTCACACACGTGCGTCCCGATCACATCACGACCCTGATCGAAAGAATGACCAGCTCGGGAGTCGAGATCGAGAGGCTCAGCAACAGCTCCCTCAAGGTCAAAGGCTGTTCCAACATCAAGCCTCAGGATATCACCACCTCCCCCTATCCGGGATTCCCCACCGACATGCAGGCGCAGTTCACGGTCCTCATGACCCAGGCCGAGGGGACCTCCATCATCACCGAGACCATCTTCGACCGCCGCTTCTCCCACATCAACGAACTCCTGCGTCTGGGCGCAATGATCGATGTCTCGGGAGACAAGGCCATCGTGCGGGGCCAAACCCCCCTGTCCGGGGCGGAGACCACGGCCACCGACCTGAGGGCGTCGGCCTCTCTGGTGCTGGCCGGGCTTATCGCGAGCGGCGAGACCATCATCAACGATGCCTACCACCTGGACAGAGGCTACGAAAAGATCGAAGAGAAACTGAATGCCCTGGGAGCCCATATCGAGCGCTTCCGCGAATAAAAGAAGGAGATGCGCCATGTCTGACTGCCTCTTCTGCAAGATCGCCGGGGGAGAGATCCCCTCCAAAAAGGTTTACGAGGACGACACCATCTTCGCCTTCGAGGACATCAATCCCCAGGCGCCCACCCATATCTTGATCATCCCCAAGGATCACTTTGCTTCCCTGAAGGAGGTGCCCGGGACGAAAAATGACCTGCTCGGACACATCCTGCTCAAAGCCCGAGAGCTGGCTCAGGAAGCGGGCCTCGATGACAGCGGCTTCCGCATCGTTCTTAACACAGGCAGAGACTCGGGACAGGCCGTGTTTCACATCCATTTCCACCTGCTGGGGGGGAGGCGGATGAGCTGGCCTCCCGGGTAAGACCGGGTAGATTGCTTTGCTCCCCGTGGGATTGTGAAAAACGGAACGAGCCCATATAATAGGGATACTACCTATTAAAGGAGGAGATGAGCATGGAAGTCATCTGGTTAGGGCATTCTGCGGTCAAGATCCAGGGATCGAAAACCATATACATCGATCCCTTCCTCACCGGGAACCCTGCCGCCTGCTGCGGCCCGGATTCTATCACACAGGCGGACCTGGTCGTCGTCACGCATGACCACGGCGATCATCTGGGGGACGCCTTCCCTATCTGCAAAAAGACCGGTGCGACGCTCGTCAGCATCCATGAGATCGCGGTCATGGCCGAGGCCGAGGGCATCCCGGCAGAGGGGATGAATATCGGAGGGAGTGTCGAATCCAAGGGGGTCCTGATCCATATGGTAACGGCCCTGCATTCCGCCGATAAGGGTGATCCCACGGGTGTCGTTATCCAGATGGACGGCAAGACCATCTATCACGCGGGAGACACAGGACTGACCTATGACATGAAACTGGTGAAGGAGTTCTTCGATCCCGACCTGAGTTTTATCCCTATCGGAGACCGCTACACCATGGGGATCAATTCTGCTGCCAAGGCCGTCGAGTTCTGCGGGACCAGGAAAGTCATCCCCGTTCACTATGATACCTTCCCGCTCGTGGCAGCGGACCCGGAGGCCTTCAAGGCCAAGGTCGGCGACACGGCGGAAGTGATCATTCTCAAACCCGGCGAACCCTATTCCTTTTGATCCCCCGAGTGAGTTCTTGAGCGCGCCGACCCGGAATCTCACGCCGGCAGCATAATGCCTTACCTCATCGACGGCAATAACCTGATCGGGCACATCCCGGACCTCAACCTGGGAGACTGGGAGAGCCGCTCTGTCCTTGTGTCCCGGCTGCGGCGGTTCCAGAAGGTTAAAAACACCCGGCTGATCCTGGTGTTCGACGGTCCTCCCCAGGCCGGGCTTGATTCGGACCACCATTCCGGAATCCCGCTCTCGATCATCCATCCGGAGCCCGGCACGAGTGCGGACAGCCGCATCGAGGAGATAATTGAAAAACAAACAGACCTGCGGCGCTTCTTTGTGGTGAGCTCAGACCGGGAGGTCCGCAATTTCGCACGCAAACACGGTGCCAAGAGCATCACTTGTGCCGAGTTCCACCGGGAGCTGAAGGCCGCCCTGCGGGAGCACCGCAAGGAGGCGGAACTCGAAAAAAACGACGAGACCCCGAGCGCCCTTGAAGTCCGGCAGTGGGGTGAAGTCTTCGACACAAAAAAATGACGACCGTATCTATCATTGGAGCAGGCAGGATGGGAACGGCCCTGGGTGCGGCCCTGAGCCGCATCGGCTACCGGATCCGGGCCCTTTCCTGTCGTACGCGGCTCTCGGCAGAGGAGAGTTCCCGCATCATCGGCGAGGGCACACCCCTGACCGATAACAAGGCGGCGGCCGAGGGGAGCAGCATGGTTTTCCTCACCGTACCGGACGACACCATCCCTCAGGTTGCCGAAGAACTGTCCTCCGGCGGCCGGGACTGGACGGGAGTCACCTGCCTGCACTGCAGCGGGCTGCTCTCCTCCCTTGCCCTGAAACCCCTGGCGCAGGGAGGGGCGCTCTGTGCTTCTCTTCACCCCATGCAGTCCTTCGCCAGCAAAAAAGCGGAGCCGGGATCTTTCTCAGGGATCTTCATGGGTCTTGAGGGAGACCCGAGTGCGCGGAAAAAGGCGCGGGCGATAGCCGAGGGCCTGGGCAGCCGGCCCTTCACCCTGGCGGCCGAGGACAAGCCTCTCTATCACGCCGCCTGCAGCGTGGCCTCCAACCTCCTCGTTCCCCTCCTCCACCATGCGGGCTCACTGCTCCGGAGGACCGGGATCCCGCAGGACGACAGGCTTGAAGCGCTCCTGCCCCTGGTGCAAGGAACTTTACAGAACGTAAAGAAATTTGACGCCGGCGGGGCCCTGACCGGGCCCCTGGCGCGCGGTGATGAAATATCTATCAGGCTCCATATGGAAGCGCTCAGCGAATTTCCGGGAACGCTGCACGTGTACCGGGAGATGAGTATCGCGGCGCTGGAACTGGCCCTGACGGAAAAAACTGTCGACCGCGGGACCTACGACCGGCTCAAGGCTCTGCTGGAAGGAAAATGACCTCCTCTTCGAGGTCTACAGCAAACCGGTCTTTAACCCGGGCCTTCAGCCGGGAAGCCAGCTCCCG
This sequence comes from uncultured bacterium, assembly GCA_965602945.1. GTDB lineage: Bacteria > Acidobacteriota > Aminicenantia > Aminicenantales > Aminicenantaceae > JAUXEH01. Next base: position 19,757 of record CBFDBC010000013.1, on the reverse strand, counting down.
GACCTGTTCCGAGTTCGCCCTGTCTTGATTGATGATGAAGTTGGCGTGCCCCGAAAAGACGGCGGCGCCACCCACCGTCATTTCCTTGGCACCGATCTGATCCAGCAGGAATGCGGCCGGGACCTTTTCGCCCGAAGGCAGCACAGGATTTTTAAAGTAGCTCCCGGCACAGGCGACCTCCCGGGGAGGATGCCGGTTCTCGCGTTTTTTCCTGTATCCGGACAGCAGCTCCTGAATATGGGCCCGGTCCCGGGGGTATCCCTCCAACACGGCTTCCAGCAGGATGGGGCCGCCTTTTTTCAAGGTGCTGTGCCGGTAGGAAAACGCGAAAAAATCCGCTTCGACCCGGACGACCTCTCCCGAGAGGGTGAAGATCCGCGCCTCCCGCAGGACCTGGCCGATGTCCTGATCGAAAGCCCCCGCGTTCCCGTAAACAGCTCCTCCCAAAGTGCCGGGGATACCGACCAGAAACTCCAGTCCCCCCAATTCCTGATCCAGGCAGAACGTCATCAGGTCGGCCAGGGTGGCCCCGGATGCGGCATGGATGTACGAGGGGCCCTGCAGACGGATCCCGGAGACCGCATTGCGCAGGATCAGGCCCCGGTAGCCCCGATCGTCGAAGAGCAGGTTGTACCCCCCCCCGATCACGCGATGACGCAGGCCGCGCTTCCGAGCGACAGATAGCGCGCCCTTAAGCTCTTCCTCGGTGACCGCCTCGAAGAAATAGTCCGCATCCCCTCCGATCTGAAAATGCGAGAAGGAGGCCAGGCTCACCCCCTCACTCAGGGGCCTGCCCACCTCTATCAGGAATTCTTCTACAAGATCGGCGGCGGCCATACAGGCATTGTATACCAATTGACGGAAACCATAAAGCCTTCTGGTTCAAGGATTTTTGAAGGACCGGAAGGCGCTGCCGGGCTGGATATTTGGCACGGTTTTTGCTATCATAGAGTCTTGTTGATGCTATCGTAGTCTCGGTTCAAATCCGCGTTGACATTTTTCCGGCATGACGCTATTTTGAGAGACTATAAAATATTTTAAGGAGAGGCCAGAAATGAAAAAGACAGCCCTCATCGCGATCGCACTAGTGCTGTTCGCCTACTCGCCCCTGTTGGCACAGGATCCGGCTAACGACGAATACATCAAAGCCATGACCACCAACGAGATGGCCCAGCGGGTCAAGCTGTTGAAGGAGTGGCTCAACAAATACGGCGGCACAGGCCATCAGTATGAAAACTTCGCCAACGCCACCATCTGCACGGCCCAATACACCGGCAAGACCGCGGCCGACACCATCCAATACGGGGAAAAGGCCATGTCGATCGGGGGATTGGACGACAGCACCAAAGCCCAGGTTCTGGCCACCATCGCCTCCGTGTATCTGCAGCAGGATCCTTCCAAAGCCCGGAATTACGGTAACCAGCTGATCCAGACGTCCACGGCCGCCAAGGGGAAGAAGGAACAGGAAGGCCAGGGCCAGCTCTGGGACCGGTTCATCGGGGCCGGACACCTCATCCAGGCCGAAGCATATAAAAAGGAAAACAACCCCAAGAGTGCCTTGGACGCCTACCTGAAATGCTATAATATCCTCAAGACCAAAGAGATCGCCACGTCTGTGGCCCAGATGGGCAAATCCCTGTTTGACAAGAAGGACTATGCCAACGCGGAAAAGGCCTTCCAGCTGGCGGTCCCCGCCCTGGGAGATTTCGGGAGCATCACCCTGTATGCCAAAACCCTCCACCGCGCCGGCAAGAAGCCCGAGGCTCTAAAATACTACAAGCAGTCCTACGAGAAACGGAAGACAGGCGAGGTCGCCTACAACATCGGTATCCTGATGGCGCCTCAGGCTCAGAGCAGCGCCGCCGTGGCCCAGGAAACCATCCAGTACCTCCTGGACGCGAGCTTCCTTTCCCAGGCCAACTCGGAAAGTGCAATGAAGTTGGCCGAGGGGCTCTACTTCCACCACAATCCGGGTTACAACCGGAAGGTGCAGGCGATCCAGGCCAGGATGCCTGACCTGGAGGCACTGACCAAAGAATACAACGACAAGTTCGGTGAAAAGGATGTGGAAGACCTCTCGACAGCGGAAAAAAGCGAGATGGATTCCCTGCTGGGCCTGATCGAGATCGAGCAGAAGGCTGTCGAGAAACTCCAAGCCGAGCAGCAGGCTGAACTGGGGAAATTCACCCAGATGGTCGAACAGACCAAACAGAAGCTTGGAGTGAAGTAGACACGATCCCCGAGACAATACAAAGCCGGCATTCGTCGCCCCGGGCGATGGGCCGGCTTTTTTTTTGGGGGGAGCATTCCTCAGGATTTCACTCAGGGAACGTCCCCCAGGAAGTCGTTGCAGTTTTGCCGGGGTTTTTATATCATCGGGGTAAAAAAAGGAAGGAAACGTGAGCGATAACCGGGAGCGGGACCTGGCGGCAGAGCAGATCCGCATCCTGAGGGGAAAGATCGTATTTCACGATACCAAATATTACCGGGACAATGACCCCCAGATCTCGGACAGCGAATTCGATTATCTGGTCAAGGAACTGGAAGCTCTTGAGGCCAGGTACCCGGATCTCATAACCCCCGATTCACCGACTCAGCGCGTGGGGGAACAGCCTCACGAAGGTTTCGCCGGCGTGGAGCACCGCATCCCCATGCTCAGCCTGGACAACTGCTTCAGCCCGGAAGAGCTGAAAGATTTCGAGGAGCGGATCCGGAAGACCATTCCGGATGAAGACCTGGAATATGTCGTGGAGCTTAAGATCGACGGCCTGGGCATCTCTGTCATCTACAGGGAGGGGAGCCTGGCACAGGCCGTAACGCGGGGAGACGGGGTGCGGGGTGACGACGTCACTTCAAACGTCAGGACCATAAGGAGCCTCCCCCTGTCCATCGATTTGACAGGAGAGGTGGAAGTCCGCGGCGAGATTTTCCTGCCCTTTCCATCTTTTCAGGCCCTGAACCGGGAGCGGGAGGCGAACGGCGAGCCCTTGTTCGCCAACCCACGAAACGCCGCCGCAGGGTCCATCCGCATGCTGGATCCCCAAGTTGTCGCGGCACGCAAACTGGATGCCTTCCTGTACACTCTGTTCATCGACGGCGAAGAGTCTGAGAGCCAATGGGAAAGCCTCCAGAAACTCCATGACCTGGGTTTCAAGACAAATCCCCGCTCCCAACCGTGCCGGGACCTGGAGGAGGTGACCGGCCTCTACCGCAGCCTGATCGAAGAACGCGACCTTCTGGAATACGACGTGGACGGGATCGTGATCAAGGTCAATTCTGCCGATCAGCAGCGCCGGCTGGGGCGGACCAGCAAGTTCCCGCGCTGGGCCATTTCCCTAAAATTCCCTGCACGCCAGGCGACTACCCGGATAAACGACATCCTGATCCAGGTGGGGCGGACCGGCGCGCTTACCCCTGTCGCCGCCCTGGAACCGGTGAAGCTTTCCGGCACCACCATCAGCCGCTCCACCCTCCACAACGAAGATGAGATCCTCCGCAAGGATATCCGTATTGGGGACACGGTCTTGATCGAACGCAGCGGCGACGTCATTCCCAGAGTGGTATCGGTCATGAAGGACAAACGCAGCGGGAAGGAGAAGGCATTCAAGTTCCCCTCCGCATGTCCGGTCTGCGGGACCAAAACCTTCCGACCTGAAAACGAGGTCGTGGCCCGCTGTGTCAATCCATCCTGTCCGGCGGTCGTCCGGGAATCCATCCTGCATTTCGTCTCCCGCCGGGCCATGAACATCGAAGGCCTGGGAGAGGCGCTCGTGGAGCTGCTGCTCGATTCCGGTCAGGTTCATGAGATCCCGGACCTGTATCGTCTCGAGCAGCAGGAGCTGGAACAGCTGGAACGGATGGGACAAAAGAGTTCGCAGAACCTGCTGGACGAGATCGAAAAATCGCGGCACAACGACCTGTCCCGGCTGATCTACGCCCTGGGCATCCGATACGTGGGGGAGAGGACCGCACAGATCCTGGCCGGACACTTCCGGTCGATGGAGGCTCTGTCCCGTGCCACACAGGAAGAACTCGAAGAGATCGACGATGTGGGCCCCAAGGTGGGAGAAAGCGTGGTGTTTTTCTTTCAGGAACCCAAAAACCTGGCTCTCATCGAGAAACTGCGCGCGGCCGGCTTGAACCTAGCGGTCCGGGAAGCCCCGGGAACCGAAGAGTGGCTGCTGCAGGGGAAGACATTCGTCCTTACAGGTACCCTCCAAAACATGCCCCGGGAGCAGGCCAAGGCCCGGATCGAGAGCCTCGGGGGCAAGGTCACGACATCGGTCAGTTCGAAAACCGATTATCTGTTGGCGGGTTCGGATCCGGGTACGAAACTCCGTAAGGCTCAGGAGCTCGGCATCAACATGCTTTCAGAAGAAGAATTCCTGGAGCTTATATCAGGGTGAATCCCCTCACTTCTTCTTGAAAAAATTCCCTTTTAGCAGTTTCTTCAGGTCTTTGGCGTCAAACGACAGAAGGCCCTTGAGCCCCTTCTTCTCGTCCCCGCCCTCCAGCTCGGCCAACTCCTTCAAGGCAGCACGGTTGTCGGCATCCACCTGAAGGGCCTTCTTGAGATACTTGCGGGCCATGACAGGCATTTCTTCCTTCCTGTACATCGCCCCCAGTCCGGTGTATGCATCCGGGCTCCAGGGCTCAAGGTTGATGGCTTTCTGAAAATTGTCGACCGATTTCTTTCGGTAATGCGGGAGCCTTGCCTGAGTCATGGCCAGGAGAAGATAGTAGCGGCTCTTGTCGGCATCCAGGCGGACCGCCTCCTGTAGAAAGACAAGGGCCTCGTCGAAGCGGGTCTGGTCGAAGAGTGTCTTTCCCTGGCGGAACTTGATCTCCGCACGTTTATCCGCGTCCCTGGCGTCCCCGGCCTTGGGAGCGGGCTTTGATTTCTGTTCGTCGTATTCCTTTTTCGCCTGCTCATCACTCAGCGTGTGGTAGGCCTTGGTGATGGAGTCGAAAACCTCATCGATCTTTTCTTTGAGCTCGGGCTTCAATTCCCTGTCAAAAAGATCGGGGTGATATTTACGCGCCAGCTGGAAGTAGGATTTTTTTATCACGGCGGGGTCGGCATCGAGCCCCACCTCCAGGATCTGATAGTAATCCAGATCCGGCAGCCGATCGCTCATCGCCAGGGCTTCCTGGAGCAGCGCATTGTTCTTCTCGGCCTTGGGGTCTTCCCCCTGCGGCGCCGACGCCTGGGTCCAGGACCGCACCTCCCCCTTCAGATCGATCAGATTCAGGCAGTAGAAGAGATACAGGCTCTTCCAGAAATTGTCCCGACTGAACCGTCCATGCTCGAGAATGCCGTCCGAGGTTCGCTCTCCGTCGACGGCCCCATACACTTCCTTCTCGTCTTCCGTCAGCTGTAGAGAGAATGTTTTGTCGTGCAGTTCCGGTGTCCGGCTCTCGAGAAAAGCTTTGAGGTTGGGATCAAACTTCATGCGCCGGATCCCCTCTTCTACGAGGGTCGGGGCAGGGATCTTGACATCGAACGTCTCCCCTTCGAAGAGGGAACCTTCTCGGAACTTAAGGCTCGCTCCAAAAATCGAGAACAGGTTAAGGGTGACCTCCCGGAACTGGTACATGAGCCCCTCGACCAGGTTCTCCTGTGTGATGTGCCCCCCGGAAACCAGGACCTCCCCGATGGTCCTTTTCGGCATGATGAACTCGTCGATCCTTCCATAAAGATCGACGGATATCTTGCCCATGCGGAAAAGCACTTCTCCGATCAGCTCTGAGGGTAGATTGGTCCTGGCATAGACCAGGTTTCCGTTTTGAAAGTAGAGATGTTTCCTCGTGTTTCCCTGCTGGAAATACAGCTGCCCTACCTTCTGTCCCAGGTAGATATCTTTGAGATAAAGGCCGATATGCTCCATTGTCCTTTGTGCCGCCTCTCTATTTATATCGGATGTCGCTCATAATATCAATTCTTTATACACCTGGTCACAGAATTGGCTGACATTTTTTATGAATGCTCCAGATAGGATTAGTCGGAGATGACCGCATTGAAAAGAAAAGGGGAATGTGATAATTTTCCACACATGAAAGTCGCACTGGCCCAGACAACGCCCCACCTGGGAAACCTGGATAAAAACTTCCAGCGGCACAAGGAGCTGATCGACCAGGCAAAATCAGCCGGCGTGGACCTCTTGATCTTCCCAGAGTTGAGCCTGACCGGCTACACACTGAAGGACCTGACCCAGGACGTGGCCCTTCAGGTCGAAACGGATCCCATGATGAATGAATTCCGGCTCATGAGCCGGGAGCTGGCCCTCGTCTTGGGGTTTGTTGAGGAAAAAGACAACGGATTGGCCTACAACTCTGCGGCATATTTTGCGAAGGGGGAAATACTGCGCGTCCACCGCAAGGTCTACCTGCCCAACTACGGCATGTTCGAGGAGGCCAAGTTTTTCGCTCAAGGCCGGAACTTCCACGCGTTCGACACACCTTTTGTCCGCACGGGGATGATGATCTGTTACGATTTCCTTCACTACGGGGCCTGTTATCTGCACTTCGCCGGAGGAGCGGACATGATCATCGTGCTCAGCGCCGCTCCCGGGCGTGGGTTTTCCGAGGACGACACCTATGCCACCAGCCACATGTGGGAGCTCATGGGCGAGACCATCTCCCGGTTCTCAACCGCCTATGTCATCTACTGCAACCGGGTGGGATTCGAGGACGGCAAGGCCTTCGCGGGTGGATCCTTCATCTTCAGCCCTATGGGAGAACTGCTGGCGCAGGCTTCCTACACCGACGAAGAACTGCTGATACAGGACATCGACCTGGATTTCATTCGCACCGCACGGAAGAAGCTGCCCTACCGCCGGGACAACAAGCCGGAGATCGTCCTGGAAGCATTGAAACGCATCGTGAGCCGCTATGAAGATTAACACTTCGTTCGTGGAGAAGCTCCTCACGCGTTTCATTCGTACAGAGCTGTCCAGGTTCGGGTACGAGAACGGGATCCTGGGCCTATCAGGCGGGATCGATTCGGCGGTGGCCGCCTTTCTCGGAGCCCGAGCCCTGGGTCCGGAGCATGTGATCGGTATGATCCTGCCTTATGGCGACACTTTTCAACGGGATGTCGACGATGCGGAGTCCGTGGCCACGGCCCTGGGAATAAAAACGAAACGCATCGACATCTCTCATTCGGTCGACGCCTACTACACCCGCTACTCCACCGAGAACCGCGTGCTCAAGGGAAACAAGATGGCCCGGGAAAGGATGTCCATCCTGTACGACTTCTCTGAACGAGAGAAAGCCCTGATCATCGGGACCAGCAACAAGACCGAGCTTCTGCTGGGATACGGGACCCTGCACGGCGACATGGCCTGCGCCATCAATCCCATGGGCGACCTGTACAAGACGCAGGTGCGCGTCCTGGGCGGGCATCTGGGGGTCCCGGACCGGGTCTTGAACAAAGCCCCATCAGCCGGGCTGTGGGAGGGACAGACCGATGAGCAGGAACTGGGACTCAGCTACACAGAGATCGATGAGATCCTCTACCACATGATCGACAAGCGGATCCCGAGGCGAGAGCTCATCCACCGGGGTTTCGAGGAAGCCAAGGTGGACAGGCTGATCCACCTGATCAAGGGTTCGGAGTTCAAGCGCCGCATGCCGCCCATCGCTAAAATCTCGGAGCGTACCGTCGGACACGACTTCCTCTATCCCTATGATTGGGACAAGTGATCCATGCAGGCACAACTCCCCTCGACAGCCGCGAGGGGCCGGCTTTACGTCGTGGCCACGCCGATCGGCAACCTGGAAGACCTGACCTTCAGAGCACTGAAGACGCTGCAGGAAGTCGATGTCATCGCCTGTGAGGACACCCGCCAGACTCGGAAGCTCCTCAACCACTATGACTTGAAAAAGCGCCTGATGAGTTACTTCCAGCCTCGAGAAAAGCACCAGAGCAGGAGCATCCTCGAGCTTCTCAAACAGGGGCAGGACGTTGCCCTGGTATCAGACGCAGGCACGCCGGGCATCTCGGATCCAGGGTATCCGCTTATCCAGAGGGCGCTGGAGGAAGACATCGAGATCGTTCCCATACCCGGAGCCTCCGCACTGACCGCGGCCCTGTGTGCGGCCGGACTCCCCACCCACCGTGTCCTCTTCCTCGGCTTTCCGCCCCCCAAAGCGCAGGCCACCCGCACGATCCTCCGGTCCTTGAGGGATGAAACGGCGACGCTGGTTTTTTATCTTCCGGCCCGGCGCCTGAGCTCCTTCCTGGAGTCTTTGCTGGAGGAGCTGGGCAGCCGCCGGGTCGTGATGGCCCGGGAGCTGACCAAACTCCACGAAGAATTCATGCGGGGGATGCCCGATGAGCTCCTGGAGAGGCTGCAGGGAAGGACTGTCCGGGGGGAGGTGACCCTGCTGGTTGAGGGCCTTTCCCGAAAAAACAGACACAAATAATCCCGGCACATAGAGTGCAAGGGAAAAAACCTTGGCAGAATACTTGACATGTTGACACTCAAGTATTATATTGTTATCGTACTCATATATAAGGAGGAGATACAATGGCAATAATTCGTTGGGAGCCATTCAGAGAAATGGTAACTTTACGTGAAAAAATGAACCGTCTTTTCGAGGATGCCGTAGTCGGGCAGAGAGAGGAGAAAGATCTGGTTTCGAGCACCTGGTCTCCGTCCGTGGATATCTTCGAGACAGAAAACGAGATCGTGTTGACGGCAGAGCTCCCCGGGATCGAGGACAAGGACATTGAGATCAAGTTGGATGACAACACACTAACACTCAAGGGCGAGCGCCAACTGGAAAAAGAAACACAGGAAGAAAACTATCACAGGATCGAGAGATCGTACGGATCGTTCTACCGTTCCTTCACTCTCCCCAACTATGTGGATCAGGACAAGATCAAGGCAGAGCACGAGCACGGGGTATTGAAGGTCTTCATACCCAAAAAACTTGAATCCAAGCCCCGCTCAGTGAAGGTCGTTAAGCCTGAGAAGAAGGAGAAGCCGGTCGAAAAGAAGGTCAAGAAGTAAGTCGGAGAGAAGAAGACGCCTCCGGTGTCGTACACCGGGGGCGTTTTTATTTGCACCCTCCTGCCCAGGTACTCACGCCTGTGCGATGGATACCGCACGCACCTCCCTGGCCCCCGCCTCGAGGAGCGTGCGGCTGCACTCCTGGAGAGTGGAGCCGGTGGTAAACACATCGTCCACCAGGATGACAACCTTGTCCGAAAGATCCCGCCGGTTTTTTACGTAATAGGCCCCCAAGAGGTTGTCCCTGCGGGATTCGCCGGTGAGCGAGGTCTGAGGCAGGGCATCCCTGCGCTTCTTGAGCAGGCCGGCATGCATTGAGATCCCCGTGAGGTTGGAGAGCTCGCTGGCCAGGAGCTCTGACTGGTTAAAGCCCCGCTGTTTCTGCCGGCGCGGATGGAGCGGGACCGGGATCAGCACCTCCGCGCCCCACCAGAGGCCGGCCTCTTCATTCAAGCCGGCATACAGGAAGCGGGCCAGATCCGGGCCCAGGGCCCGCAGCCTCCGGTACTTGTACAGCAGGATAAGCTCCTTGGCCACGCCCCGGTATCGACAGACCGAGCGATGGCGGATGAAGGAGGGAGGCGATTCAACGCAGGCCGAACACACATGGGAATCCACGGTCCCATCAAAGAACCGGCCGCAGCAGACGCAGTGGGCCGCAAGAAGGGGCTTGAGGTTATCCCAGCAGTCCAGGCAGACGAGCCGCTCGCTCGGCCTCTCGAGCAGGACCGAACAGATCTGACAGAACGAAGGGAAAAGGACCAGCTCGAGAAGTTTTACGAGCCCTGTTCTTCTTTTTCCTGACAAACGATGCAATGCGGTGTCCAGGGAATCACGTCCATCCTCTTCTTCCCGATGCTCTCCCCGCAGTCCTCACACATTCCGTATTCCGGGGTTTCCAGTCGTTTCAAAGCCTGATCGATCTTTCCCAGCCGCTCTCTATCCGCATTCGAAAGGCTCAGCAGGAACTCCTTGGTATAGGAGCGCTCCGCCTTGTCGCCGAGGTCCTGGGCTATGCCCGTCTCGATCTCGCGGCTTTCGTTATAGATACCGCTCATGTGGTTGATGATATCCGTCTTCTTTTCCGTCAGCATCTTTCGGTAGCGGTCTTTTTCTCTCTTGTTCAATACATCCCCCTTCTATTTCGCGTAGTTGCGTCCCTTCATGATCATGAGGGCCCGGTAGATCTGCTCCAGCAGAACGACACGGGTCAGTTCGTGCGAAAAGGTCATGCGCGACAAAGACAGCTGCATGTCGGCCTTCTGCAGAAGCCTGTCCGCCAGGCCCAGGAATCCCCCCACCACAAAAGTGATCGCATGGGGTTGGTTCATGGCCGTCCTATCTAAGAAGACGGCGAACTGATCGGAATTCATCTCACGTCCTTTATCAAAAAGACACACAATATAATCATCTTTGAAGTATTTTTCAAGCCCCGCGGCCTCAGTTTCCTTGACTTTTTCTTCCTGGCTCTCCGGAATGCCTCGGGCCTCCCTGGTCTCGAAAAGCGAACAGCGTTCGAGCGTATTGATCCGTTTCAAGTAATGGGCCTGGATTTCCCTCAGGGGTTCGCTGTGAGTTTTCCCCGGCCACAAAACCTTAAGCTGCATGCGTGCTTGTTACCTCTCCCCCAACAAATGTCTCATCACAACTGATTTGTCCGTAGAAAAATAATGGCAAATGGATGAAATGTCAACACATATTCCAGATATTTTTAGAACGTGTGCTTCACCCCATCCCCCCAGAGCTTTTCCAGAGCATAGTAGGCCCGGGCCGTGGGGGAAAATATATGGACTATAAAACTGCCGTAATCCATGAGGATCCATTCGGCGTGCCGCTTGCCCTCCACGCTCAGGGGACGTATCTCCTGCTGCTTCAGTGCGTAATCGAGGCCTTCGAAGATCGCCTGGTTCTGCTTGTTCGAGTTGCCGTGCATGACGACAAAATAATCCGTGAACGAGGAAATGCCTCTCAGGTCGATGACCAGGATGTCCTCGGCTTTCTTGTTCTCGGCCGCTTCGACACAGAGCTTGATTTCGGCGGGAAGGATCTCTTGATTTGTCATGTAAAGTCCATGCTCCTTGATGTATTCTCTCACAGGATCGGCGGCCATTCCAGATATGGGAGAGCCGGTCTGCAAACGTCTCCGGATTTCGCTGGAGGCGATGTCCAGGGCTTCTATCTCCACCAGGAAGATGGCAGGCCCTGCGCCCGGGGAGGGAGCACCAGGATCTTCTTCTTCGGCAAGATACCTGATGCGGTCCTCAAGGCTGCCGCCAAGGACCTTTGGTGCCTCCTCCAGGCGGTGTCCGGGACGGCTGATCACGATGAATGAGCAGCGGTCCAGGACTTTTTCGTAATCTTTCCAGGTCGCGATCTCCACAAAGGCATCGATCCCGAGGATGAAGAAGACCTCCGCCTCAGGATACCTGTCCTTGATCCGGTCCAGCGTATGGATGGAGTAAGAGGTGCCGAGGGCCTCGATCTCGATTGCAGAGGCCTCAAAATCCGGCTCCCCCGCAACCGCCAGCCGGACCATCTCGAACCGGTGCTCAGCGGAGGCCACATCCTGGCCTTCCTTGTGCGGCGGAATGAAGGAGGGGATAAAAAGCACCCGGTCCAGCCGACATCGGTCCTTCACGATCCGCGCGGCCTGGACGTGCCCATTGTGGATGGGGTTGAAGGTCCCGCCCAGGAGGCCCAGTCTCTGTTTGGCTGCGCCGGTCTTCATCTTCAATCCACCAGATTTAATTCCAGGGCCATGGCCCGAACCAGCTCTTTGGTGCCGATCCGCTTCATGGCAGAGACCGGAAAGAACGGGAGGCCTTCCCGGCCGGCCAGTGACTCGAGCTTCTTCAATCGCTGTGTATCTTCTCCAAGGAGATCGGTCTTGTTGGCAACCAGGATCTGGGGCCGTTCGGTCAGGCTGGGATCGAAAGCCTCCAACTCCCTGATCACGGCCCGATAATCCTCAACCGGGTCTCTCTGCGTATACGGTGAGATGTCCACCAGGTGGACCAGGACCTTGGTCCTTTCCACGTGCCTGAGGAAGCGGATCCCCAGGCCCTGTCCGAGATGGGCGCCTTCGATCAGGCCCGGGATGTCCGCCACCACAAAACCCCGGTACTCATCATAGTCCACCACACCCAGATTGGGGATGAGGGTGGTAAAGGGGTAGTCGGCGATGACAGGTTTGGCCGCAGATATCCTGGAGATCAGGGTCGACTTGCCGGCGTTGGGAAATCCTACCAGTCCCACATCCGCGATGAGCTTCAGCTCAAGGACACAATGGCGTTCCTCGCCCGGCTTCCCCTTTTCGACACGCCGGGGGGCCTGGTTTATTGAAGAGACGAAGGATGCGTTGCCGCGCCCTCCCATGCCTCCTTTGGCGACCAGGTGCTTCTGGTCCGGGGCCGTGAAATCATGCAGCAAAAGGTCGGTGTCCATTTCCCGCACGATGGTCCCGGCCGGGACCCGGAAAACGAGGTCTTCGCCTCTTTTCCCCTGCCGCTTGCCGCCCTCACCATGGGCTCCCCTCCGGGCCTTGAGGTGAGGATGGAACCGGAAGTAGGCCAGGGATTTGACACTGCTGTCGGAGGTCAGAAAGATGCTTCCCCCTTCACCTCCCCGGCCTCCGTCAGGACCCCCGCGGGGGATGTTCTTTTCCCGCCGGAAGCTCAGGCAGCCGTTCCCGCCACCGCCGGCAGCGAAGAACACCTTGGTCTGGTCGACAAACATGGCTAACCTGAGCGCCTCGAACCTGAGGCGACCTCGGACCGTGAATAATCCAGGGAAATTGTATTATGACTGCGGAAGTACAGAGACAACTTTCCGTTTGGCTTTGGTTTCAAAAACCACCTGACCTGATATTTTTGCGAACAGAGTATCATCCCCACCCCTGCCCACGTTCAGGCCGGGCTTGAAGGGAGTGCCACGCTGGCGCACCAGGATGGACCCGGCGCTCACGATCTGCCCGCCGTGACGCTTGACGCCCAGCCGTTTGGAGGCACTGTCCCTGCCGTTCTTGGCACTACCACCGGATTTCTTATGCGCCATAGTCTTACTCCTTTATCTCGCCGGCCTTCTTGGTCGTCTTGGCAGCGGGTTTGGCCGCGGCCTTGGGTTTGGAGGCGGCAGCGGGCTTGGCTTTGGGCGCGGCCTTCTTCACTGGCTTCGCCCCCTCGGCCTTGGGCTTGGGAGCGGCCTTCTTGGCCGGGGCTTTCTTCTCAGCCGGCGCAGCCTTCTTGGCGGGAGCCTCTTTCTTGGGGGCGGGAACAGCTTTCTTGGCCGGTGCAGGTTTGGCCTCTGGCGCTTTTTCCGCTGCAGCCTTCTTCGTCTCAGCCGCCGCTGTGCCGGTCAGGATCTTCTCGATCTTGATACGGGTTAGCTGCTGGCGGTGCCCCGTCTTGCGTTTGTACTGTTTCCGCCTCTTTTTCTTGAAGACGATGACCTTGTCGTCCTTGAAGTTCTCCAGCACCACGGCCGTGACGGCGGCATCCTCCACGTGAGGCTGTCCGATCATGACCTTGCCGTTGTCAACCAACAGCAGGACTTCGTCGAAGGTGACCTTCTTCCCCGCTTCCACCTGAAGTTTTTCAACTGCCAGCACATCGCCTTCCGCGGCTCTGTACTGTTTTCCACCTGTTTTGATTACAACAAACATCTCTCTCTAACCTTATCGATTTCGTTTTGGACTGTTGCAGGAACCAGCGATCCGCCTGACTCATTCCATAAAAGCAAAAAATTCCGTCGTAAATGTAGCATATGCACCGCCCCATGTCAATATCGGAATCGCTCCGCAGCCTTGACAAAGGAGGGATGTTTCCCTAAGTTAGATTCACATTCCCAACACTGATCGGGCGGTTAGCTCAGCGGAAGAGTGTCGGCCTTACAAGCCGAGGGTCACTGGTTCGAATCCAGTACCGCCCACCAGGCTTTCCCCCGATTAACCCATTTGACAAGCTTTTTGGGCAGGATATTCCCGGGTGGAGGTCTATTTTAGGGTCAGGAGCACCTCGGGAAGATATTCTTCCTTAAACGTGGCATCGTCATTCTCCTTGACAGCGATCCTGACGGACTGCCCGGGTGCCAGCTGCATGGCCGCATAGGGGATTGTAACCTCAATCATATTTCCCTGGATGTCTTTTCCGCGGTCTTTCCAGTTGAACGGCTCACTGATCAGATCCATATCAGAGCCTTCTGTAAATTTTTGCAGCGCATAGGTGGAGAAGTAATTGATCTCCTTGGCATCCTGCAGCCCTCCTGCACAGGCCATCCCTCCATTCTCATACTCGATGCAAGCTCCCACCTCGATCTGGAATTCGAATCCCGATTTTGGGTAAAAAAACGGCTTTCCCCCAGTGGACTCATTGGAGTCCACATCCAGCAGCACCTCGATAACATCTCCGGCCTGATGGCCCTTGAGATAAAATACAGCTTCCTCGGCCAGAACCACCGTGAAATTCAGGTTTGTGCCGTCTGTGTCCAATATGACTTTAACGACATCCTTCCCTGGATTATCGCCGCTGTCTCGCACATCATCGGCAGCGTCGCTGAGCTCCACCCTATGGATTGCCTCCTGAATCTGAGCATGAACATTTCCTGCCCACAGGACCAGACAGGAGGCAGCAAAAAAGCATAAAATTCGTTTCATTCTTCCCCACTCCTATAGAATCTCCCCTGGATAATAAGAACCGTGTCTTCCTCAAGGCAAAAGTATACAAAAAAGCCTATATTTTTAAGCACATAAAATCAATACTCAAAATCAAAGTTTCTATGCTCATTGGTGCTTGCTATATATTTTTGTTATACTGATGCCACTCATCGGGAAAACAAACAAAATCACATAAGTCAGCACGAAAAAATAAGGAGACAACTCTGACGAAAAAAAATATGTCCTATTGTTGCTTGGGTATTTTCATTCTGTTTGCGGCTACCTCGCTAAGCGCCCAGGAATCGAACGAGGAGCTGGCCCAGGCCGCGGCCAATCCTTTGGCCGACCTGATCAGCATCCCGATACAGAACAATCTCGACTTCGGCCTGGGGGAGTACGACCGCAGCCGCAACGTGCTCAACTTCCAGCCGGTCATACCCCTGGTCGGGGGCAAGATCATCACCCGGACGATCCTCCCGGTCGTCTGGCTGCCGGACATCACCGCGGAGAGCGGATCCTATTCATCCGGCCTGGCCGACACCACGTTCACAGCCTTTTACGTCCCTCCCGCCAAGGGTAACCTGACCTGGGGACCCGGTGTGGCCCTGGATATCCCCACGGGCGGCGAGATGAGAGGCTCGCAAAAGTGGAGCATCGGTCCCTCCATTGTGGTCCTGGCCCAGCCCGGACCCTGGACACTCGGTATCCTGGCCAACACGGTTTGGTCCTTCGCAGGCAACTCGGATCGACACGATGTGAGCAAGGGGCTCCTCCAGTATTTCATCGTGCGCCAGCTCGGGAACGGATTGTATGTGAACAGCGCCCCCGTGATCACGGCCAACTGGAAAGCGGCCGAGGGGCAGAAGTTCGTCGTTCCCTTCGGCGGGGGGATCGGCAAGCTCTTTCGGCTGGGAAAGCTCCCCGTCAATGCCCAGGTGGGGGCCTACTACAACGTCATCAAACCCGACATCGGGCCAAAGTGGCAGTTCCGGATCCAGGTGCAGTTCATCCTTCCCATGAGTCTCTTGACTGGGAAATAATTGGAGGAAAAATGAAAACAGTTCGGGTTACAACAACGCTCCTGTTTATTGTTTTAGCTTTTGCCTGCACTCAACAGCAGGAACAAAGCGCAGAGACAAACGCCATTCCCTATCCTTTAGATGAATGGAAGGGTACGGCCGGCAAAACCTTGGCTGATTCAAAGCCCTATTTTGTAGGGTCGCGAAAAGCTCCCGAAGGAGCACCCAATGTGCTAGTAATCATGCTGGATGATACTGGATATTCCAATGCCGGTTCTTTCGGCGGGGTAATGAAAACACCTTCATTTGACCGTATTGGAAATGAAGGTATCCGTTATACCCATATGTCGGTCGCAGCGGTATGTTCTCCTACCAGAGGATCTCTGCTGACCGGATATAATATTCATACCATCGGGACAGGTATTATATCGGAATTTGCCTCGGGCTACCCCGGCTACAATTCCCAAATGGATTATTCCACACCCTCCATTGCCAAAATCCTGACGGATAATGGTTACGCCACAGCGGCATTTGGAAAGTGGCACAATACTCCCATGGAAGAAGCCTCTCCTGTAGGTCCATTTCAGGCCTGGCCAACGGGTATGTGGGGATTCGAATATTTTTATGGATTCCTGGGTGGAGAGACCAATCAATTTTATCCCTTGCTGTATGAAAACAATACGGCCATTGAAACACCAAAAACCAATGCAGATGGCTCTACCTATCACCTATCACACGATATGGCCGACCAGGCCATCAGTTGGTTGGATAACTGGAAAGGTTTAAGGGATGCCCCCTTCTTTATGTATTACACGCCCGGTGCCATACATGCCCCCCTTCAGGTTCCGAAAGAATGGCGCGATAAGTATAAAGGTCAGTTCGATCAGGGATGGGACGTGTATCGTGAAGAAGTTCTGGCCCGTCAAAAGAAGTTGGGTCTAGTGCCGGAAGATGCTCAATTGGTTCCCCGTCCTGAAACAATTCCTGCCTGGGATTCTTTCAGTGAAGAAGGACGAGAATATCTTTCCCGGCAAATGGAGATCAATGCTGCCTTTTTAGAACATGTGGATTTCCACGTTGGCAGGGTGATCGATCACCTTGAAGACATGGGCGAACTGGACGATACTCTGGTCATTTACCTGGCCGCTGATAACGGTGCTACGGCAGAAGGCACTCCTACAGGAACGGTTTCAGAATTGTTGATGCAAAATGGATTCCCTCCTCTGACAATGGAGCAGCAATTAGAGCTTCTGGAACGCTACGGAGGATTAGAAGAATGGGGTGGCCCTCACCTAGCGAATCATTTTTCTGTGGCCTGGGCATGGTCAACCTCCACACCCTTTCAGTGGACAAAGCAAATGGCATCGCATTTCGGAGGTACGATTTCTGCAACAGCGGTACGTTATCCGAAAATGATTAAAGCCAAAGGGGAATGGAGAAGACAGTTTCAGAATGTGACCGATATTTTCCCAACCATACTAGAAGTAACCGGGATTCCTCAACCCGATTATGTAAATGGGCAAAAAGTCATGGAGCGGCCCGGTAAGTCTCTGACGTATGCATGGGATAACCCGGAGGCAAAAACTAACCATCCTACTCAATATTTCGAAATGACCGGTTTTATCGGCATCTATCACGAAGGGTGGACTTTGGCAGGAAAACCTTACAGGATCCCATGGTCGGTTGATCCTAGTGCCTTAGCAAACTTCGATCCGCTAAACACCGAATGGGAATTATACAATATTAATGAAGATCCGGCACAATCGGTCAACCTAGCTGAGCAATATCCCGAGAAGGTAAAAGAGTTGGAAGAAATCTTCTGGAATGAAGCGGAAAAGTATGATGTGTACCCAGTGGGCGGATCCTTGGGCAGAATTTTGCAGCCAGAATCAAATCCGGCAGCGGTAGCCAAAAAGCACTGGGAACTGACCACCAATGTATATCGAGTCCCTGAGATGGCCGGACCGTTTATCAAATCGAACAACTATGAGGTCAACGCCTACATCACCGCCGACAGAACTACTGAAGGTGTGATTTATGCTGTGGGGGAACACATGGGTGGGCAAGTCCTGTTTATAAAAGACGGAAAGCTGCGCTACAGCTTCTCCACCCTGGGATTGTACTGGCACGACTTTGCAGGAGTAAAAATCCCCTATGGAGATATTAAAATTACATTGAAGCACACCATGAAGGAAGCCGTGTTAAACGGACCGTCGACGGTAGAGCTTTTTATCAACGATGAGAAAGTTGGGGAAATAGATATTAAAGCGACCGTTTACGGTGCGTATACCGCCCATGAAACTTTTGATATAGGCAGGGACGAGGGGATGCCTGTCAATCTTGAGTATGAGGACAGAGGTAAGTTCATGTTCACCCCGGGTCAATTGCACAAGGTGGTGTTTGATATAGAATAAGCTGATTGAAGCCGGAGGATGTGCCTGCGGATAACTGGTTGCCCATCAACCACAAAGATGAGGACCTGAGCCTCAAATTGCGGATTTGCATGCCAGACCTGGAAAAGATGACATCCTGCCCCTGCTTCCCGAAGTTGAGATGACGGCATAGTGCCGGAAATTGCCTCATAAGATAGACGGTTGAGGGATTAGGGTATTCTCATCTATTCCGTGTGTCGCCGGTTCGAGTCCGGCCAGGGGGATTAGTTTTTAGGGGTAGACCTTCATGGTTGATCTAGTCAACCGTGTCCAGATTTATGCAGGTGGTACATTGACGGGGGGCAGGTCACCCTCCTCAAGAGCTCGCCTGTGAGAGTCTTAAGGGTCCCTCGCTTGACTCCCAGTTTTCCTTAGAATATAATCATATTCTCAATAACAAAATAGGGAGGCACTCATGCGAAAACCCATCTTAATAGCCGGATTGGTCATGCTGTTTTTATTGCTGCCGGCCTCGCTGCAGGCGCTGAAGATCGTGAGCTGGAACGCGCTTGAATTCGGAGCCCTTTCCGACGACAGGGTCGAAGATTTCAAAACGGTGCTGGCCGAGCTTCAGCCTGATATTCTGGTCGTGCAGGACATGGTAGATGCCGATGGTGTAACCCTGTTCCTGAACAAGGTCCTCAATCACACCAAAAAACTGTATAAAAAGGCCAAGTTCACGAACCAGGAGGGCACAGCCACCGCCTTCTTTTACAATAAAAAAACCATCAAATTGACCTCCCAAGATGAAATTCAGACACTGAACCGGAGTATGTGGGGATACACTGTCAAGATCAAAAAAGGTGATGGCAAGGGAAATACACTGTATGTGTATTCCGCCCATCTCCCGGAAGGGGCGAATACGGCGGCCAAGAACCTGAGAGATGCTGACGTTGAGCTTCTTCGCGCACACCTGGATATGACTCACCAGCCCGGAGACTTCTTTGTGGTGTGCGGCACCTTTAATCTGGCAGGTACCAAGGACAAGGCCTTCAAGATACTGACAGCCGATGCCGCGGGCAGCAACGGCCGCCTCGTCGATCCCCTCGCCCTCAAGGGCAGATGGCACAATAAGAAGAAGCACCAGATAACCTTTTCCAGGTCGACCCGGCAGCTGGACACCGGTGTCGGTGCTTCCGGGGGTTTGAAAGACCGCTACGACAATTTCTTCGTATCGCAGGGCATCGTCGATGATGAAGATTTTACCTACAGAGAGGGAAGCTATATCGCTTACGGCAATGACGGAAAACACTTCAAGAAGGCGGTCACGGTACCTGACAACGGGATCGTCCCCCAAGACACGGCCGATGCGCTCTACCGGGCATCCGACCACCTGCCTATCGTTATGGACCTGGGGCCTCCAGCTGGTGATGATCCACCTCTGCCTCCCTCTCAACTCACGGCCCAGGCTTTCTCTGCATCAGGCGTCAACCTGGCGTGGAAGGACAATGCCACCAACGAGGACGGTTTTCATCTTGCCCGGGCCCGTGACTGCTTTGACTGCCACGGCAGCACGCACTGCAACGCTTGCCATGGAGGCTTTCCAGGCCTTCCCAACAGCCCCAGCCATGATTTTTCGGGCCACAGCCACAGCTGGGCCAAGATCGCAACCATAGCCCCCGATGTTCAATCCTTCGCC
>CBFDBC010000012.1:0-32262 GCA_965602945.1 uncultured bacterium | reverse complement strand
GCTTATACATGATCGTAAGACTGCCAAACTAACAAGCCTGTTGAAATCGATAATATACATAAGAAGAATCTCAAATTAATAGAATTTATATGCATTAAATCTGCCAAAAAATATATGTTTTAAAACAATTTGCTTCGATAGCAAGAATTATCTATATGTTTTGGGAGGACATCTATCAAAAAACACCATTAAATGTAAGGAGGTGATCATATATGAAGACAATGACCTGTAAACAACTTGGAGGTGCCTGCGGCAAAAAGTTTCAAGCCGAAACTTTTGATGAAATGGCAGAACTTAGCAAAAAGCATGGCATGGAGATGGCTGAAAAAGTCGACGAGGAACATATCCGCGCAATGGCAGAGATGAAAAAATTCATGATTGACCCAGAAGCTATGAAAGAGTGGATGGAAAAGAAGCGAAAAGAGTTCGATGAACTCCCAGAGGATCAGTAACTTCCACCAGTCCCCTGACCCGACTCGAGCCGACGACTTGAGGTTAGGAATCCGTTTTTTAACTTTTCTCTTTAGTCTGCTCCATCCTTGTCACCAAAATTGCGTAGAATCGCCGAATTTTGCGTAGTTTTGCAGAAGTACAAAATGTTGGGAGTTTTATGAATCTCTCGGGAGTTCTCGAGTAAAAAGATGGTAGCGGGGGTTGGATTTGAACCAACGACCTCCGGGTTATGAGCCCGACGAGCTACCAGACTGCTCTACCCCGCAGAACCGAAATAATTATAGCCATCCACAGAACATTTGTCAAAGTTTCTTTTCATCGCATGTAATTTTGGCTTTATTCAAATAATTTCTTGACAGAGTGCAACAGCAATAAATATAATTGGAAACTCTAAAAATGAGCCTATTTCTATTCATCCTTTTATCCATCCTATGTATCGGTGCGGTCCTGGGAATGATCATCGTCAAGAACCAGGCCTACAGCGCCCTTTTTCTGGTGCTGGCTTTTGCCTGCACCGCGGGTTTTTTCGCCCTCCTGGATGCCCCTTTCATCGCCGTCGTCCAGATCATCATCTACGCCGGCGCCATCCTGGTCCTGTTCATATTCGTGATCATGATGGTGGACATCAAGGAAGGACTGACTCCGGAAAAGAAGAAGTGGACACTGGGCCTGGCCTTCATCCTCGCTGCGGTGCTGCTGGTCGAACTGCTGGTAGCCCTCAAGGCTGCGCTGTCACCTATGGCAACTTCGGTCTCCGGCCAGACGGGCGGTGCCACTGAAATCGGACACCTGCTGTTCACCAGATACCTCTATCCGTTCGAGATAACTTCCGTATTGATCATCGCCGCCATGGTGGGCGCCATCGTCCTGGTCAAGAAGAAGGATTCGGAATGATCCCCCCCACCTACTATCTGATCGTCAGCATCATTCTGTTCGTCCTGGGTGTCATCGGGTTTTTTGTCAAGAAAGACCTCATCACCCAGTTCCTCTCGGTGGAAGTCATGCTGAACGCCGCCAACCTGGCCTTCATCACCTTCGCCCACAGCGCAGGCTCTTTGGACGGCCAGCTCATCGTGTTCTTCGTGATCACGGTGGCTGCGGCGGAAGCTGCGATCGGTCTGGCCATCATCCTGCTCGTCTACCGCAAGCACAGATCCATCAAGACCGAGGACATTCACCTAATGAAGGGGTAACATGGCGGAATTGTTTTGGTTGATACCGTTTTTTCCCGCGCTGAGTTCCCTCCTGCTCATCCTCTTCGGCCGTAAGCTTCCCAGGAAATACATCGCGTTCCAGGCCTGCCTGGCGGTGTTCTTCTCCTTCGCCCTGTCTTTCCTGTCGTTCCTCTCCCTGCTGGGAAGCGGCCATGAGGGTCACGGCCTGATCAAGAATCTTTTTGCCTGGATCCACTCGGGCAGTTTCAAGATCGACCTTTCTCTGCAGTTCGATCAGCTGACGGCCGTCATGTGCCTGGTGGTTTCGGGCGTGGGTTTCCTTATCCATGTCTACTCGGCTGGCTACATGTCTGAGGACAAGAGTTTCGCCCGCTTCTTCGCCTACATGAACCTGTTCACCTTCGCCATGCTGGTGCTGGTCATGGCCTCCAACCTGGTGGTTATGTTCGTGGGCTGGGAAGGCGTTGGGCTCTGTTCTTACTTGCTGATCGGCTTCTGGTTTGAGAAACCCTCCGCCGCCAATGCAGGGAAAAAGGCGTTCATCGTCAACCGCATAGGTGACGCGGGCTTCATGCTGGGGATCTTCTTCATCCTCCTCCACATCGGCAGCGCCGAGTTCGCCGCCGTGAACCATGCGGTGGAAGCGGGTGACTTCACTCAGGGGCTGGCCACAGTGATCGCGCTCCTGCTGTTCGTGGGTGCGGCCGGAAAATCCGCCCAGATCCCCCTCTATGTGTGGCTTCCCGACGCCATGGAAGGCCCGACCCCGGTGAGCGCATTGATCCACGCGGCCACCATGGTGACGGCGGGCGTCTACATGGTCGCCCGCATGAACCTCCTCTACTCACTGGCACCCGCGGCTCTTCAGGTCGTCGCGATCGTGGGAGCCCTGACCGCGGTGTATGCAGCCAGCATGGCCCTCACCCAGAACGACATCAAGCGGGTGTTGGCGTATTCCACCATCTCCCAGCTGGGCTACATGTTCATTGGGCTGGGAGTCGGGGCCTATTCAGCGGCCGTCTTCCACCTCTACACCCATGCCTTCTTCAAGAGCCTGCTGTTCCTCGGAGCCGGGAGTGTCATGCACGCCCTGTCCGGAGAACTTGACATACGCAAGATGGGAGGCCTCAGGAAATACCTCCCCCTCACCTACCCGACGTTCCTGATCGCGACCATCGCCATCGCCGGCGTTCCCTTTTTCTCGGGTTTCTTCTCCAAGGACGCCATCCTGACCAGCGCCTTCGCCAACGGGCAGTATCTGGTCTGGGCCCTGGGCCTCATGGGCGCTGTGATGACCGCCTTCTACATGTTCCGTCTGGTCTTCCTGACCTTCTTCGGCGACGAACGCCTGGAACCCGAGGCCAAGGCCCACCTGCACGAGTCCCCGAAATTGATGACCGTCCCGCTGGCCATCCTGGCTTTTTTCTCCATCGTGGCAGGGTATGTGGGGCTGCCCGTGGTGCTGGGTAAAGACGTCAACCTTTTCGACCGTTTCCTGGAGCCCGTCATTCACGGCGGCCATGAGGCACACCTGAGCCTGGGCAGCGAATGGATGCTCATCCTGGCTTCCGTGGCCGTGGCCCTTTTCGGGATCTTCATCGCCTATGTTTTCTACCTTAAGAAACCGGCGATCCCCCACAACCTGGTCGCAAGGTTTCCCTGGCTATACAAACTGTTGTTCAACAAGTACTACATGGACGAGATCTACAACGCCGCTATCTTGAATCCCATGATAAAAGGGTCGGAACTCGTATATAAGAACTTCGACCTGAAAGTCATCGACGGGACGTTGAACGGATCTGCAAAGACCATGAATTCCCTGGGCAGACTTTTCAGCTTCCTGCAGTCAGGCCTCATCAAAGACTATGCGCTGGTTTTTCTGCTGGGGGCCATGATCCTCATAGGGTATTTCGTGTTTTAAAGGTTGAAGATGCCAATACTCAGTTTTGTCACTTTTTTGCCCCTGGCCGGAGCCCTGCTGTTCATTTTCATTCCCAAAGAGCAGAAGAACCTGTTCCGCATCTTCGCTCTTCTTCTCACCATCATCACGTTCATCATATCACTCACCCTGTACTTCCAGTTCGACTCCGGGACCGCGGACCCTCAGTTCGTAGAGAAAGCCGAATGGATCGGGTACGGCATCCAATACCATGTCGGCATCGACGGCATCAGCCTGCTGCTGGTCCTGCTCACAACCTTCCTGTTCCCCATCGCCATCCTCTCTTCCTGGAATTACATACAGGACAAGGTCAAGGAGTATCACATCTTTATGCTGGTCCTCCAGACCGGAATCCTGGGGGTGTTCGTCTCCCTGAACATGTTCCTGTTCTACGTGTTCTGGGAGGCCATGCTGATCCCCATGTATTTCCTTATAGGGATCTGGGGCGGCAAACGGCGTGTCTACGCCACCATGAAGTTCGTCCTGTTCACCATGTTCGGCGGCCTGCTCATGCTGGTGGCGATATTTTTTCTGTATTCCACTTATTTCCAGGCCACGGGCGTCTATTCCCTTGACATCTTCGACCTGCAGAAGCTCATCCTCAAACCCGAGATCCAGATCTGGCTGTTCCTGGCCTTCGCGCTGGCGTTCGCCATCAAGGTCCCCATGTTCCCCTTCCACACCTGGCTTCCGGACGCACACGTCGAGGCCCCTACGGCCGGGTCAGTCATCCTGGCGGCCGTGCTTCTGAAGCTCGGGGCCTACGGCTTCCTGCGCCTGGCGCTGCCCCTCTTCCCGGATGCGGTGGAGAAATTTGTCCCACTCCTCGCGGTTTTGTGTATCATCGGGATCATATACGGCGCGCTTATGGCCCTCATCCAGAAGGATGTAAAATCCCTGGTGGCCTATTCCAGTGTCAGCCACATGGGCCTCATCATGCTTGCCGTGTTCGCCCTCAATGTCGAGGGGCTCCAGGGTGCCATCTACCAGATGCTCAACCACGGGCTCAGCACAGGGGCTCTGTTCCTCTGCGTGGGGGTCCTGTACGAACGAGCCCACACCCGGATGATCAAGGATTACGGGGGTGTCAGTAAACAGATGCCGGTGTTTTCGGCCTTTTTCCTCATCGCCCTGCTTTCCTCGGTGGGCCTACCCGGATTGAACGGATTCGTGGGCGAGGTGCTCTGCCTGTTCGGGATCTTCAAGGCGAACACGGTCTGGGCTATCCTGGGCATCACCACCATCATCCTGGCGGCGGGTTACCTGCTCTGGATGTTCCAGCGCGTGATGCAGGGACCCATCACCAACGAAAAGATCCTCTCCTTCAAGGACCTGAGCCTGCGGGAGATCGTGGTATTCGTGCCCATCGTGATCCTGATGTTCTGGATGGGGCTCTATCCCGGCACATTCCTCAGGAAGATGGATACCTCGGTCCAGCATCTGATCAACCAGGTCAAGAACCGGGAGACCTATTTTTCGCGGGCCCCGGATAACCATTATGTCCTCGGAGTCCGGACAGGAAACCGTCCCTCCCGGGATTCTCAAATTCAAAAGGAAGTCAACTCTCGATGAATACGTTCACGGCCCTGTATCCCCTTCTGAGCGTCGTCGTGGGCGCCCTGGTCGTTCTCCTCCTGGAAGTCTTCCTCAAACGGGAGAACCGTGACTATCTGGCGTTCGTCTCCATGCTCTTTCTGCTGAACGCCGGGAGGGAATGCATCCGGGTCTGGAACCGTGGGTACACCTATTTCGACGGCAACCTTCAGTTGGACAACCTGGCCCTGCTGCTGTGCCTGATCCTCACGCTGGCAACCCTGTTCGTGACCCTGATCTCCATGAAATACCTTCGGCAGCAGAGCGCCAATTACGGGGAATACTACGCCCTGCTCCTCTTCGCCCTCTCCGGGATGATGATCATGGTTTCCTCTTCGGACCTCCTGATCATATTCCTGGGGCTCGAAGTACTCTCCATGTCGAGCTATGCACTGGCGGGGCTCAAGCGGGGTGACGAACGATCCACGGAAGCTGCGGTCAAATACTTCCTGCTGGGCAGCTTTGCATCCGCGTTCCTGGTATTCGGCCTGGCCTTTCTCTATGGGGCCGCCCATTCTCTCGATATATCCACCGTCGTCGGTTTCCTGCGCGCGAACAACAGCCTGGGGATGGGCCTGGCGGGACTCGGGCTCGTGATCATCGGCTTCGGATTCAAGATCGCAGTGGTTCCCTTCCACATGTGGACACCGGATGTATACGAGGGTTCCCCCACCCCGATCACGGCCTTCTTTTCGGTGGGCCCCAAAGCGGTTGGATTCGCCGTCCTGATCCGGCTGTTCCACCTCTACTGGTCGGATGCGTTGAACTCCCAGGTCGTTTCCTCATCCCTTTGGGTCATCGCCGTCCTGACCATGGTTATTGGAAACCTGGTCGCCCTGCGGCAGCGCAACATCAAGCGCATACTGGCCTATTCCAGCATCGCCCACGCCGGCTATCTGCTGGTAGCCCTCCTGGCCAGGGACAACGGTGGATTGGTTTTCTATCTCCTCGTTTATCTTTTTATGAACATCGGCGCCTTCGCGGCGGTCACCGCCCTCACCAAAAAGGGCACGGAATACGTGGACCTGGAAGACTTCAAAGGCATCGGCTTCCGCTATCCCTGGATCGGTGCCACGCTGTCCGTCTTCCTGTTCTCGCTGGCAGGTTTCCCTCCCACCGGTGGATTCCTGGCGAAATTCTATATCTTCTCCTCAGCCGTGAGCGAGGGAATGATCGCGATCGTGATCATCGGTGTCCTGGCCAGCCTGGTCTCGGTCTATTACTACCTGCGCATCGTGGTCTACATGTACATGAGTCCGGCGTCCCACGACATAGAGATCGAAGCCTACAATCCGGCCCTGTTTCTGGTCCTCTTCCTCTGCCTGTACGGCGTGCTCCAGCTGGGCCTGTTTCCAGGCAATGTCCTGATCATCATCAAACAGGCAGTGGCCTCGCTACCCATCCTCTGATTTCCTTTCTGTGTATTCCTCCGTGTCTTTGCGACATATTCAAAGCAGCTCCTGTTCACTGCGATAAGCGGAAGTACCCTCCCGTCTTTGCTAACCAGGGAGGAGCAATCCCATGTGTTTGCTTGGTCGTTGGGCCAAGCGCAATGACAGGCCATGTATCGCGTGTTATACTGGGTTCACGGAGGTTATCCATGAAGAAAATGAGCCTGCATTTTCTCTGCCTAATCCTGAGCATTTCAACCTTGACCGCGATCCCGTTGTCCGGGCAGTGGTTCCTGGACCTCGAAACAGGGGCTGCCTTCGCCCGCTCGAACGACGTCCGTGTACCCAATGCGACGGGAACTCTGTTTTCTTTGACCGATGACCTGGATGCTGACCCGGCCCTTGCCTTAAGGGCCCGGCTGGGGATCACGCTCGGAAGGCGGCACCACATAGTGCTTTTCGCAGCCCCTCTCACCATCAAGGCCGGCGGGCGATCCGATAAGGACATACATTTCGCCGGGGAAGACTATCCGTCCGGGACTTCGCTGGATGCCAACTATAAATTCAACTCCTGGCGCTTGACCTATCGGTATGACCTGGTCCGCTCGGAAAAATGGACCCTGGGCCTGGGCCTTACGGCCAAGATCCGAGACGCCGCCATCTCCCTTTCAGGGGGAGGCGCTTCATCGGAAACGACCGATTTCGGTTTTGTTCCCTTGATAAACTTCCTTGTCCGATGGGACGTCACTGATCGCTGGGGCCTGCTGCTGGAGGGAGATGCGGCCGCTGCGCCGGGCGGACAGGGACGGGCCGAGGATGTATTGCTGGCCGTCCTTTTCCGGCCCTCCCAAAGATTAACGCTGCGGGCCGGCTACCGGCTTCTCGAAGGCGGCGCCGATGTGGACCAGGTATACAACTTCGCCTGGGTGGATTATCTGACGGTAGGCGCTGCCTTCACCTTTTGAGGGCATGAAAAGAGTCCTGGTCACCGGAGCCACCGGGTACATCGGCGGTCTCCTGGTCCGCTGCCTCAGGAGTGATCCAGAGTTGGATCTGCGCCTTCTGGTGCGTTCTTCCAAGAAGCTCGAGCCCGAGATCCTCGAAAAAGTTGAGGTGATCGAAGGCAGCACTTTCGATCGGGAATCCCTGAAAAGAGCGCTGACCGGTATCGAGTATGCCTATTACCTCATCCATTCCATGCAGGCGGGCAAGGATTACCGGAGGCTGGACAACATAAGCGCAGAAAATTTCCGCGAAGCCTGTATCGAGGCCGGCGTCAAGCGGATCATTTATCTGGGCGGGTTGGGGGTAAAGGA
This sequence comes from uncultured bacterium, assembly GCA_965602945.1. GTDB lineage: Bacteria > Acidobacteriota > Aminicenantia > Aminicenantales > Aminicenantaceae > JAUXEH01. The sequence continues at coordinate 24,395 of CBFDBC010000012.1, read as the reverse complement.
AACCGCCAGTCAGCATCTTTTGAGCCGCATCGAGACCGGCGAGATCCTCAGCGAGAAACCAGAACAGATTCAAACGATCTGGCTGCGGGCGGCGGTGATCATCGGTTCAGGCAGCGCCAGCTTCGAGATCATAAGACACCTGGTCCGGAAACTTCCCATATTGATCACGCCGCGCTGGGTCCACACACGGACTCAGCCGGTCGGCGTCCAGAATGTGATGGATTACCTTGAAGGCTCACTCGACCTCGTCTTCAAAGGAAACGTAAAAATAGACATCGGTACAGATCCTATGAGCTTCAAGGAAATGCTCAAAGATGCAGCCCGGGTCATGGGCCTCAGAAGATATCTGATACCGGTTCCTTTTTTTTCCCCTGGACTCTCTTCCTACTGGCTCATCCTGATGACTCCGGTGGATTTCCATATCGCCCGAGAGCTGGTGGAAGGATTGAAATCGGAAACCCTCATTCAGAACAACAACGCCGGCCGGCTCTTCCCCGATATCGAACCCATGACTTATGCGGACGCCATTGCCCAGGCTCTAAAAGAATAAAACGGCTGGAGTAGGACATAAGCCGAATTCTGTTCCCGCCGGGAGGGCGGGGGCGGTTATTTATCTGCCTCTTTAAAAGAGGTCGAGCGACCTACCCGCCCCGAGACGGGCCGCCTCATAACGGGGCCGATTTGGTCTTGCTCCGGATGGGGTTTACCCTGCCCCTGCCGTCACCGGCAGGGCGGTGAGCTCTTACCTCACCTTTTCACCCTTACTCCTGACGGAGCGGTATGTTTTCTGTGGCACTTTCCTCCGGTCGCCCGGAGTCGCTGTTAGCGACCATCCTGCCCTTTGGAGTTCGGACTTTCCTCCCCTCCCGTCTCCTTTTCAGAAGCGGAAGGAGCAGCCGCCTCGCCTACTCCAGCCTTTATCTTTATACCATACTGCTCCAATTTCTTGTAGAGGTTGCTGCGCGGTGTGTCGATCTGCCGGGCCGTGCGGGAGATGTTCCAGTCGTTCTCCTCGAGCTTCGCCAGGATGAACTCCTTCTCCGCCAGGTCGCGGAATTCCTTGAGGTTTTCCACCTGCGCCACATCCGGCATGAAAAGGTCGACCTCACCCTTGAGATACTCGGGGAGGTCCTGCTTGCCGATGGTGTCGCCTTCCGTCATTATGAGCAGCCGCTCCACCACGTTCTTGAGCTCTCGAACATTTCCTTTCCATGGAAAATTCGTCATAGCCTCGACCGCATCCGGGACGAATTTTTTTACGCGGAAGTTGTTTTCCTGGGCGAAATTGCCGACAAAATATTCGATGAGAAGCGGGATATCTTCCTGTTTTTCCCTCAGGGCCGGAGAGTGGAGGGGGACGACATTCAGACGGAAATACAGGTCCTCACGGAAATTCCCCTCCTCTATCTCTTTTTTCAGGTCTTTGTTGGTGGCCGCTATGACACGCACGTCCACTTTTTCGATCCTGCTCGAACCCACTTTCTGGACCTCGCCCTCCTCCAGGACACGGAGGACCTTGGCTTGAGTCTTGAGGCTCATATCCCCGATCTCATCCAGGAAAACGGTTCCGTGGTCAGCCTGATCGAATTTACCGGGTTTTTTCTCCGTAGCGCCGGTGAACGCCCCCTTGACATGGCCGAAGAGCTCACTCTCGATCAGTTCTTCCGGGATGGCGGCACAGTTGACCTGCACGAATGCATCCTTGTTCCGCTGGCTGTTTCCGTGAACGGCCCGGGCGATGAGTTCCTTGCCGGTCCCGCTCTCCCCGTAGATCATGATGGTGGCGTTGGTGGGGGCGATCTTCAGGATCTGTTCCCAGAGGGCCTTCATGGAGGGATGGTTCCCGATCAGTTTGTATTTTTTCTCGGTCTTCTTCCGCAGGTCGCTGCACTCACGAGCCAGGCGGTTCTGGCTGAGTGCGTTGCGGATGCTGAGCAGGACCCGTTCACGGTGCAGAGGCTTCTCGAAGAAATCGAAGGCCCCCAATTTGGTGGCCTCAACCGCCGTGTGGACCGTCCCGTGGCCCGAGATCATGATCACTTCCGGAGAATACGGCCTTTTCTTCAGCTCGGCCAGAACCTCCAGGCCGTCCAGGCCTGGAAGCTTGATATCCAGCAGCACCAGATCGAGCCCGACCGTCTCGTCGATGGTCTTGAGCGCCTCTTCCCCGTCCGCAGCCTCCAGGACGGTGTAATCATCATATTCGAAGATCATCCTGAGGGATTTCCGGATGTTCTCCTCGTCATCCACGATCAGGATCTTTTCTTTCCGCTGTTTGCTCATAACCGAATGATAATACACGCCTCCTAAAAGTGCAATCCTGCGGGCATCTTGAGAACATCGGAGGCTTCGTGTAAGATGAAATCAGGATAATGAGGAAAGCGCTGTTTCTCATACTGGTCATGATCCTGATCGGGACCGTGGGCTACTACTTCCTGGAGGGCTGGACATTTCTGGAAGGTTTTTACATGACCATCATCACCATCTTTACCGTCGGTTTCCGCGAAGTGCAGCCCCTGACACCCGGGGGGCAGTTGTTCACGATACTGATCATCCTGGGCGGGGTGGGCACACTCATCTACGCGTTCACCCAGTTTGGGGACCTGGTTTTCGGCGGAGGCATGAGCGCATATCTCTGGAGAATTAAAATGGAAAGACGGATCGACCGCCTCAAGGACCACTACATCGTATGCGGCTGTGGACGCATGGGAGAGACTGTAGCCGGACGGCTGCGCGAGGAGGGCGTGCCTTTTGTGGTCATAGAAATCAAGGAGGCCATGCTTGAGCCCCTGATCGAATCCCGGGAGACCCTGTTCCTGGTGGGAGATGCGACGCAGGAGGACGTGCTCATCAAAGCCGGGATAAAACACGCCCGGGGGCTGGCGGCGCTGCTGCCCACGGATGCGGACAACCTCTACCTGACACTGACCGCCAAGCTCATCAATCCCTCGTTGTTCGTCCTGGCCAAGGCCCTGGAGGATGAGGGAGAGAAGAAGATACTCCAGATCGGAGCCAACAGGATCGTTAGCCCCTATAAGCTCGGCGGGCTCAAGATCGCTCAGGGACTGCTGCGTCCCGCACTCGTGGATTTCATGGACCTCATCATCCGACGCCAGGAGCTATCGCTGCTCATGGAGGAGATCGTGGTTCCCAAGGGAGCCCGGCTCGCCGGCCGGAGCCTGGCTCAGAGCCAGATCCGCCAGAAGGCCAACGTCATCGTGGTCGCAGTTAAGAAACCCGGACAGGACATCACTTTCAATCCCTCACCTGAGATCGAGATCCAGGTGGGAGATACGCTGCTTGTCCTGGGGGACTCGGACTCTCAGAGGACCTTCGAGAAGCACTTCGTCCAGGGATCGGACTAATGAATTGGACTCGGATGAGGATCGGCCTGACTGCCCTGACAGCAGGACTCCTGCTCTTGACCGGCAGCCTGCGACCCCGGGAGGAGCCCGAAACCAGCAGGTCTTTCATCCTGGAAAACGGCCTCAGGGTCTTCCTGTATGAGAAGAAGACCCTGCCCCTGCTCAACTTCGTGTTCGCGGTTAACATGGGCTCCAAAGACGAGACCGAGGCCACCAGCGGCCTGGTCCACATCCTCGAGCACTACATCCTGTTCCGTGGCACCAAGCAGCACAGCGGGGATGAGATCGCCATTGATATGCGCCGTCATGGCGCCTATTTTAATGCCCACACCGGGCTGGATCTTTCGAGCTTCGAGATCACCATTCCCTCCAATCACTCCGACTTCGCACTGCAGACCCTCAAGGAGATCCTTTTCGAACTGGAGCTCGATCAGGAAGCCCTGGAAGAGGAAAAACAGGTCATCCTGGAAGAGATGACACAGCTCCAGGACGACCCCTTCCGGCTGGCGGCCTCCCTCCTCTACCAGAACCTTTTCCCGGGACATCCCTACCGGAGGCCTATCTACGGAACGCGGGAGGTCATCGAGGGAGCCACGGTCGAGCAGCTGTCACAGTTCTACGGCGGATTCCTGGTCCCGGCCAACAGCGCCCTGGCTGTGGTTGGGGACTTCTCGATCCCGGCGATGGAGGAGAAGATAAAGGCCGTTTTTGAGGGCATTTCCAGCGAGGATTTCACGCCCCCGAGCTTCGAACAGTGCGGGCCGATGTCAAAGACAGTGGAGATCGAGCGCAAGATGGATGTGCAGATGGCCTATCTGGCCATCGGCCTGGCCGGGCCCGACTACAACAGCATTGACCAGTACGCCCTTGATGTCCTGACCGAGATCTTCAGGGGGGGGATAAATCCCATGATCTACCATCCCCTGAGCCGGAACCGGATCCAGGTGGGAGGGGTCAGGATGGGATACAGCGCCCACCGCTATGGCGGGGCCGTCACCATCGCTCTGTCCTTGGAACCCAAACATCTCAACCGGGCCAAACGGGAGCTCACCAAATATCTGAAGCAGGCACGGCGGCTGAATTACTCGAGCGACGACGTTTTCGGCGAAGACCAGCTGTATACCATGGATTTTATGGAAAGCGCAAAGAACCGTCTCCGTTTTCGCGGAGAACAGGCACGCGAACGAGGGCTGGCGATCGCCACTTCACTGGCACGCTTCATGCTCCTGAATGAGCTCCCCGACCGAGGTGACTATCTTGATCACATCGCCGGGATCGACACCACGGACCTGCGCGCCGCTGCAGGCAAATACCTGGGTCAGAAACACAGTGTGATCGTGACCATCGAACCCAACAAGAAAAAATGAAATCCATGAGATCCCAATCTTTTTCACATGCTGTTTTGGCAGTCACGGTGGTCCTGTTGGTTCTGCTGACGAGTGGATCCGGCGCAATGCAAGCCCAGAGCGAGAATACAGCTCTCAAGGAGATCACACTGGAAAACGGGCTGCGTGTTATCCACGAACACGACGATTCGTCCCAAATAACGGTCGTGCAGTTCTTCATCAAAGGCGGACAGCGCGCCGAGCCGGCAGGCAAGGCCGGCCTCGCCTACCTGACCACACGGCTGGCCCTCGAGATCCCGGACTTTACCAAGACCCAGAGGCTTATGGACCAGGCCACCGGCTTATATATGGCCTGCCAGGAGGACTGCACGTTTATCACGCTTTCCTGTCTTTCCGAAAACCTGGATGAGTCGCTCGATCTGGTATCCGAGATCATGCGAAAGCCGCTGATGACCGGGGTCCGCATCAACCGGATCAAGGAACGGATGGAGGACCAACTAAAGACCGGCGAGGACGATTCGTTCAACCTGGCCCACTCCGCCTCCATGGCTGCCTTCTTCAAGGACACTCCCTATGCCCCTTCGGTATTCGGCAGCAAAAACTCGCTCAAGGCGATCAAAAAGAGCGATATCACCGGGTTTTTCAGGCAGTATTTCCATGCCCGCAACATGCTGATTGTGGTGATCTCGGATTTGAAAGAAAAGGATATTACAGGCCTGATCGATGCGCATTACGGTGCCCTTCCAAGCGGCCCAGCTCCCGATCTTCCCTCTTTCACGGCCCGGCCGGCTCCCGAGGAGTCCATATTCGAGGAAAAGGACAAGGAGCAGTCCTTTGTCTCGGCAGCGTTCGCCCTGGACATCCGGACCCCCCGGGAATATGCCCTGGGTTATCTCCTGGACTGCCTGCTGGGCAAGGGGATCCAGTCCCGGCTGTGGGATCTCCGTGTCAGGCAGAAGCTCGCATACTCCGTGCAGTCCCGGCTCACGTACGCGGAGCAGGGCACTCTGCTGGAGGCGTTCCTGGAAACGGAACATTCCAAGACTGAAAAGGCCCGAGAGGCATTGGGGGCCGTCCTGTCGGAGCTCCATGGGAAAGGGATCGACGACCAGGAATTGGAGATGACCAAGCATTACGCCAAGGCCAAGATCATGCGTGATAACGAAACCAAGGTGAGCCGCAGCGGGACTCTGGCTTTTTACGAGACCGTGGGCCTGGGATACGCCTTCCTGGCGGGAATCCTGAGAGAGATCGATTCCATATCCCTGGACGAGATCAATGGTTTCATCATGTCAGGCCTGTCTCCGGAGGACTGCCTCTTCGTCATTATCGGCCCGGCCGAAGACGAACATTAGGGCCGGATCGCCTCAACCGGTCCCGACGATCGCCTCCAGTTCCTCCACGGTCTTGGGGATGGGCTTGCCCAGCACGCGGCATCCCTCATCCGTCACCAGCACATCGTCTTCGATCCGGATACCGCCGGATTCTCTGTATTCGTTCACACGGTCAAAATCGATGAACTCCGCGTGTTTGTCTTCCTTGATCCACTTGTCGATGAGGGCGGGAATAAAGTAGATCCCCGGCTCCACGGTCAGGACATAACCCGGATTCAGCTCTTTGGCCAGTCTCAGAAAGGCCAGGCCGAACTGGTCGCTGCGCCGGATGGTCTTGTCATAACCCACGTATTTCTCACCCAGGTCTTCCATGTCGTGGACATCCAGTCCCATCATGTGTCCCAGTCCATGCGGCATGAACAGGGCGTGGGCGCCGGCCTTGACCGCCTCTTCTGCATCGCCCCGCATGAGGCCAAGGCCTTTCAGCCCCGCCGCGATGGTGGTCACGGCCTGGAGGTGAACCTGCTTGTTCAAGACCCCTGGGCGGATGGCATCGATGGCCGTGGTCTGGGCGTCGAGCACTATGTTATAGATGTCTTTCTGTTTGGCGCTGAAACGCCCGCCGACCGGCATGGTGCGCGTTATGTCGGCAGCGTAACACATGGCTGTTTCCGCGCCGCTGTCATTCACCACCAAAAGGCCCTCCTGCAGAGTGTTGCCGTGAAAGTGGTTATGCAGGATCTGCCCGTTTATCGTCAGTATTACAGGAAAGGAAACATGGCCCCCGTGGGAGAGGGCGATCCCCTCCACCACTCCCGCGATCTCGCTCTCCATCACCCCGGGCTTGGCCATCCGCATAGCCGCGGTGTGCATGTCGTATGTGGCATCGAGGGCCAGTTCGATCTGTTCGATCTCTTCCGGTATCTTTATGGACCGCTGCTCGACCACGGACAGGACCAGCTCTTCGGAGACAAAATCGCGGATCTTATCTGCCGGAACCCCCAGAAGGTCCTGCAGCTTGAGGACATTACCGGGGCGGTATGGAGGCAGGATGTGAACCTTTCTCCCCTGTGTCAGCGAGTCCTTTATGGCCTCCCCCAGCTTTTCCAGGGGAAGCGTTTCTTTGATACCGACCTGCTCCGCCCGGTCCCGCATGAGCGGCTGGTCTCCCATCCATATGATGTCATCCACACTGACATCGTTGCCGAACAGGATGTCCTGGTCCGCCTCTATGTCGATCACACCGGCCAGATCCGAAGAATCCAGACCGAAAAAATAGAGGAAGGAGCTGTCCTGCCGGAAATGATAGGGATTGGCCGGATAGTTCATGGGACTGTACTGGTTTCCCAGGAAAAGCAGCACTCCGGATCCGATCTGCTTTTTGAGGCGTGCGCGTCTCTGGGAATAGATATTGGCTTCGAACATGTTTGTCTCTCCTTCTATCTCATGGGAATATTTTGCGAATCAAAATACCTGTATACCAACTCGCTTCATAAAAATCAACGCCTTCCAGTCCGCCGCCCACATTGGAGAACCTACCTGGGTCAGCGGAGGCGGGGGAGAGATCGGGCCGAGGGGGCCAGGGCCAGGCCTCCCTTTGAGGTCACCCTGAGCTCAGGCGGGAGCATACGGCCGCTTGAAAGGACGGCGTCTATGGTCTCGTCGAGGGGAATGGGGTTGCCGTATCCTCCCAGGATGAGGTCGGCGCACACGAACGCTCCTGAGGCAGCGACCGCGTTCCGGGTGTGGCAGGGGATCTCACACATCCCCTGTACCAGGTCACACACAGAGCCCATCGTGTTCTGAAACGAGATGGCGGCCGCATCCGCGGCCTGCCGGGCGCTTCCGCCCGCCATCTCGATCACCAGGGCTGCGGCCATGGCCCCGGCCGCGCCGATCTCCACCTGGCATCCGGCCGTTTCCGCCGCGAAGGTGGCGCGTTCGGCCACCACCGCACCGACGGCCGAAGCAGCCATCAGGCCCAGCACGGCTTCCTCCTCCGTCCTTCCATGTTCTTCCATGAGGGTGACGACAACTCCGGGTAGAACCCCGGCCGCTCCACCCGTGGGCGCGGCGCACACGATCCCGAGGCTGTTGGAGACATGCATGACCGCCAGGGCACGGGCCGCGGCCCGTGTGTGCATTCCCCCCACAGCCACGCGCCCCTGTTTCTCCGCCTGGAAAACATCTCCCGCCGAGGGCCGGAGAAGCTGCATCCGGACTTTTTCGTGCTTCAGGCCCTGCTCCACGGAAGCACGCATGACGCCAAGCCTCTTTTTCATCTCCTTCCGGACCTCATCCTGGGACATACCCAGAAGCCCGGCCTCATGCTCCAGGGCCAGGCGGCCGAGGCTTGCGTCCCGGCTCTCCGCCAGCGACACCATGTCTGCGGCGCTGCGGAAGGCCGGATCTCCCGGGGTGACATAGAATACCGGCGCACAGTGGAGCACGTCCCGGGATCCGGCCGCACGGCGCACGTCTTCCAACAGGCCTCGTTCCCATTCCGTATCGGACAGGAACTGCAGGAGGATCCGCTCCCCTTTCCGGTCCTCGGAGATGGCTGTATCACACCGTTCCGACACCAGGGTAGAGATCCGGTCCGCCGTATCCCGGTCACACTCCAGTATATAGACATGATTTTTTCCGCGCAGGTCCACCGGCCAGTCCCGGAACCGGGTCATCCGGATACCGCCGCCTCCGGTGGAGCAGGCCTCCACCTCCAGGCTCCGGCCTTGTCCCGGGCTCAGCAGCATATGCACGAAATTGGGGTGGTCGGCCTGATCCATGCGCCTCACCTCGAAAGAAAAATCTCTTCCCTCTTTTCGAGCGATCTCCAGGGCCGATGGAAAACGATCATCCGTGATGGACCATCCCAGAAATCCGGCCGCGAAAGCCAGGTCAACGCCCTGTTCCCGGTATACCTGGGAGTAGGATCCGCCCGGATCGAACGTCAGCCTGATTTCGCAGGCATCGTTCCCCCACAGAGAGCGGACCATCCGTCCGATACGAAACGAACCGGCGGTGTGAGAGCTGCTGGGGCCCCGCATGACCGGCCCCAAGACATCATTGAGAATGCTGATCTTGTCCATGGGTCTCCCGTTTTTCCAAAATCGCGAGTATCCGCGAACATCTATGATATACTATTTCTTTCCAGACAAAAAATGAAGAGGCACATCCCACCCTGGAGAAGATTACGATGAAAGAATCGCGTATGCGCACGCTGGCACTGGCATTGTTTCTCACGCTCACGGGCGGGATCGGGGCCGCCGCCGCGGAGGGGTTCGATGCAGCGGTGTACGCACACCGGCGGGAAGGCCTCATGCAGAAAATGGAGGGCGGGGTCGCGATCCTGACACAGAGGGTCTGGGAGGGCAAGGACTTCTACTATCTCACGGGATTCGACGAGCCGGAAGCGATCTGCCTGCTCATCCCGGAGGGCAAGGTCCGGTATGTTCTGTTCGTGCGGCCCGACGATCCCGCGCGCACGCTGTGGACCGGGAAACGACACGGTGTAACGGCAGCCAAGGAGATTTTCGGCGCGGAGGCGGCCTTCTCCCTGGATCAGTTCGAAAATGTCCTCCCCCGGTATCTCAGGGGCAAAGATAGGATCTTCTGCAGCCCCCGGGACCGGGAACTGCTCGATCAGCTGCAAAGATGGATCGGGAATCCGGCGTCCGGCTATCCTCAGACCATCAGCGATCCCACGGCATACATCCATGCCATGCGGCTCGTCAAGGATGCGGAAGAGATCCGGCTACTGGGCGAGGCCGTTTCCATCACCAGCGAGGCCCTGCGCGAGGTCATGAAAGCGGCCGAGCCGGGCATGTATGAATATGAGCTGGAGGCGATCCTGGAGTATGTCTTCCACAGGAAAGGCTCGCCCCGGCCCGGGTTCCCCTCCATCGTGGGATCGGGGCCCAACACCACCATCCTGCACTATGAGTCCAACCGCAGACGGACGGAGGACGGAGACCTGGTCCTGATGGACGTGGGAGCCGAGGTCGGGCGCTACACGGCGGACGTGACCCGCACATTCCCCGTGAACGGTCGCTTCTCCCGGGAACAGCGTGAAGTTTACGAGATAGTGCTCGAGGCCAACCGCCGGGCCGTCTCCTTCATAGAACCGGGTGTGGGGCTCTATGAGGTCCACAAACAGGCGCTCCAGGTTATTGGGGAGGGGCTTTCCCGCCTGGGACTTATCACGGACACGGGCAGCGGCTGGCAGGTCGGTGTGTGGCTCATGTACAACACCAATCACTGGATCGGCCTGGACGTCCACGACGTGGGCGGGCGGGGCCCCAGAGACGGGGTGGGTATGAAGCTCCGGCCCGGGATGGTGCTCACGGTCGAACCCGGGATCTATGTGGGGGAGCACTCACTCAAGATCATCGAGGCCCGCATGCAGCGGGTGTCCGAAGCCAGGCGCAAAGAAATGGAGGATTTCATCACCGCGGTTAAGCCTGCGGTGGCCAGATATATGAACATCGGAATCAGGATCGAAGACGATGTGCTGGTCACGGTCAAAGGGCACGAGGTCCTGTCGAAGGAAGCTCCCAAGGAGATCCGGGATATCGAAACCCTGATGAAACAGGCCAGCCACCTCAACCGCTAGCGGCTGCGGCCCCTGATCCCTATTCTATCTCTTTTATCCAGATGTTCCGGAATTCGACTATGGACCCGTGTCCCAGGAAGCCGATGTGCCCCCTGGACCTCCGGAGCCCGGGATGTTCCCGTCCGTCCACGGTTCCCCCGGCGGAGGCTTTGTCGATGTCGGCATCCACGATCGTCACCCCGTTGAGAACCACGGTGATCCGGCGGTCCCGGGCCGTCACTTCCTGTAAGTTCCACTCCCCCACCGGGTGCTGATGCCCCCGTTTCGCCGGGACGACACCATAGATGGAGCCGTGGTACTGGTAGGGTTGCAGCTCCTGGAACTCCGGTGCGCTGTTGTCCAGGATCTGGAGCTCCATGCCCACATAGGCGGAGTCGCCTTTGGGTGGTGTCCGGATGCCCAGGCCGTTGTTGGCCCCGGGTGTGAGCCGGAATTCGAAGCGGAGGATAAAATCCGCGAACTCCCTCTCTGTGTACAGGTTGCCGCTGCCCAGGTCGGGGCGGACTACGATCTTCCCGTCCTCGGCCGCATAGCCTCGGGTGTCACCCATCCAACCGGACAGGTCTTCGCCATTGAAGAGTGGTATAAATCCTTCGTTTTCCATGATGTGTGTGATGTGGCTGCCGATACGCTGCAGGTCATTTTCATCCGTGATGAGCGGCTCGGCCATCCTGAGTAAGACGATGACCCCGGCGCCCATCAGCCCATCGAGCCCGGGTTCGGGCAGGGCGATCCGCAGCATGGTACGCGCGGCCCTGCCCTGGACCTCGGGATCGTCCAGGAAGCGTGAGGTAAGCTCGAGCCCTGCCACGGACTTTGCAGAGCCCAGCCCCGAAACGACCAGGTTATTCTCCTGAGTGCCGAGCGGCAGCGCCAGGGTTTCTGCCAGCATGGCCGCCTTATCATCGGGAGGCAGATCCGAGTCCCGTACCAGTCTGACATACCCCTGAAGGGCCTGGAACATATAGCGGCTGAGGGCCTGATCCCGGCACACGCCGAGGAGCTCGTCCGCTGCCTGCAGATCCGGCCACTGGGTCAGAGCATACAGGGCTGCGGCACGGATCCGGCCGCTGCCGGTGTTCCGCGTTTCCCTGAGGACCAGCCGGAACGCCGCATCCCCTCCGATGCGTGCCAGAGGGCGCAGGAGATCGGGGCGCAGCGATTCGGAACTCTCTTCGTAAGCCTCCAGGATCCGCGCGGCCCGATGCTCAGGATCCGGGACCTGAAGGACCGCCGACACCAGGGCATTCTGGACAAGGGGAACCTCGCTGCGTCGGCCCGCATCACGCAGCAGTTCGAGCAAACGGTCGACATCCTCAGGCTCGGCCAGCCTTTCCAGGGCCGTGAGCGCGGCCTTGCGCAGCGATTCGTCTTCGGTCCGGGTAAGGGCAAGGACCTGTTCGAAGCTGCTCCCGGCCCGCCTCTCCGCCAGGACCTCGACCAGAATTTTCTGGGCGGGAGGGGGGACATTCTCCAAGCGGGAAGCGGCATCCGGGATCACCTGGTCAGCGGGAAAGCCCAGCAGGACATCCCGGATGGCGGCGATCTCGTCTTCCCCCCCGGAGTCGAGGAGCGGCCAGATGTCCGGGAGAACCGCAGCGCCTCCCAGGCGTGCAGCGGCGATCACAGAAGCAGTCCGGACGCCGGGGTCAGACGACCTCAGATGCTCCCGTACCAGCGAGAGGGCCGCCCTGTCTCCGCGTACCCCCAGCATGGCGATGATCTCGGCCAGGACCTCCGCGTCTTTTCCTGCCTGCGCCTCATTCAGCCAGATGGCGGTCACGGCCTCGCCGGGCATGGTCAGCGCCAGCTCGAGTGCCCAAACCCTGACATCCTTGCGCGGGCTGTCGATAGCCCGCAGGAGGTCCCCCAGGGCCGTCTCACCCAGAGTGTCCACCAGGATGGTCAGGGCGGTGCAGGCTATCTGGCTCTCCTGAGGAGCCGTGTAGCTGTTGATGAGCTGATGGCAGAAACGCGCCGATTCTCTCTTGAATCCGGCTTCCGCCAACCTCCGGGCGTACAGCAGAAGGAGTGAAGGGGCCCGGCCGCGCTCAAAGGGTGTCGAGATCAGGGGATAGCGGACCAGGGCATCCTCGGCAGCGGGATCCCCGATGTTGGCCAGGGCGAAGAGCGAAACCTGCCGCAACCGGCCTTCCTCGGCATATGCGAGGGGCAGGATCTGTGTGACCGCGTCCCGGCTCCGCATCTCTCCCAGGGCCCGGACCAGAACGATCCTCCGGTCCCCCGAGGCGCTTTTCAGGGTTTTAAGCATCGCCTTTTCGGCCTTGGGTGTGCCGATGGCCAGGAGAGCCTGGGCAGCCGGATCGCACAGCCGGGGATCCTTCAGGTACCTCGATAGCGGCTTGACGGCCTCGTCCCCGGCGGTCAATTGGAGCTGGCGGATCATGAAGGCCTCGACCTCCCTTTCCCGCTCCCGGTCCAGGGCTTTGAGCAGGGATCTTGTGTAGAGGGCCCTCTCGGATACCAGGCCGCTGCTGTTGACATACATGGTAACCCCATGCAGCGCAAACCGGGCCCGGGAGTCGTCGCTAACCCCGGGCGGCACCAGCATGCCGCAGACCGCCTGGATCCCCTGGGAACCCAGTTCTATCAGCTCTCCGGCAGCCAGGTCCCGTTCTTCGGCGGTCTCGGCCGGGAACCGGGTCACGATGTCGGCCGCTTTCTTCTCGAGCGGGATCCGCTGTGCACTGCCTTCTGCAGGCAGGCCGACGAGCAGCCCCAAAAGGATCAATAGGGCTGCGGCCATCTGCAGGGGCCGGGGTGTGTGTAGTCTGATCACCTTGACTCCTCTTCGCCTCACATGTGCCACGGGGCCCGCATGGGCTGGTGGATGAGCCGGTTGGCCTCGGGATCTCCCTTGAATAGCTGTTTTTCCGGATCGAATCGCAGCGGACGAGCCAGGCGCACGGCGATCTTGGCGAGATTGACCAGGGTGCAGGTACGATGCGCATTCTGCTCGTTCAAGGCAAATTTGGTACGGGTGCGGACCGCGTGGTGGAAATCCGTCATCTGAGGTGCCGGGTCGGGCAGCGACACCATCTTCTTCTCGAGGCCCGAAATGTCGGAACGCATACCGCGGTACAGGCTGCCGCCTGGCCCCCGGAGGAAAGGAGCTTGTCTATCCCGGTTCTCTCCGTCCAGGATGATCCTGCATCCGTCCTCGTAGGTCAGCTCGATCCTGCGCCAGCTGCCGCAGGCATCGGGGTGCTGCTGGGGGCAGTCGGCCTCGATCAGGACGGGACTGGTGTGGTCCTTGCCCAGGAGGTACTGGACCGGGTCCAGGTAGTGCATGCCCATGTCGCCCAGGCCTCCGCCGTCATAGTCCCAGTAACCGCGGAAGGTGTTATGGACCCGGTGCGGGTGGTAGGGTTTGTATGGGGCCGGGCCCAGCCACATGTCGTAGTCCAGCTCCCTGGGTGCGGCCTGGGGGGGCAGGAAGGTCTTCCCGCTCCAATAGAACTTCCAGTCGAAGCCTGTGATCCCGCTCACGGTGGCCGTCAGGGGCCAGCCCAGTAGACCGCTCTCGACCACCTTTTTGATGGGCTTGACCGGGGTGCCGAATCCATAGAAGATGCTCCGGAAGCGGAACCAGGTGTTGATGCGGAAGATCCGACCGTTGCGACGGACCGCATCCACGACCTTCTGTCCTTCCCCTATGGTCCGCGTCATGGGTTTTTCACACCAGATGTCCTTGCCCGCTTCGGCTGCGGCAATGGAGATGATCGCATGCCAGTGCGGCGGAGTGGGGATATGGACGATGTCGATGTCGGGGCGTTCCAGGACTTCGCGGAAATCGGTGTAGCCCTTGACCCCGGGCCCGGCGATCTCCAGGGCCCGGACGAGATGTTTTCTGTCCACATCGCACACGGCCAGCAGGCGCGCCCCTTCGTATCGGAGGTGCCCGCGCCCCATGCCTCCCACACCGATAACCGCATTTGTAAGTTCATCGGATGGTGCGGTAAAACCCTGTCCCCCCAGGACGGCACGGGGGACGATGGTGAGCGCCGCCGCGGCCGCGGCCGTCTTCTTCACAAAATCCCGGCGTGTGATCTTCGAGTCTTCACGCATACGCGTCTCCCTCGCCGGATTGCCCGGCGCCCCTAGTTTATGCCAAATCCATAAGGAAATCCATTTCCCTCTGTTACCGGCCGGTGCGGAAGGGAGAGGCCGGAAGGCCCTCCCGGTTTCCCAGGTTGGGCACGGCCAGCTGGTGCCATCCCATGCGCACCGCTGACGGGGCCGGAACACGCGGGCTCCAGACCACAACCCCATCCTCTCGGATCTCGGCACTGGCCTTGTAGAATATCCGGTCCGGACCGGCGATCTCGAACCAGCTGAGCGGCTGCCCGTCCATGCTGATCAGCCCGCCGCCCACGTGGTCGAATTTCAGCCGGATACTATCGCCCGTCACCTCCATGGATCGGTAGAGCGGTCCTGAATAAACCAGGTTCTTCCTCCCGTAGGTCCGGGCCAGGGCCCAGAGGGCAAGGCGCCGGCCGACCTCCTTTTTATTCCGGGGGTGGATGTCGTACAGGTTCGTGATGTCCGTGACCACGGCCATGCCGGTGTGCGGGAGGGACAGTGTTTTCCTCTGCGCCTCCCATATCATGGGCAGTCGGAAGAAGTCGGGCACATCCCCGCCGGTCTCCTGCCAGTTGAAGGCATAGTTGAAGGGAGCCAGCTGCACATAGAAGAAAGACAGGTCCTGTTTTGACCAGACATCCCGCCAGCCGCGGATCAGGGCCTCCATCTGGGCCTGATAGAGCAGACCATCGTCGCGGTTGGCCTCGCCCTGGTACCAGATCGCCCCCTGGATCCCGAACGGGACAAGCGGGTGGATCATCCCGTTGTACAAAGCGGTCGGCTGCTGCTGGTGCGACAGAGGATGCCGGGGACGCTCGGGGGGCTCGGGCAGGGGGCTGTCCGTGGCCAGTGCCTCTTTAGCCGCTTTCACCCAATCTTCCCATTCGTTTAGGGCCTCCGGCAGTGCCTCACGATATTCGGTCCGGAGCACTCGGGTATCCTCCAGCACACCCGCCAGCTCGCGAACCGTCCGGAATCCGGCAGGCGGTGTCCAGGGCTCGATGCGCGTACCTCCCCAGGAGGAATTGATGAGCCCCACGGGAACCTCCAGGGCCTGATGGATCTCCAGTCCGAAATAGTACCCCACCGCGGAAAAATTACGTACCGTGTCCGGTGAACACGCAGTCCAGGCCGCGTCCACTTCGCGCCGAGGCTCGGCCACGGCCCGGCGTGGGACCTTAAACAGCCGGATCTGAGGAAACCTGGCCCTCAGGATCTCGGGCGTGGGCGTGTGGGTGCGGTTCATGGTCCATTCCATGTTGGACTGGCCGGAGCAGAGCCAGACCTCCCCGACCAGGATGTCCACCAGTGTGAGGGCGGGACTCCGGCTGCCGCTTATCGTCATGGAAGAGGGGTTGGCATCCGCAGCCACAGGCTCCAGTTTGATCCGCCAGAGCCCCTGATCGTCGGCCTCCGAGGTGACCGTCTGTCCCTTGAATCTTACGGTGACGGATTCTCCGGGTCCGGCCCACCCCCAGAGCGCGATAGGGCTGTTCTGCTGGATCACCATGTGGGAGCCGATCACTGCGGGGATATTGATCTCGGCCTGTACCGCTCCGGACAGAAACAATAGCGCCGCCAGGACCCGGAAAGTCACTGATGTCCTGAATCGTATCTTATACAAATGCATGGTATCCTCCATTGTCACCTCCGGCTGCGGCTTTCTGCATCCTGACGGATGAACTCCCGGTCCAGCTCCTCCGAATCTCCGTAAAGCTCCCGGAGCCGGGCCAGCTCTTCCTTGAGCTCCTCCGCCACCGCCGCGTATGCGGGATCAGCGAAGACGTTGTTGAGCTCCTGGGGATCTTCCTCCAGGTCGTAAAGCTCCCAGGCGTCGATGTCATGGTAGAAGCGGAGTAGTTTGTATTTGTCCGTACGGACCCCAAAGTGCCGTTTGACCATGTGCGCACCCGGGTACTCGTAGTAGTGATAGTACACGGATTTCCGCCAATCCCCGGGCCGGTTGTCTAGGAGGAGCGGTTTCAGCGACACTCCCTGCATGCTCTCGGGGGTCGGGATCCCGGCCAGGTCCAGGAAGGTGGGCCCGAAATCCAGGTTGAGGACCAGGTCGGTGTTGATCGAGCCGGCGGGGAGGGCGCCTGGGAAGCGAACCAGCAGGGGCATGCGCAGCGATTCCTCGTACATGAACCGCTTGTCGAACCATCCGTGATCCCCCAGGTAAAATCCCTGATCCGAAGTGTAGACCACCAGCGTGCTGTCGGCCAGTCCTGACCTGTCCAGATAATCCAGTACCCGCCCGATGTTCTCATCCACGGATGCGATACAGCCCAGGTAGTCCTCCATATAACGCTTGTACTTCCAGCGAACCAGAGCTTCCCCCTGGGGATCTTCCCGAGCGTACGCCTCCTTCTTGGGTCCGTAAGCCGCCTCCCACGCGGCCCGCTGGGCGTCGTCGAGCCGGGACGGAGGGTCCCCCATTTTCAGGTCATAATCCGGGCGCATGTGGTCGCGCAGGGTCATCTCCTGCTCCCTCGCCGCGTCCGAACGGGTCGCGTAATCGTCGAACAAAGTCTCGGGCTCGGGGAAGGCGGTGTCGTCGTACATGGTCAGATGCCGCACGGCGGGCTGCCAGTTGCGGTGGGGGGCCTTGTGGTGGAGCATGACCATGAACGGCCTGTCCGGGTCCCTCCGGTTTTCCAGGAAATCCAGGGCGAAGTCGGTGACGAGGTCGGTCACATATCCCGGGAACCGCTTTCTCTCCCCCATCTCGATCATGTCCGGGTTGTAATAGTTTCCCTGCCCGGGCAGAACGTTCCAGTAGTCGAATCCCGTGGGATCGCTTTTGAGATGCCACTTGCCGATCATGGCGGTCTGGTAGCCAGCCTGCTGCAGCAGCTTGGGAAACGTGAGCTGCGTTCCATCGAAGCGGAGTGCATTGTCGCGCAGCCCGTTGAGATGGCTGTAGCGGCCCGTGAGGATCACGGCCCGGCTGGGCGCGCAGATGCTGTTGGTGCAGAAGCAGTTCTCGAAACGCATGCCCTCGGCTGCGATACGGTCGAGGTGAGGGGTGGTATTGATGCGGCTGCCGTAGGCGCCAATGGCATGCGATGCATGATCATCCGTCATTATGAAGAGGATGTTGGGTTTTTCTGGAAACGCTTTCCGTTCTCCTACGCAGCCTGTCAGGGCCAGGGCGGCCAGGCCCAGGCATACAGTCCAGCTGAGTCTATTTCGTCTCATGGCTCCCTCCTGTCCGTCATTTTCTCATAAATCTGCATAGGGAGGATCACCGAACCGGGCCGGGCGGCATGTTCTCCCTCAGGTAACGTGTCAGCAGCTCGAAGAGATGGCGGGATGTATTCTCCCCCTCTCGAATGCCGTGGGTGCGGTTGGGGTAGGACATCATGGTGAAAGGTTTGTTGTGTTTGATGAGCTCGTTGACCAGGGCCTCGAAGCTCTGGTAGTGCACGTTGTCATCGGCGGTCCCGTGTGCGATCAGCAGGTTTCCCTGCAGTTGATGGGCGAAGTTGACGGGAGAGCCGTCGCGGTAGCCTTCTGCGTT
Source organism: uncultured bacterium (assembly GCA_965602945.1). Lineage (GTDB taxonomy): Bacteria > Acidobacteriota > Aminicenantia > Aminicenantales > Aminicenantaceae > JAUXEH01. Next base: position 6,111 of record CBFDBC010000012.1, on the reverse strand, counting down.
GTCATCGGGCAGCCCCATGTACCGTTCCTGATAGATCGTGTCGTAATAGAGTTGGTTGGCAACAAAGGCGATGGCCATGGCCGTGCTGTAAAGCTCGGGGTAGCGGAAGATGGCATTCAGGCTCATCTGCCCGCCCCCGCTCCACCCCCAGATCCCCACACGGTCCGGATCCACATACGGGCGCTCGGCCAGGATTGCCCTGAGGGCCGCGGCCTGATCGGCCGAGGCCAGGATGCCGATCTGGCGGTAGATGCATTTACGCCACTCCCGACCCCGGGGCACGTTGGTACCGCGGTTGTCGATGCTCATCACCAGGTATCCCTGCTGGGTAAGCATCGTGTGCCAGAAATAGTTGCGCCCGCCCCAGCGGTTCTGGACCGTGGAGCCGGCCGGCTCTCCGTATACGTGGAGCAGCAGTGGGTATTTCTTCGCGGGATCGAAGTCAGGAGGCTTCATGCACCAGGCATCGAGCAGGACACCATCCCCGATATCGATCCGGAAAAACTCCACGGGCTCTCTGGCCAGAGATGTGACCTTGGATCTGAGCTGTGCGTTGTCCACCAGCACCCGGACGGTCTCATGGCCGGGCAGCCTGACCAGTTCGGTCACGGAGGGCGTGTCAAAGGCCGAGTAGGTGTGGATGGCCCAGAGTCCGCCCCTCGAGACCTGGTACCCGTGGCTTCCCGGCTGGTCTTCCGGAGTCAGCCGCTCGAGGGTCCCGGAACCGTCCAGCGGGGCCCTGAAGAGGAGCCTTTCGGTCGGCAGGTCCGGGCAGGCGATGAAGTACAGCCAGCCGTTTTCTTCGTCCAGCCGCAGGATGCGCACGACGTCGTAGTCCCCCGGTGTCAGGCAGGTCATCTCTTTCCCGTCCCTAGAAACGCGGTAGGCATGGTTCCAGCCGTCGCGCTCGCTCACCCAGGTGAAATACCTGTCATCCTCCAGCCAGTACAGGTCATCCACCACTTCCACCCAGGCATCATCCTCGTCCGTGAACACATTCCGTGTCCTGCCGGTGAAGATGTCTCCCAGCATGACCCGGTTGGTGTTCTGCAGCCGGTTGAGCCGCTGCAGCACGATCTCGCGCGAGCTGGCGGCCCAGTCCATGCGGGCGATGTAGAAGTCGCGCGAATCGCCCTCCAGATGGAACCACAGTGTATTGCCCCCTCGGGCGCTCACCACGCCCACTCGGCAGCGGGAGTTCGTCTCCCCGACCTTGGGGTATTTGAATGTGATGATACGAGGGTAGAGCCCGTCGGTGTTGTTGATCATGTGGAATTCCCTCACCTCGGAGCTGTCGAGCTGCCAGTAGGCGATGTGCTTCCCGTCCGGGCTCCAACGGAACCCATCCCTGAGTCCGAACTCCTCCTCGTACACCCAGTCGAACGTTCCGTTGATGATGTTTTCGGAACCATCCCGCGTAAGCCGGGCGATACGGCCTGTTCTGAGATCCTCCACATAGATGTTGTTCTGCATGACGTAACCCACACGGCTTCCATCAGGCGAGAACTTCGCGAACATAAGGGAGGACGGCTCGAACCGGCTTCCCAGCTGACGCAGCCTGCCACCGGCCAGATCCAGCACCCAGTAGTCGCCGCGTGTGTTCTGCCTCCAGACCCGCTGTGTGTTAGTGAAGATCAGGAGCTTTTTTGCGTCCTGAGACCAGATGTAGTTGGATAAACGCAGGGGTTCGTCACTACCCTCGGGAATTAGCTCTTCGGCCTTGACCAGGATCTCCCGCTCCCCGCTTTCCGGATCGTAGCGCACGATATCCCGCCCCCCCTGTAGAGATTCCGATGATTCCAGCGTCGTGTATCCTTCCCCGGCGGCCAACCAGCGGGCCGGGCCGAACCTCTGGTCGGAAAATTCCTCTGGTGCGAAGATCCGGTCCAGGGTAACCAGCGCCTCATTGTCATACTTGGCTGCAGGCGACTCAGGGCCCGTACCGCAGCTGGAAAACAGCAGGGCGGCGGCGGTGGCCAAAAAAAGACAGAGATGTTTGTGCATGGTGTTTACTCCCCTGAAGTACAAGGCCATGAATGCATTTCCCTGTCTAACACATACTCCGGCGCCTTGTCAAAAATTTCTCACCGCCAAAGAACGGGACGAATCCTGAGGCACCCCAACAGGGTCTTTTTTCAAAGGATTTCGTCTGAGTTCCACCAAACATGCGGAGGATTTGCACGTTTCCTTAACACAAGTCATTTTAATAAACCTATATTGATGATGATGAAACCAACGACTGTTTTTTTGCCCTGGCGCTTATGACGTTTTTATTATCATGCCATGATCCTGCAAGCCCGGAGATCCCTATCCAAGATAAGGGTAAGGAGAAAGGGTATGCAGAGCTTTTTGTGCGCTCTGAGCCCTGGCACGCATATATATACATAGATGGTCTGGATACGGGGGAAAGAACATACGCCTTTTTTGAAGTAAAACTTGGATCTCATACCATTAAGATCCTAAAAGAGGGGTTCAGAGATTGGGATACGACTATTATTGCCACCGCCAAACACATTGGGCAGAATGCCATTATTGTGGATGCCAAATTGCAGCCGGTCTTAATAACCATGACGAATCCGACAGCGGATACGATCTGGGCTAAGGGAGAAAAAGTGGTAATCACCTGGGAGGCCCAGAACACCATGGGGGTGAACAGGAAAAAGATGAAATCCCTGTATCTACCCTATGTTAAGCTTTATTTATACAAAGGGCGAAGTGAAATACTGACTATTGTTTCAGACCTAGAGAACAACGGCTCATATACATGGACCGTCGACCCGTCACTCGTAGATGGCACGGATTATAGAATCAGGGTCAATGTTTCTCCCGAAAATCCCAACATGAAAGACATACACGGGATGAGTGAAAAGTTTACCATTAGATAAAGTCGTTAACCACGATCCAGGCCACGCTTCCACTGAATATGAGGGGAATTTGCACGTGCCCTTAACACTCGCCGCCTTGAAAAATCACATATTAGTAACCAGAAGAGGGAATTCCAGATTCGAAAAACCATGAACAGGAGGATGCAATGAGAAAATGGAGCGTATTGGGAATTTTAGGTTTTATAACGGTGGCTTTGTTTCTAGCGGCCATCATCATGCAGGCCCAGGTTCAAACGCTGGCAAAACCCGATAGTCCACCGGGGCTGGATAAGGAAGAACCCGAAGAAGAAGCCACCTGGGCGGTTCAACTTCCAATAGGAAGCAGTGTTGTTACAATGTTGTACGGCGACTATTCGGGATATTACGACGGTCAGGATGAAAATATCGAAGTTTTAGTAGAGAAAAATAGTCCCGGAGCATGGAGGAAGGATAACGATTTTGTTACCTATATTGGATTTAAGATTTCCAATCCGACTGACCGGCATGTGGACTTCGAAGATGTTTTTCTTTCGAAACTTTATGAGGGGGATTATCCTTATATTGACCCAGATTATGGGAAACCCTGTTCTGTATTTCCTCCTCCCTATGATGAAGGCTGTCAAAATTTATGCGATACATGTGATCCTTTTTGTATGCAAAATTTTATAAACAATGAATTTCATCCCTACACAAATGGTGAAGAGTCCACTTATAGATATTTCCTTATCGAACTCCATGCTTTTGACAAAGACATATTGACTATGGATCCTGGCGAATCTTACCTATTAGGTACAGATGGACACTTGCACGATTATATCATGATGACACTGCGTTACCAGACAGAAGGCAGAGAGCCTACCTACCACAATATAGAATGCCGTAAAAGTGCTCATCTGGGTGAAGCGTCTATTCATCCTTTCAACATCTGGATATCCAGAACAGGTGAAGATACATGGCGAATAGATGTGGGGACTATCGCATTGCCACAATTCCTTTTTCTAGAAGAATACTACTACGAGACAATCCAAAGAGGAAAAAAGACGACGATTGATGGCTGGTACTCGACTCTTTTTGCCGGAGGCGACTTCTATTTCAGCTTCGAATTGATTAGGATCCCACCATCAAACCAGTGAAATAAGCAGAGTAGAATATTTATTTAATGGCCTTTTCGCTTCTTTCCAGGCGCAGCAGATTTTCCATCACCCAGAGCTCTGCTTCTCTGTAGGCAGCACTGAAGGCAATCCGCTTCCCATCCGGATGGAAGCGCAGCTCCTTCATACCCCTCATGGACATGTCGATCCTCTGTGGCTCTTCTCCGTCCAATTTCATGAGCCAGAGCTGATTCAGCTGCCCACTTATGCTTTTCGTGAAAAATATCTCTCGAACACCGGGCTTCCAATCGAAGGAGGTCGGGCTCTCTCCGGTTTCCATCTTGAGTATCTCTCTCGGCTCCCCTCCCCCGGCAGGTATGATGTTCAAAGTCCACATGGGAGTTCTGTCATCGAAGACAATCCACCGCCCATCAGAAGACAAAGACATGTGATGACTCTCCGAGGCATTCACCTTTTGATAGAGTTCCTTTTCTTCCCCGGTGCGAATATCCCGGACGCGTATGCTCATGACATTGCCTTCTCCGACCTTCTTGCGTTCCCACATCTTATAGGCGAGTGTTTTGCCTTCCGGGAACACATCGAGCTGTTTGATAACCTCCTCGTCCAGTCTGCACGTCCACATGATATCTACTGCGCCTGTTTGAGTGTCTATGGAATACAATCCTTTGCGCCCTTTTTTTTCAATTCCATAGGAAAAGAATTTCTTCCCGTCAGCCGACCAGCGGATAAATCTCATCAGCTCGAGGGCCGGGAAAAGCTCCCGTTTTTCTCCTGAATCCAGGGAAAGTATACATATGGCCAGGGATTCGAAGCGCCCGGGGACATGGGCACGCCTGGAAATATAGGCAAGGGAATTCCCGTCCGGCGAAAAGTCGGGTGAAGAGTTGGCCCCCATGAACAAGTCCTCTGCCTGCCGGGGCGTAACCAGCAGTGAGTTTTTTTCAAGATCCAGCGCCGCTGTGTACACATCCTCCATGCTCGTATATATCACATAATACAGCCCTCCAGCCCGCGTGAAACCCAGAGGAGACATCTTCCCGATATTCTTTTTGATGAGATAGGGCTGCCCTTGTGGAGCACCGTCCGTCACCTCCAGGGCCCATATACTCATGGTTCCGGTCCGGTCACTCATGAAAAGCAGCCTGTTCTCCTGAGGATCCCAGCCGAGCGAGAAATCGTGTGCCGGATGCTCGACCAGGGGGATTTCCTTTCCATTCTCAACCGAAAGCAGAACAATGTCACTTCCGCGAGATCCGGGGCTCGCCGAGACAGACTGACAGACGATGGCGCTCCCATCCGGTAGATAGAAGCTGGGATGAATCCCCCGGCCCTCATTGAGAATCCGGATCGATCCGTCCACATAGGAGATGGCGGCTATTTGCGTGACGCTTTGTTGTTCCCCGATTCCCGCCAGGATGAATTGCCCGTCAGGGGACCAGTCATAAGGTTGAACGAGAAAATATTCTCTGTTTCGATAGAGGGCCCGAGATCCTGTTCCATCCAGGCCGATGATGCGAAGCTCATAAAATCCCTCCTCATTTAACCAGGAATAGGCCAGTGTCTTCCCGTCAGGTGACCATATGGAGACGAGAGCATACTCCGATGTCTCCCAAGTACCCTTTTGAGTGAGCCGGCGCTGTTTCCCGGTCGAGATGGTTCTCACGGCCAGGTCACCTGTTGTCCAATCCACGGTCGAAAGATACCGTCCATCAGGGGAGGGCGCACCGACAAATTCTCTAGGATGGCCCGTAAAGACCTTGCGCATTGCCAGTTCGGTGTGGCCTTTCTCGATCACAGCTTTCGCTCTTGCAAGGCGCATCAGCTGTTGCCGGGCGATCTTGACTTCATCTCTCTGGTCCGGATATTCGTCAACAACCTTTTCGAAGGCATCCTGCGCTTCTCTCAATCCCAGTTTCGCATAACAGAGGCCGATATGAAGCTGGGCTTTGGCAGCAACTTTTCTTTCATCTGGGAACCGCTTCAAAATCTCTGTGTAGATTTCGATGGCCTTTGCGATGTCTCCCTGTGCCTCTTCCATCCAGAGCGCTTTCTGTAACAGCTCTCCTGCTGTTTGCTGCGCAGAGAGAGCGTTTAGCAGTAAGAGAAGGCAAAGAGGCAGGGCAAACAGGTAGAGA
>CBFDBC010000011.1:0-33048 GCA_965602945.1 uncultured bacterium | reverse complement strand
AGTAACGACTTTAGTCATTTCTCCACGTGATCAATGACTGAAGTCATCACTACGAACCTTTGGAATTTCTTTGCTTGCACTTTGCACGGTGCGGGCCCAAACAGCCGGCTACTGGTTCTCAATGCGCACGACGTCGCCCGATCCGGTCAGCTCAATGCCGCTCCCTGATTTCGGTGTGAACTCCAGGATATCCCGGAGCCCGACACTTTGGAACAGGGTACGGATATCATGAAAACCGTCCGGCCGCTTCCGGACCACTTCCAGGCCCAGGTTGATCTTGGCGAAGGATTCAACCTTCATTGTTCAAAATGTCCTGGATCTCGTCCCACGTCTTTGAGGCAAAATCCCGAAGAAAACCGGTCTCGAAAGCTCCCTGGGCATACGGGAGGTTAAAATCCATCTTCAGGATCTTTAGCCGCCCGGAATTGCCCGGGTGCTCGAACCTCAGGCTGCGGGGAAAGCGCGAATCCGGGATAAACTCTTCGACCGTGAAACGAAGGCCCTGTCTCTGCCCCGCGGTGACGCGCCCCTGCGCATCCTTCTCAAGGTGCCAGGCCGATGTCTGCAGCCCCTCCCGGGATAGGGCCGACCAGTCCCCGCTGATCAAACGGATCATCTCGTCCAGGTCCAGAGGAAAGCCCAGGAATCTGTCGAAGATCTCGGTTTGGCCCCCTTTCCAGTAGACTTTTTTTGCGGGGATGACAAGATAGGCCTCATCGCGGGAAATCAGGATCCGGTAGAGCGAATGACCGAGGAAGTTCGTGACCTCGATGCTGCCCTGATCTGGAAGGTGCAGCAGAAACGAGAACTTCGTCCGCGAGCCCTCGGGATTGACCAGCCAGATGCGGGCGTGGCCTTCGATGCTCTCCAGGCGGGGGGGAACCGGGGAGAGCAGCACCTGCGAAGGCCCGCAGCTCGCCAGGGATAGGAGGAGAAGCCAATAAATGGAACCAGGGAGGGGGAATCGCGGGCGGCGCCTCAATCGTCACCCCCCGGGTCTGTCAGCCCGCGCTCCCCGAATCCGGTTTTTCCGGCGGTGCCGACGGGGCCTCATCGCCCTTGGAGTCGTGCAGGTTGAAGCCATAATCCTCGGTCGGGAGCTTCTTCCCCTGCGTGGGTTGCGTTTGGGGGCGGGAAGCAGTCGCCTTCTTGTCGCCACCCAGGTCAAAGCCGTAATCCTCGGTCGGGGGCTGTCTGCGTGAGGGCCTGCCTCTCTTGCGGAGCAAGGGATATAGAGGGGATTTAAGGCGCTTACCGAAACAGGACAGATTCGGATTCAGGATCATGAGCAGAACAAACGCCCCGAATAGGATCAGAATACCGTAAGCCCCGATGTTCATATGAAAAGGTTACGCTTTCTCGTCCCGGTCATCCTGAAAACTGGGGAATCTGGAGACAATTTTTTCCTGGCCGAGATAAAAACCGATAAAGAACGCCGTGGAAGCCAGTGCCAAAGTGATAAGGGATTTGCAGAGACTCTTCATCCTCTTGATACCTCACGAAAACGGTTGTCTTATTTTCGTTTAAATCGGGATAAAAGTCAACCTCCTTTCCTCTGTCCCACACATGAACATTTGATTTTTCCGGGCGGCCGCTCTATATTCTCACTGAGATGATGGACTCGAAACTCCACGCCTGGGCTTGGGCCCTGGGGCTGCTGTTCCTGGCCTCCACGGCAGGGGGCCAGGGAGTACGCAAGCCTGTCTGGGCCGGCCAGTTCTACGACGCCAGGCCGGAGAAACTTTCCCGGCAGCTGGACGACATGCTGGGCCAGGCGGGATCACAAGCCTCCCCGCCGCCGGGGCTCGCAGCTCTGATCGTCCCGCATGCCGGCTACGTATATTCGGGCCCTGTGGCCGCCCACGCTTACAGCCTGGTTCGTGGAGCCGAGGTCGAAACGGTCGTCATCGTGGGGGTCGCACACCGGCATGGCTTCCAGGGGGCATCCATCTATGGCAGTGGCGGGTATGCCACTCCACTGGGGATCGTCGCGGTCGACACGCATACGGCTTCCGCCCTTGCTGATGCCTCCGGTTTCAGGTTCGTCGAGGCGGCACACCGGGAGGAACATTCCATCGAGGTCCAGGTGCCGTTCATACAGAAAGTCCTGCCGCACGCCAGGATCGTCCCTGTGCTCATGGGCCTTCCTTCCCCGGATACAATGCGCCGGATGGCCGATGCCCTGGCCAAAGTCCTGGCCGGCAAAAAAGCCCTGGTCATCATCTCCAGCGACATGTCCCACTACCTGTCCCAGCGAGAGGCCAAGGCCCGGGATGCTGAAACCATCGCCCTGCTGCGGGAGATGGATACGGATCTCTTGATCCGGAGAGTCTTGGCGCACGAGAACATCATGTGCGGCGGAGCCGGGGCCGTGACGGCCCTTTTCTACGCGCAGCTCCTCGGCCGCCCCCGTGTGGAGATCCTCAAATATGCCGACTCTTCGGAGGGCGGCGGAGGCCGGGAGCGGGTTGTGGGCTATCTCTCGGCCGCGATCTATGCAGGGAACGAGCCCGGGTGGGCCGGGTCCCTGTCCCCTCCTGATAGGCAGGAGCTCCTGCACATCGCCGGCAAAGCGATCGAGATGATCGTCCGGGACAACCGCGTACTTGAGCCGCAGCCGTCAAGTCCAGTGCTCAACACACCGGCCGGTGCGTTTGTCACCTTGAAGAAACAGGGACGCCTGCGTGGATGCATCGGATTTGTGGAGCCGGTCGCGCCGCTTTACAAGACCGTGACCCTGGCCGCCATCTACGCCGCTACCCGAGACAATCGCTTCCCACCCGTCGCCGCCTCCGAGCTCGGATCACTTGAAGTGGAGATCTCTGTGCTCTCTCCCCCTCGGAAGATAAAAGATCCCGACCAGGTCATGGTGGGGAAACACGGGCTCATCATCTCCCGGGGCGACCGCAAAGGCCTGCTGCTGCCACAGGTCCCGGTCGAAAACGGCTGGGACCGTCTGACATTCCTTCAACAAGCCTGCCTGAAGGCCGGGCTTCCTCAGGATGCCTGGCGGTCCGGAGCTGAGATTTTCGTCTTCGAGGCCCAAGTCTTCCATTGATCCTCCCGAGCGGAATCGCTGGACATAAACCTAAATTTTGCTATAATATGGCTTTACATCTGAGGGAAACCATGCCGATCTATGAATATAAATGCACCAAGTGTGGAACAGCGGTCGAGGCCATACAAAAGGTCTCGGAAGCGCCCCTGAAGACCTGTTCTCAGTGTGGGGGGGCACTCAAGAAGCTTATCTCCAGCCCGGCCATCCAGTTTAAGGGCTCAGGCTGGTACGTCACGGACTATGCGCGCAAGGGGACCGAGGCCGGAAAGACCAAGGACAACTCCGGCGACAAGAAGCCCGTGAAAACCGAAGCGACAAAAGAAAAAAAGGAATCTGTCCCAACTGAAAAGAGCCAGGCGTCTTCTTCCTCCGGCTGACGGTTGGACGCACGATGAAGATCCTGGTCAGGGCCCCCAACTGGATTGGGGATTCCATCCTGGCCGTTCCCTCCCTCCAGAGCCTGTCGCAGAATCACCCCGAGGCCGAGATCTGGGTTTTGGCCAGGGGATGGGTTAAGGACCTGTTTGTCTCCTACCCTTTTATCAGGGGCGTCATCCCCCTGCCCGACCGCGCCGATCTCAAGACCCTGCGGCGCACCGCGCAAGAATTGAAGGGAGAGGCCTTCGACACGGGCCTCCTGCTCACCAATTCCTTCGGCTCCGCCCTACTGTTCGCGCTGGCCCGGATCCCCAACCGTTGGGGGTATGCCACAGACGGCCGCCGATTTCTGCTGACCCGCGGGGTCCGCCCCCGAGCACCCGGAAAAACCATCCATCAGGCCCAGCACTACCTGGATCTCGTCTCCGGATTGGGCATGGAGGCCGTGGCGCCGTCCCTCTCATTTCCCCTGGGAGAAGAGGAGGTACGCGGGGCCGAGGGCCTGCTGGCCTCTGAAGGGATTTCTCCCGGGTCCCCTTTGACAATTCTCAATCCCGGGGGCTATTTCGGATCGGCCAAACGCTGGCCGCCCGAACGCTTCGGCGCCCTGGCAGCGCTGCTCCAGGAGCGAGAGGGGGCGCGGGTCGTGATCGTCGGGTCTCAGGGCGAGGCCCCTCTTGCGCGGCTCATCACGGATGCTCTCGTTTCCAAGCCCCTGGTCCTGACCGGCCGGACCTCTCTGCGCCAGCTGGCAGCGGTCATCAGCCTGGCCGACCTGTTCGTCACCAATGATTCCGGGCCCATGCACCTCGCCAATGCGCTGGGCACTCCGGTCCTTGCGCTCTTCGGCCCCACGGATCCGGAAGCCACCGCCCCCTTTCAGGAGCCCTCGGCCTATCTCCATAAGGCACCTCCCTGCTGGCCCTGCGCATACCGGGACTGTCCCATCGACCACCGCTGCATGGAATCTATCTCGCCGGAGGAGGTCTACGGCCTAAGCCGTAGGTGGCTGCCATCATGAAAAGAAGGGCCGTTTTCCTGGATAGAGACGGGAACATCAACCGGGACGTGGGGTATCCCGGCTCCTACGACCTGATCGAGATCTATCCCTACAGCTTCGAGGCGGTGCGAAGGCTCAACCAGGCGGGACTTCTCGCCGTCATCGTCACCAACCAATCCGGTGTGGGGCGGGGGCTGATCGAGGAATCACGGCTCAGGGACATCCATGCCCGGATGCAGGAGGCATTCCGGCTCCATGAGGCCCATTTCGACGGCATCTATTACTGCCCGCACCATGTGTCGTCCCGGAACCCCGCTTACGGCAGAGACTGCGACTGCCGTAAGCCTCAACCTGCCATGGGGCTGCGGGCTGCCGCCGACCTGGGGATCGACACCTCCGCCTCCTTCATGGTGGGGGACAAGGTGGAAGACATCCAGTTCGGACTCAACCTTGGGGCCCGGCCGATCCTGGTCCTCACCGGTTACGGCCGGGAGTCCCTGCCGAAGCTCGAGGCCCAGGGGATCGAACCGGCCCATGTTGCCCAAGATCTTCTGGATGCTGTAGACTGGATACTCAAAGAAGAAGGAGAATGATCCGCTTCAACGATATCCTGGACAAGGTCACGCCGTTCTATACGGAGCGGGAAATCACCCAGCTGCAAAAAGCCTACGTGTTCGCCGCCCGTGCCCACAAGGGCCAGGTCCGGCGCTCCGGAGAACCCTACATGAGCCACCCCCTGGAGGTGGCCAATATGCTCGCGGACATGCAGCTGGATGCGGTCACCCTGACCGCCGCCCTGCTGCATGACGTGCTTGAGGATACGGACGTGACGGCCATGGACATCGTGCAGGAGTTCGGGAAAGACCCGGCTCACCTGGTGGAAGGCGTGACCAAGATCAGCCTGGTCCAGGAGTCCTCTCCGGAGAGCCGGCACGCCGAGACCATCCGGAAGATCATCCTGGCCATGACCGACGACCTGCGAGTGATCTTCATCAAGCTGGCCGACCGCATTCACAACCTGAAAACCCTCAAGTTTCTGGACGACATCAAACAAACCCAGATCGCCCGGGAAACGCTCGAGATCTATGCCCCCATCGCCAACCGGCTGGGGATGGGACGCATAAAGGCGGAGCTGGAGGACCTGGCCTTCCGTTATGTCGACCCGGATCACTTCTTCAAGATCCGGGACCTGGTCGAACCCCAACGCAAGGACGCGGAAAAGGGCCTGGAAAAGATCAGGGCCCGGCTGGAAGGGCTGATGCAGGAGAACCGCATCAAGTCCAACATCGTCTATCGGATCAAGCGGTCCTACAGCATATTCAACAAGATGCGCAGGCAGGAAATCGATTTCGACCAGGTCTACGACTTCATGGCCCTGCGCCTGCTCACCAATTCCGTCAAGAACTGTTACGCCGCGCTCGGCATCATCCATCAGCACTGGCCTCACCTTCCCTACCGGTTCCGGGACTTCATCGCCATGCCCAAGCCCAATCACTACCAGGCTCTGCACACGACGATCATCACGGAGAAAAAACAGACCATCGAGATACAGATCCGAACACACGAGATGCACGAAATCGCGGAGAGCGGGATCGCCGCACACTGGAAGTACAAGGAGTCGCGGCCCGATGCCATGCCCAAGGACGACAGGAGGCTCCAGTGGCTGAGGGAGATGGCGGAGCTCTATCAGGAAAGGAAGAGCCCCCGTGAATTCTTGAGCAGCCTCAAGACCAACCTCATCCCCGAGGAGGTTTATGTTTTCACGCCCAAGGGAAAGGTCATCACGCTGCCCATGGGCGCCACGGCCCTTGATTTCGCATTCAAGATCCACTCTGAGATCGGACTGCGTGCCCATCAAGCGAGGATCGATGGGAAGCTCGCTCCCCTGAAGACCATCCTCAAGCCCGGCAGCATCGTCGAGGTCCTCACTTCACCGGACGCCACCCCCAGGCGAGATTGGCTGAACATCGCGTTCACGTCTACCGCACGGCATCACCTCAAGAGGTGGCTCAACCAGCAGGAGCGGGCCAGGCATACTTCTCTGGGCCGGACGCTGTGGCGCACAGAAGCGGCGAAATTCAGGATTCCGGCGAAAATGCTGAAGGAGGATGCCCTGGCGGCGCAGTTCCGGGAGATCGTCCCTTTCCGAATCCGCAAGCCGGAGGATCTCTATTTCCTGGTCGGTTCGGGGAAGATCATTCTCGATCAGCGGTTGATGGAAAAGATTTTCCCTCACACGGAACTGGCCCAGAAAAAAGAACCACTGATAAAAAAGGTGGTCACCCGGGTCACGGGAAAGGCGACCTCCGGGATCCTAGTCAAGGGCCGGGAGGGCTCTCCCATCAACCTGGCCAGGTGCTGCGCCCCCATCAAGGGGGAGCCCATCATCGGCTATATCACATCCGGAAAAGGGGTTACCCTCCATGCCCAGCGCTGCCATTATGTCAGCAAGGAACTGCTCGACTCACAGAGGATGGTGGATGCGGCCTGGGACGAGGCCGCCAAGGGAGAGTACAAGGGAGCCCTGGCGGTCGTGAGCCAGAACACTCCCGGAGTCCTGGCTAAGCTCACGGCCGTGATCGCCAAACAGGGAGCGAACATCACTCAGGCCCAGGTGGACACATCGGCCGATGGGAAAGGACGGATCAAGGTGGTGATCTCCATCCGTGATATCAAACACCTCGACCGCATCATCAAAAAGGTCGCGGAGATCAAAGAGGTCGAATCGGCGGAACGCGCCCTGTCGGTCAGACGGCCTTCTTGACTTTTCCGGATCGGACGCATCGGGTGCAGACCCAGATCCTCTTAACTCCGGATGTTGTCTCAGCCTTGACCCGCTGCAGGTTGGGTTCCCACTTCTTCTTGGACGCTTTATGTGAATGGCTGACGCTCTGTCCGAAAACCGGGCCTTTTCCACAAATCTCGCATAATTTCGGCATGGTCTTTCTCTCGATTCCTTTGCTTCTTTTTCAGGAAGTCCATTTTATACCATAAATCCTCTGAAAAGCCAAGCTCACGATCCTTCTCCCCTTCCCGGCCGAACAGGGGCGGAAACCAGCCCAGCCGCATATACGAAAAAGCTACGGGCCTGTCCTCTGAATGAGACATGATCTCCCTGTAGGCCGCCCCCAGCCCCGGTGAGGCTGGTCGGTATGTTTCTTGCTCCATTCCTAGGGCTACTTGACGAATTTTATGAAAAGGCTTACCTTTTAAAGTTGAGGTCGATCATCTCTATGAACAAGAAAATCCTTTCAGCTTTACTCGTGACCCTACTAACAAGCATGGTCTTCATTGCCTGCGGGCCGACCACATATCGGAGCCAGATGCTGTTCGGCATCCAGGCTGCCCAGGGCAGGATGTGGGATGAAGCCATCTTCCGTTGGCAAAGGGTCCTTGAGCAAGATCCCGACTCCGCCGCGGCTCACAACAACCTGGGGGTCGCATACGAACGGCAGGGCCGCTGGGCAGACGCGGAAAAGGAATATCAGCAGGCGCTCGCCCTGGCCCCAGAGAACGAATACATCCAGGCCAACTTCAAAAATTTCCAGACGAACTTGGAACAGATCGAACAGATCCAGAGGCCGGAAAAGAAGGAAAAAAAAGATGCTGAGATCAAATAGATGGATTTTGCCGGCCTGCCTGCTGGCGCTTCTGACCGGGTCTTGGTCGTGCACCAGCACCGACTATTTCCGCCTGCGGCTCCGCATCCCCCGCCGGGCGGACGTGCGGCTGGCTGACTTCGACGGCGTGGTGGTCTCCGACTTTTTAATGAAGTCCGAGGTGGAGGGCTTCGACCTCAACCGGGAGATCCTGGACTACCTCTCCACCGAGCTCGCCGTGGAGCTGGAGACGCAGGTGGTCCTGCACTCGGCTCCCATTGCCGACGAATCGGTGTTTGAAGATCAGGCTTTCTGGAAAAACCTCGAGCTGGACAAGAAAAAGGCTGTGATTTTTTCCGGAACGGCAGAATTCTCCGAGGAAACCCGCAAGGCCCTGGTCCGCAAGGGCCGCCGGGAACATGAAACCCCCTTCCCCGAACAGGAAAAGATGAAGACCCGGAGATTCTACAGCCTCAACATGCAGATCCATATCATGGATTCCGAATCCGGGATCCGCCTTTACAACCAGGAATTCAAGGAGACCCGTGCGTACTCCAATCCCAACCAGACGGCGTATTTCGCCTTCTTTGACCTGGCCTTTCAAGTCAAGGAGAAGCTCTTTCGCGAGATCATGGGGGGAGAAAAAATCCAAGACCGCTATCTCATCATCCACTGATCGAGGAGAAATCATGAGTACAGGAACGAGAAGGTCCCTTATCGTATTTTCCCTCATCCTCCTGGCCGCAAGCACGCTGTCCGCTCAGATCGCCTACACTCAGTTTTACGGCAAGAACCGTGTGATGTACACCGATTTCAACTGGGAATTCTATTCCACCGACCACTTCGATGTCTATTATTATACGAAGGACACGGCCATGCTGCAGGTCGTCGCAGATCTGGCCGAGAGCGCCTATGCTCAGATAAGCGACAAGATCAAGCACCAGCTTTCAGCCAGGGTCCCGCTGCTCTACTACGTGACGTCCACCGACTTCCAGCAATCAAACCTGTTCCGGCCTCCGGAGGGGGCGCTGGGCGTGTCCGAGCCCCTGCTCTTTCGCGTTGCCATCCAGGGAGACATGCCCATCGACGACCTGTACGACCTCATGCTCCACGAGCTCTCCCACATCTTCCAGTTCGACCTCCTGTGGGGAAGCCCGGGGGGAGTGGTCTATGCCGTCAGCCAGCCGCCGCTTTGGGTTTTCGAGGGTTTCTCTGAATACAGCACCGAACGCTGGTCCTCATGGTCGGAGCTCATCGTCCGCGACGCGGTGCTCAACGACCGCATCCCTGAACTGAACGGAGCGGGAATGTTTTTCTCTCCGTATCCTCTCATCCGGGACCCCGCCTATGATTTCGGCCACGCCATGTACGACTACATCGAGCAGGAGTACGGGAAGAACGGGGTTCGCAACTTCTGGCAGACCATGAAAAGCTCGCCCCTGGTCGGGCGCGTGAATCCGGTCATGCAGTCCTTCTCGATGGACAACCGGCAGTTTTCGCACGAGTACAAGAAACATCTGAGGGAAAAGTACCGGGATTTTGTCACCCGGGAGAATCCCGATAACTACGGGATCGTGCTCGGCCCGGAATACCCGGTCAACCAGTACTGGTTCGCCTTCAGCCATGCCGTCTCTCCCTCCGGCGACCTGGTCGCGGCCGTCACTTACAACGTCAAGGACCTGGACCTGGATGTCATCCTGTTCAGCGTGGAAGACGGGCGGCCCGTCAAGAACCTCACAAAGGGGTATTCCCTGAAATACGAGTTCATCAAGTTCGAGATCGAGCCCTCCAACGGGAAGGACGTGGCCTGGTCACACGATGGAGACACCCTCGCCTTCTTCGCCCGCTCCGGCCACAAACACGCGCTTTTCCTGGTGGATGTGCTCTCCGGCAGCATGCTCAAGAGGATCCCCCTCGACCAGGACGTGCCGTCCTCCCCCGCTTTTAATCCCGGGGGCCGGGAGCTTCTGTTCACGGCCTTCGAGGGCGGCCGGCGGGATATCTTCACGGTCAATCTGGATACGGCGGAAACCACCAACCTGACGCAGGACGAGCTGTATGAGAAGGCCGTGACCATCTCTCCCGACGGGAAGCTGCTCGCCTATAGCATCAGGCTCGATGTCTTCGACAAGCTATTCATTTCCCCTGTGGACGACCTGAAGAAAAAGACACAGCTGACTTTCGGCCGGGGCAACACCATAACGCCCGAGTTTTCACAGGATTCCGAGGAGATATTCTTCGTGGGCGACATGCGCGATGCTTTCAACATCTACTCCATCTCGCTCGATAGCGGAGAGATGCTGCGCTACACCGATGTCCGTACCGGCTGTTTCCTGCCGGTTCCGGATCCCAAGGAAGACGGCAAGATCATATTCTCGGCCTTCAACAAGGGGGCCTTCCAGCTGTTCAAGAGCGAATTCGAGCCCGAGTTGGAAAGGACGGTTCATGCCGACGATTTGGAGCCCGAAGAACTGCATGAGCGGTTCGAGCCCTTGGTGAAGATCGAGATCGACAACGAAAAGATCGGGGAATACACGGGATTGGGCAAGCTGTACATCGTAGGGAGGCCTCCAGTCGAGGCCGTGGTTTCCACCGACGGCTCCATATATGGCGGATCCGCCATCACATTCGCCGACCTGTTTCACGACCACATGTTCAACTTCACGGCTTACCAGGTGCGCAGCTTCCGCAACTATTCCCTTTCCTACGCAAACCTGAAGAACCGCTTCCAGTGGATGGCACAGGCCTATGCTTACACGATATTCTATTATCCGCCCTATGCCTATTACGATCCCAGCCTGTATTACCTTCTCAGCTACCGCGACGCCATGGCGACGCGGGAGATCTCCGGAGTCTCGGTGATGGGCGCCTATCCATTCAACACCTACTACCGGCTGGAGGCCACCGCGGGCTACTCATATTTCAACGAAAGTTTCTACAATCCCTACATGAATCAGATCGTCGATCCCAGGGTCGGCGGGTACGGCTATTTCTACAACGGCAACATGATCCCCTTTTCCCTGGCTCTGGTGGGGGAGACAACGCGTTTCAAGAGCTACGGCCCGGCCAAAGGCAACACCTTCCGCCTCTCCCTCACGCAGACCCTCCCCATCTCCGATGCCTTTCTCCAGAACACCTCGGCCTCCCTGGATTATCGCCAGTATCTCTATCTGGGCGGCGACACCCTGTTCGCATTCCGGTTCAACGGTTTCATCAGCCGCGGTAAGAATCCTTACGTGAACTACTGGGGGGGGAACAACGAAGTGAGGTCCGCCTATTTCTACAGCATCATCGGGACCGAGGGCTGGTACGCGAACCTGGAATTCCGCATCCCCCTGGTCAGCGCGGCCTACACCATGCTGGGACCCTTCGGCCCGGTCCGGGCTACCGGGTTTTTCGATGTCACACGCAGCAAGCTGGGAGACAATCCGTCGGTGTTTTATTTCCCGATCGTGACCCCCGACGGGCAGCCGGACTTTCTTCTTGCCGAGGCCATGGGCTCCTTTGGTTTCGGAGTCGAATTCTTTTTCCTGGGGATGCCCATGCACATCGATTTTGTCAAGGGATTGGCGTGGCAGACGCTGAAGTCACCGTTCGATTGGAACGTCATAACAGGGTGGCGGACCAAGTTCTGGATCGGTTTCGACTTCTGATTTATTTTTTTTCCTTTTTCGTTGCATTCATAAAATAGGGGTGCTATTATACCTGAGCTTCAACAATCCCGGATGAGATCGAATATATATTTTTGAGGACCGATAAATTTCCACAGCTGTGGAAATTCCTGTGGAAAACTCGGGAGCCGTCATGCAACCTTCTGAAAAAACGAACGTTTGGCTCCAAATACGCGGTGAAATAGAAAAGCGCATCGATCAGAAAAGCTACGAGACCTGGTTCGAGCCCACTGTATATATCGGCCAGGAGAACGACACGCTCTATATCAAGGTCCCAAATTCATATTTCAAGGACTGGCTGTCCTTTCACTACTCCAGCCTGATCAACAACTGTTCCCGCGATCTCCACAAAAAAGCTTTTGATATCAAATACATCTATGACGACTCCCCCACTTCCTTCATGCGGCGCTCTCCCCAAGATCGCCGCTCGAAACACGGGTCCCTCCTGAATCCCAACCTGAATCCCAACTACACCTTCGAAAACTTCGTGGTGGGATCATGCAACCAGTTTGGGCATGCCGCTGCTACGGCCGTGGTGAAGAATCCGGCAAAATCCTACAACCCCCTGTACATCTACGGCGGTGCCGGGCTGGGCAAAACTCACCTCATGAACGCCATCGGACACCATGTCCTCAAGGATAGCCGGCGCATCAAGGTCCTGTATATAACAACAGAAAAGTTCATGAATGACCTGATCAACCACCTCCAGTACGGCAAGGTCCTGGATTTCCGGCAGAAATACCGCAGCATCGATGTGCTGCTCATGGATGACATCCATTACCTGGCCGGCAGAGAAAGGACCAAAGAAGAATTCTTCCACACCTTCAACCATCTGTACGACAGCCAGAAACAGATCGTCATCACCAGCGATTGTCCGCCCAAAGAGATCCCGAATCTGGAAGAACGCTTCAGCTCCAGGTTCGAATGGGGACTGATCGCCGACCTGAAGCCCCCGGATATCGAAACCCGGATCGCGATCCTCAAGAAAAAGTCAGAGATGGAGGAAATATACCTGTCCGAAAGCGTGGGCCTCTACATCGCGGACAAGGTTCACTCCAACATCCGTGAACTGGAAGGCTATCTTCGCCGTGTTATCGCCTATGCATCGCTTAAGGGCGAGCCAATCGATCTCGACCTGGCCAAGGAGGCGCTGAAGGGGCTCCTGGATTCATCCTCCACCATGGTCACAATTGACAAGATCCAGAAACTGGTGGCCCGCCATTACAAGATCAAGCTCTCTCAGCTCAGTGTGCGCAACAACTCACCCAAGATCGCTTTTCCGCGTCAGGTGGCCATGTATCTCTCCAAAGAGCTTACCAAAACTTCACTGCCGGAGATCGGTAAAAAATTCGGTGGAAAACACCACACTACCGTCATCCACAGCATACGCAAGATCGAGAAACTCAGAGAAGAAGACTCTGAATTCAACAGGGAATTAAACAAAATAATCGCCTATATACACTAAGGAATCAGTGAGATACTCAGGTTATACACATTTTATTTGCATTTCTTATTCTTATTACATAACCTACATATAATATATATAAAGAAAGAAAAAGCGCTGAGGAAAGGTGGAAAAATGAAATTCTCGATCGCGAAAGACGACATACTGGGCGAGCTCCAACTCCTGCAGGGGATAGTAGAAAAGCGAAACACAATGCCGATTTTGGCGAACATACTGATAGTAGCCTCGGAGAACCATGTCGAGCTGACGGGAACCGACCTGGAAGTGGGACTCAAGACCCATTTCGGCGCAGAGGTGGAGCAGACCGGAGCAATCACGGTGTCAGGCAAAAAGATCTTCGAGATAGTGAAGTCGCTTTCCGCGGCCGCGGATGTCCGTTTCGAACAGAACGAGAACCACATGATGGAAATCACCTCCGGTGCAAGCCAGTTCAAGGTCCTTTGCCTTCCCAAAGAAGACTATCCTCAAGTCCCCGAACCGAAGTTTGAAAACAACGTCGTCCTTCCGCTCGATAAGTGTAAGGACATGATCGACAGGGTCTACTGTGCCATTACACAGGAACAGAGATATTACCTGAACGGCGCCTTGATGATCCTCAAAGACGGCAGCATCGAACTGATAAGCACCGATGGACACCGGCTGGCCTACACCCAGATGCCCCTGGAATCGCTGCGGGTGGGAGAGGAGATCCGGGGGATCGTATCCAAGAAGACATTGAACGAATTGAGGAAATTCGACGACTCGGACCTCAATTTCGACATGGATGAGAACAACCTCTTTTTTAGAGTACAGAACAGAATCCTGATCTCCCGGGTCATAGAGGGAAAATTCCCCAACTACGAGGCGGTCATTCCGGAAGACAACCCCCATGCCGTTATCCTTGACCGGGAAGAGATCGCGGATGCCATCCGGAGGGTTTCTTTGCTGTCGACGGAACGGTCCAAGGGTATCAAATTCAACATCCAGAGAGACAGGATCGTCCTCTTCTCGTCCAATCCGGAGTTGGGAGAAGCAAGGGACGAGGTCGGCATTGAATACGAGGGCACGGAATTCGAGGTCGGCTTCAATGCTCAGTATCTTCTGGATTTTCTGACGACGGTCAAGACCGAAAAGGTCAGGATCGAGCTGAAGGACGAAAATAGCGCCATCCTCATGCGTACCCATGAGGATGATGAGATCGATTACAAATATGTCCTCATGCCGATGAAGATTTGACCTCCGGTGCACCGGTCCACCCCCAAATCCTCTTGAATTTTTTAAGGGATTGGTTTAGTTTATTCGAGTCTGAAGATAAAGACACATTGTGTCTGCGGGCCTATGCTGGTCGATTATAACGGAAAATCAGTCTCTCTACCCGATTTCTTTATCGTGGGGGCGCCTCGCTGCGGGACCTCCACGCTCTACTCCTATCTATCCGCACATCCCCGGATATTCATGCCGCCCGAGAAGGAGCCCATGTTTTTTTCCTGCTGGCACCGGGAGCCGATCATGGAAATTCGGGATTCACAGACGCCGATGGGCTGGGAGACCTCGGACCCGGATGAATATGTGTCCCTTTTCCGGCCGGCTCGTCCGGATCAGCTCCTGGGAGAGGCCTCCACCTGGTATCTGTCCGACCACGAGAATGTCATCGCCAACATGCACGCCCTGTACGGGGACCGGCTCAGAGACATCAAGATCATAATCACCCTGAGGAATCCAGCCGACCGTGCCTGGTCCCAATACCTCCAGAAAAGGGGCGAACGGAGAGAGGAGCTGGATTTTGAATCCGCCATCCGGCCCGAAGTCGTGGCCTCCCGGATGAAAGCCAACTTGTCCCTTTCCTATGATTACGTGGGATTCAGCCGGTACCACTCTCCGGTCAAGGCATACCTGGATCGATTCGACCATGTCCGCGTGATAATCTTCGAGGAGTTCTTTTGGCGCATCGATGAAAACATCGTCTCCCTGTTCGATTTTTTAGGAGCCCCCCCTCCCGATAGCCGCGTGCTTCCGCGCAGGGTCAATGTCTCCGGGCAGCCCAGGGGGAAGGTCTCGGATGCCGTCCTGGACCTTGCCTTCACGCCCAATCTCCTTAAAACCGTTGTCAAACCGTTCCTGCCGCGCCGGATCCGAGGTCCTTTAAAATACAAACTCAAAAACATGTCGCTGAAGAGGGACCCGATAGACGCTGAGTTGAGGCGGAGGCTCCTGGAGGGCTCGCGTGAGGACACCACCAGGCTGGAGCGCCTCCTGGGCCGGGACCTGTCTCTCTGGTATGCGGAAAGGGTGCAGAATGCCCGGGGGGCCGGGGGATGAAGGTCTGTCTGGTGTGTTCTTCGGGCGGCCATTTTTACGAGCTCCACTGCCTGAGGGGAGCATGGAGTGCCCATGAGCGGTTCTGGGTCACATTCATAGGCCAGGACACACGGCACATGTTGAGAAACGAAAAGGTCTACACCGCCTTTTCCCCTACCCAGCGGAGCCCTAAAAACCTGATCCGGAACCTCTTCCTGGCCTGGCGCGTGTTGAGTAAAGAGAGGCCGCGGGTCCTGGTTTCAACCGGGGCCGGCGTGTGCGTTCCCTTTTTCCTCATTGCGTCTCTGTGGGGGATAAAGACCGTGTACATAGAATCGCTGGCCCGGATTAAGGATCTGTCGCTCACGGGACGCCTGGTATACCGATTCGTAGATGAATTTATCGTTCAGTGGCCCGAACTGGCCGACAAGTACAAGAAGGCGAAATACGAGGGCCAGCTGTTATGAAGACGTTCGTGACCCTCGGTTTCGATCGGCATCCCTTCGACCGGCTCCTCAAGGCCGTCGATGAGGGCGTCGCCTCCAGTATCATTCCTTCATCGACCTTGGTTCAGAGGGGCCACTCTCCCGATACTCTCCAGCAGTGCCCTTCGGTTCCTTTTCTTTCGTATGCCGAGATGCGGGAGGCCCTCGGTTCCGCCGAGATCATCATCGCCCATGCGGGGGTGGGGACCCTGCTCCAGTGCCTGAGCCTGAACAAGATCCCGATACTTTTCCCCCGCAGCGCCCGGAACGGCGAGCATGTGGACGATCATCAGCTCATCTTTGCACAGATCGTGCAGGAGCAGAAAAGGGCCCTGGTGGCTCTCGACGGCGAGCAGCTCCTGGAGATATACCTAAACTACCACCGGCACGTCGCGGATCTGGGGGCGGCACCCAACGGCAACGGCGCCGCCCGCCTCTGCAGCTACCTGGAGGGGCGGCTGAGGGACTTTGTGAAGGAGCCCGATTAGTTGCGCGCAGGATTCCTGCTCCGCAACGGCCTGAACCTCCTCCTGTGGCGGCGGCTGTCCTTCCAGTTCGACCGCATCCCCATGCAGGCCCGCAATATCTCCGGGCGCAAGCTCTTCAATCTCTGCAGGATCTCCCTTAACCGGCTCCTCCCGATCTCCCGTGCCCAGGGCTACCCTTACATGGCCCACATCGCTCCTTCCGGGGTATGTGACCTGAGCTGTGACCTGTGCCCAAGCTTCGCCCCGGAAACGAGGGGAAAACAGCTGCTGCCCTTCGACACCTTTAAGAAGTTCATCGATGAGACAGGCGACTATCTCCTCTATATCATACTCTGGTCCTGGGGCGAGCCGCTCCTCAATCCGGAAATCTACAGAATGATCGCCTATGCCAAGGAGAAAAATATCCTGTCTGTGACCAGCTCCAACCTGAACAGGCTTTCCCGGGAGGATGCCCGCGCCCTGGTCTCTTCCGGGCTGGATGCCCTGATCGTTGCCCTGGACGGCAGCACTCCCGAGACCCATGCCCGTCTGCGCAAAGGAGGCGATTTCCAGAGGGTCATCGATCATACCCGCCTCTTGATGGAGGAGAAAAAACGGGCCGGAAACCGGCTTCCGATCGTTAACCTGCGCATGGTTGTATCCCGGGAGAATGAGGATGAGGTGGAAGGGTTCAGGCGTCTGGCCAAGGACCTGGGCGTGGACATGCTCAGCATCAAGGCATACTCGACCCGGCAGCCGGGGTATGCTCATCCAGATTTAGACCGCCGCTTCGCCCCGCAAGCCAAGAGGTTCCGATGGTACCGCTATCATCCCGACTATTCCCCGGACCGGCGGCCCCGGAAATACAAATGCAGGTTTCCCTGGACCAAGCCAACCCTGTTTGCCGACGGGACGGTGGTCTCGTGCGAGTTTGATCTGACCCATGAATGGCCCTTCGGCAACATCAACCAGAGCCGCTTCGATGAACTATGGTTCAGCCCCCAAGCCGAGAGTTTCCGGAAGCGTTTTCAAAAAGACCGCGAAGTCTATAAATTCTGCCGGGACTGCGTTTATGATTATAAGCTGATAGACGGCTGTGTCCTGGAGTGGGAATACCTGACCGATGCCGCCCAGCCGTGAAGTGCAGCCCCCCTCGTCCGAAAAAAGCGAGGCGGCACGGATCTCCGTCATCGTCATCACACTGAACGAAGAGAACAACATCGCGGCATGCCTGGACTCTCTCATTCGCCAGGATTATCCTTCCGAGAGGTTCGAGATCTTCGTGGTGGACGCTTCCCAGGATGCGACACCGGAGATCGTGCGGCGCTATCCCTCGGTGCGGTATGTGCGTTCCGCCAAAGGCTTCAGCCGGCAGAAGAATGCCGGGCTGCTGGCTTCCCGATCGGAGCTGGTTGCGTTTACGGATGCGGACTGCATCGCCCCTCCCGGCTGGCTGGGAGCCATGGCCCGGGCTTTTTCGAATCCCTCCATTGATGGGATAGGAGGCAACGCCTATCCCCCGCCAGGATCAGGCTATTTCGAAAAATGCGCGGCGGCGATCGGCCATCCCGCCGGCGGTGCCATTGGATTCGACGCCAATGTCTCGCGCGGTCCCCGGGGGATTGAATTCATAGCCGGATGCAACTCCGCATTCCGGAGATCCGCGCTGGTTGCCGTGGGAGGATTCGACCCGGGATTCGAGGACGGGGGGGAGGACGTGGACCTCTCCCGGAGGCTCAAGCAGGGCGGCTTTTATCTCGACTACATCCCCGACCTGACTGTGTATCATAAACCTAGGCCGTCTCTGTGGCCCTACATCCGGTGGAACATCGGGGTCGGGTTCACCAAGTTCAACCTGAGGCGCCCCGGCCTGCTCCGGATCCTACTGCAGCCCGCATTCATCGCATGGCCTCTGTTGGGGTTGATCACGGCAGCGGGTTTTGTGCTCCGATTTCCCTCGCTGGGAGGGGCGCTCCTTGTTCTCGGCTGGCTGGGATATCTGGGGATCCTTTATTTTTTCTCGAGGCCGTATCCCCTGCTTTTGCGCCGCCGGCGCCTGGTGGGGCTGGGCCTCTTCTCGGCAACGGCAATCGTCCCGGCCCTCATCCTCGTCCGCCAGGTGTGCATCAACCTGGGCCAGCTGAGGAAGTGGATCAGGGTCCGTCGCGAGGCCCGGGGCGGAGTGGAAACGCCTTCCCCAGAGTTGTGAGCCGCCCTTCTGCATCCACTAGAAATGCCCCGTATTCCGGGTAGTCGTGCATGATCTCTTCCGGAGATCCAGAGACGAAGAGGGCCGTGGACAGGGCGTCACACAGGCTCGCCTCCGGGCCCGCTACCGTGACGCTCTGCTTCCCCCGCGCCGGCCGTCCGGTCCGGGGATCGAAGACATGATGGTAGCGGACTCCGTCTTCCATAAAAAACCTCTGGTAATCTCCCGTAGTGGCCGCCCCCTGCCCCGACAGGGATAGTACCCCCAGAAATCCGCCGCCGCGCGGGTGCTTGATCCCGACCTGCCAGGGCTGACCCCGGGGATTGGTCCCCCAGCAGAAGATGTCGCCGCCCGCGTTTATGAAGCCTCGTTGGACCCCCAGATCGATCAGGGCCCGGGCGGCCAGGTCGATGCCGTATCCCTTGGCGATCGCCCCCCAATCCAGCTCCATGCCCTCCGGGACCTCCAGGCGGTCAGGCCGGATCCCGATCTTTTCCAGGCCCACAAAACGAAGCGCCTCCCGGATCTCTTCCGGTTCGGGCAAACGGCGATCTTCCGAGTGAAACCCCCAGAGCCGGGACAGGGCGCCCACTGAAATGTCGAAACATCCCCGGGAGCGGAGGAAGACTCCCTGTGCCTGCGTGAACAATGCCCTCACACCTGGGGCGGCGTAATCGCGGCTGCCGGGAGAAAACAACCGGGAGACCTCCCCGAATTCCTTGTCGATGACTTCGCGAGCCTCGGCAAAGGCAGGGGCGCTGCAGTAGAGCTGCACCTCACAAACGGTGTCGAAATACATGAGGGTGGTTTTCCGCCAGGTGTTGTAGCTTCGGCATCCCGCGGCCCCGGCGGCCAGCAGGGCGAGAACGAAACAGAGTGCGCGCTTCATGACCGTAACGCCCTGTTTGTAGCACAGGACCGTGGCCGAATCAACCGCGGGGGATTTATTGACAACCCCGGGCAATTTTAATATGGTGGATTTGCTTTGCCGGCATGTACTCAGAGCCTCCGGGTCCCCGCTCATTTTCAAGCCGGGGCGGCATTTTCGAGCAGAGGCGTGCCGCCGTTAGCGGTGAGGGCATGATGGCCGGCCTAAACACTAGGAAAGAGAGGGCAACATGGGAGTAAAGATTCGTCTGGGAGCCATGATGTTTCTGCAGTACGCCATATGGGGCGCCTGGGCACCGGTCCTGTCCGATTACCTGCAGAACAATCTCGGTTTCGACGGGATCCAGACCGGGATCATCTACAGCCTGCTCCCCCTGGCCACCATTATCGCTCCCTTTATCGGCGGCCAGATCGCGGATCGGTACCTGTCGGGAGAGAAATTCATCGCCGTCCTCCAGCTGCTGGGCGGCGCCCTGCTCATCTGGGTCTCGACCATGTCCGACTACAGGCTCATGGCCTGGGTGATGCTTTTCTACTGCCTTCTTTATGCCCCGACCCTGGCCCTCACGAATTCCGTCGCCTTCATAAACCTGAAGAACTCGGAGAAGGAGTTCGGCCAGATCCGCGTCTGGGGAACCATAGGGTGGATCGCTGCCGGATTGGGACTGACTTTGTGGCGGAATCTGTCCGGCGGCGGCGGGATCGCCATGCAGGGCGACGCGCTCCTGCTGGCCGGGATCTTCTCACTGATCATGGGGCTCTTCGCTTTCGGTCTTCCTCACACCCCTCCACAGAAGGAAGGGACGAAACCATTGGCGTTTCTGGAAGCTCTGAAGATGCTGCGAGACAAGAATTTCCTGATCTTCATCATCATCTCTTTTGTGGTGGCCACCGAACTGATGTTCTATTACATCCTGACCGCCCCCTTCCTGACCTCACCGCAGATCCGCGTTTCACAGGCCAACCTGCCCATGGTGATGGCGATCGCGCAGCTGGCGGAGATCTTCGTCATGGCCCTGCTTCTTCCCTATCTCATCAAGAAAACCAGCATCCGAAAGATCCTGGCCCTGGGGGTCCTGGCCTGGCCGCTGCGCTACATTATTTTCGCGGTCGGCACCCCCGCCTGGCTGGTCATCGCTTCTCTGTCGCTGCATGGTTTCTGTTTTGTCTTTTTCTTTGTGGCGGCCTTCATATACGTGGATACCGTGGCGCCCAAGGACATCCGACACTCCGCACAGAGCCTGATCACTCTCGTGACCTACGGCATAGGAAACTACCTCGGAAGCCTCTTCGCAGGGAAGGTCCAGAACATCTTTACCGCACAAGGCTCGACCAACTGGACGGGAGTTTTCCTGGTCCCGGTGGCCCTGACCGTGTTCTGTGCTCTGGCTTTCATGCTGTTCTTCAAGGACCCCCGGGCCGAAAGTCGGCCGGAGCAGCCCCAGGCCGGCGACGCATAACCGGGAGGCGGGCCGGCTCTGCGCAGATACGTTCGCATAAGGAGAAAGAGACATGGAAAAGAAGAGACTGGGAGTCGGATTTATCGGAGCGGGATTCATCGGCAATTTTCATATCCGTTCATGGCTGGGCGTCCGGGATGCCGACATCCTCGGTATCGTGGATAAGCACCCCGGACGCGCTGAGGAAGCGGCCGCGCTTGTGCGTCGGATGCGCCTGGGAGAGGCCAGGACGTTCGCCACCATCACGGACATGGTTGCCGATCAGGGCATCGACGCCATATGGATCCTGTCGCCCAATTTCACCCGCCTGGATGTCATGGAAGAGATCGTCGGGGCCGTGGAGAGCGGCCGTGGAGAGCTGATCGGGGTAACCTGCGAGAAGCCCCTGGGCCGCAACGCGGCCGAGGCGCGCCGGATGCTGGAGCTGGCCCGTAAAGCGAACCTCCTGGACGGCTACCTGGAAAACCAGGTCTTTTCTCCTGCGGTGATGCGCGGCAAAGAGATCCTCTGGGCCCGGGGGGCAGCCACCGCCGGCCGGCCCTATCTGGCCCGTGCCGCCGAGGAACACAGCGGCCCCCATATGCCCTGGTTCTGGGAAGGCGAGCTACAGGGAGGCGGGGTCCTCAACGACATGATGTGCCATTCCGTGGAGGAGGCCCGCTACATGTTGACGCCGCCCGGTGCGGCCCGTGATGTGATAACACCCGTCAAGGTTACGGCCTACACCGACTGCCTGAAGTGGCAGATCCCCCATTACGCCAAGATCCTGGCCGACAGCAGCGGCGGCAGGACCGATTACCTCAACCGCCCGGCGGAAGACTTCGCCCGCTCCCTGATCGAATACAGGGGTGAAGGAGGAGAAAAGCTGATCGTGGAGACCACCACCTCATGGTGTTACGTGGGGGCGGGACTGCGCCTAAGCCTGGAACTCCTGGGGCCGGAATACGCCCTGCAGATCAACACGCTGGACACGGGCCTCAAGATCTTCTTCAGCCGCGAGGTCACGGGCAGCCAGGGTGAAGACCTGGTCGAGAAACAAAATGCCGAGATAGGCCTGATGCCGGTTGTGAGCAACGAGGAAATGGAGTACGGCTACACCGATGAAAACCGCCACATGGTCCGGGCCTTCCTGGATGGGAAGCGGCCGGAGGAAAACTTCAGCGACGGAGTCAACGTGACGGAGCTGCTCATGACGGCCTACATGAGCGCCGAGCAGGAACGGACCATCACCTTCCCTCCTCCCGGCCTCGAAACGTATGTCCCGTCCGTGGCCAAAGGGGAGTGGAACCCCAGGAAGAGCTGACGGGCCGCCTTGAGGGGCGTGCCCGCTTTGAAACGTAAGAGATCAACAAGAGGAGGGACCGTGAAAAAAACAGCCGTCTTATCTGCACTGGTAGTGATTGGGGTGTGCGCCATGCTGGTCTCGACCGCGGGCCTCGCCCTTGCGGCAGGCAGCCCGGCTCCCCAGGGAACCGAGATCGAGAGTGTTCCCTATGACGAGGTCCGGATCCGGGAGTTTCCCATCGCCATGCAGTGCTGGACCTTCCGGAAGTTCACGTTTTTTGAGACCCTGGACAAGGTCAAGGCCCTGGGCATCCGGTACCTGGAAGCCTATCCGGGCCAGGCACTCAGCCGGGACATGCCCGAGGCGCGCTTCGGGCATGACATGGACGATGAGACCCGGAACCTGGTAAAGGAGCGCCTCCAGGAGGCGGGTATCACCCTGATCAGTTACGGGGTAGTGGGTTTCGACAACACGGAAGAGAGCATGGGGAAGGTCTTCGAATTTGCCAGGGCCATGCGCATCCGCACCATCAACACCGAGCCCAAGGATGACGATTTCTCTCTCCTGGAGAAGATGGTCAAACGCCACAACATCCGTGTCGCCATCCACAACCATCCGCCGCCCACAAAGTACGCCCGCCCTTTAACGGTGCTTGAGCGTGTGCAGGGGCTGGATCCCCGCATCGGGGCGTGTGCGGACACGGGCCACTGGCTCCGCACCGGCGTCGATCCCGTGGAGGCCCTCCGGCTGCTGGAAGGCCGGATAACCAACGTTCACCTCAAGGACCTGGATCAGTTCGGAGTCCGGAAGGCCCTGGACGTCCCTTTCGGGCAGGGAAAGGCCAATGTACGCAAGGTCCTGGCTGAGCTGACGCGGCAGAACTACTATGGGCCCCTGGCCATCGAGCACGAGAACCCCGCCGACATCGACAATCCCTCTCCCCCCATACGCGCGGGGCTGGATTATATCGACAGCATCACCTATTACAAGGGATATGAGCAGATCCTGGGGCAGAGGAACGGCCGCTTCCACAAGCACGGCTGGAACCAGTACGGCCCCGGCTACTTCATCCTGGATGAAGGGACCGGGGTGCTGAAGTCCCAGGGGGGGATGGGGCTCCTGTGGTACGGTACGCGCATGTATGGTGATTTTGTGCTGGACCTGGAATTCAAGTGTGAGCGCGCGAACACGAATTCCGGAGTGTTCCTGCGTGTACCCGAGATCCCCGTGAGCAACGATTATATCTACCACTCCTTTGAGATACAGATCGATGATGCCTCAAAGGGCATACACCACACCGGGTCGGCCTACGACGCGGAAGCCCCCTTGTCCTCGGCCTCCAGGCCGCCGGGCGAGTGGAATCACTTCCGGATCACCTTCCAGGGGAACCGGATCCAGATAGACCTGAACGGAACGCGTGTCCTGGACTGGGAAGCGGAACCCAGGGGGAAGGTGAGGGATTTTGCCCGGGAGGGCTACCTGGGCCTGCAGAACCATGACAGTCGTTCCCCGGTCTATTTCCGGAACATATTTGTCAAGGACCTGACGGAATAGCCCAGCTTCTCCGTTGCCGTCCTGGCGGAGAATAAGTCGGGCAGGCTGAAACGTCGGCCCGGTGATTTTCCCCAGCGAGGAAAATCTCCTTATTCCTCGGCTCGCTCTCCTCTTCGAGGAACCATGCCCGCTCGCCTCCGGACGGCCTCCTTATCAGCCTGCCCGACTTGTTTTTCGCCAGCTCGAGTATGGAAATTCTGTAGCGACCTAGGAGAAGGGCGAAGTCATTCTAGCGAGCTGTTCCCGCAGATCGAACGGATCTTCTCCCGGTTTTCCCCGGATCCGCAGCGCCAGGGCGTGGAAGAGGCGCCTCTGCAGCTCATAGGCTGAGCGAGCGTGGTCCTGCGGGAGCCTGCGGCGTGTTTCGGTCTTGATCACGAAAGGCATTGTGACCTCTTCAAGGGAGACCTCCTCTCCGTTTTCGTTCAACCACACCCAGGCCGCGTGCAGCGCAGCGCCCAGGGAAGCTCCTTCGCCCTCCACCGGTACCGCCTCGGTGGCAAAGATGTCGGCGATGGCCTGGCACCAGGCATCCGACCGGGCGAGCCCCCCGGTCAGGCGAATCTCGTCCGGCTCAACCGGCATGCGGCGGAAGCCTTCGTACAGGTTGAGGACGTGGCCCTCCAGCACGGCACGGGCCAGGATCTCGGGACGAAAATCACTCAGGGCAAAGCCGAAGTAGAGAGGCGATGCCAGCGGCAGGTCGGGGGTGCGTTCACCCGTGTACCAGGGCAGGAGCACGCGGCCGGCGTTTCCCGCCGGGGTTTTCTGGAGAAGCCGGCCGTAGCCGTCGTGGTCCAGATCCAGCTGATCCAACAGGGCATCGTATCCATTGGCCAGGTTGGAAACACACAGCAGGGGAAGGTGACGGCCCGTGCTGTCGCAGAAGGCGGCGATCTCGCCCAGGGGATCGATGAAGGCTTCCTCCATCTGAGTGTAGGCGGTCCCTGACGTGCCGAGGCTGACCGTTACGATCCCCGGGCGGACATTTCCGGTACCCACGGCTCCGCACATGTTGTCTCCGCTTCCGGCATCAACGGTGCACCGGGGGTCCAGTCCGAACCTGTCGGCCAGGTCTCGAGAGACCGTGCCGATATTCCGGTCCGGCCGCCGGACCGGGGGCAGCTTGTCGGCCAGGCCCGGATCGATGGCCTGGATGACCTTTTGCGACCAGCCGCCTGTGGCGGGATTCCAGAGTGCCGTCCCTGAGGTGTCGCCCGGCTCCATGACCCTGGCGCCGCCCGTCAGGTACCAGTTGATGTAGTTGTGAACCAGGAACAGGGTGGCGGCATTGCGATAGGCATCGGGCTCATGCCGCCTCATGTGATAGATCTTGGCCGCGGTGTACCCGGTGCGCTGGGAATTCCCCACCTCCCGGATCATGTTCTCGGGGCCGCCCACGGCCTCGGTGAGCAGCCGGCATTCCTCGCCGGTCGAGAAATCGTTCCAGAGTTTGCTGCGAGGCCGGGCCAGGCCGCCCTTCTCGGTCAGGGCTACCAGGCCGTGCTGCTGCCCGGACACGGAGATGCTGCGGATCCTTTCCTGGGGGACCGGCGAGGCTTTTAACCGGTCGAACACCAGGTCCACGGCCTCCAGCCACATGAGGGGATCGGATTCGGATACGCCGCGCGTCAATCCCTGGATGACGCCGCCTCGCGTTTCGTATTGAGGGAGATCACTGTCATAATTGATGACATGCACATGCACCGTGGCTCTTTCCGCCCAATCCAGGACCACCAGCTTGCAGCTCTGTGTGGATACGTCCAGGCCGGCAAATAGACGGGATTCCATGCGTGTCACCTCCTCAAGTGCTGACTCTCATTTTATGTGTACGAGGCGGGCAAATCAAGGCGGAAGCCGCCCTCAATTCCGTGATGTGGGATTTTTAACGAATATTTTGGGAGAAGCCGGTCGTAGCGAAATCGGAAGTTGGCCTGTTCAGTCCGAGCGCATAGGGAGGTGGGGGGGTCTTCGCTCGGGCTGAACAGGCCAGCTCAACCGATCACGGTGTCGAGGCCCGAGGGCCCCTGGATTTCCAGGAGGAAGTGGCTGGGTGCGCAGACGAGCCGTTCCCCGGCCTGGGAGATGGGCGGTGTGTACCTGCAGATCTGATGCCGGCACGGAGAGTGCACGACGCGCGCGGCTCCCTTTTCAACACGGACCACGAGGGCTCCCCTGCGAGTCGGGAACGACACGCTCTCCACCCGATCCAGCGGGAACCGCTCGCGGAGCCGTCCATCCTGGTAGGCGGCTGCGAACCGGCCCGGTGTACCGGGGTGTGGCTCCGGCCGGAATCCCGCTATGGTCAGAGATGCCGATGGCTGCGAGCTCTGTCCCATGGCATCCCATAGGCTGCGGAGTTTTCGGGAGCGGACATCCCAGATCCGTCCCTCCCGGACAAAGGTGAAGGAGGGGCGGGATGGAGAATGAAGCGGGCTGAAGGAGAGCCTCAGGTGAGCCCGGGAGGGAAGAGCCGCCGGGGCCCATCCCAGTTTTTCCAGGCGTTGGCGCAGCTGTTGCTGCTGGGGATGCGGCGAATTGAAGCAGAAAGATTTTCCCGCCAAGGGAAGGAAACCCGCCGACTCAGCCAGGAGCACGGGCAGGTAGTCTTCCGGCTTATCGGATATAAGAAACAGCTCTCCGCCGTGATGAGTGGCCTGCTCGGCCGCCAGCAGCAGCGGCGTCAGGGCCGGAGCGGTCAGAAACATATGTAGAAAGCGACGTCTATCCATGACGGTCTCCTTTTTGTGTGATATCTGTGATGGAGGGGTAGAGGCGGCTTCCGTTGTTCTTCCGGAAGTACAGGATGATTCCGGGAACGGCCAGGCTCAGTCCCAGGAAAAAGCCCAGAGGCCCGGACAGTGCGTCATCCAGCGCCAGGGGCCTCGAGAGCGCGTAGCCGGCCAGGGCTCCGATGAGAGCCGCTGCCAGCAGGGCCGCGAACATGCCGATAAGGACCCGGTGGTAGCGGCCTTCCGGAACCTCGATCACGACCTCGTCACCGGGGTGGGCGTTGATCGGATTTTGTACCGAGATCGTCCCTTCTTCCTCCGAGGCGCCCTTGCAGAGACTGGAGGCGCTGCACTCCCGGCAGCCCCGGGTGCAGTCCACCCTGACCTGGGCCAACGGCCCCTCGGCGGCGATCACGGTCCCCCTATCCTTCACGTGACGCCTCGTTTTCGCCGCCCTCTCCTTCGTGAGCGTCTCCGCCGCCTTCTTCCCCACGCTGCAGCCGGCCGATGGAATCGGTCGGGCATTTTTCCATGGCCGGGATCTGCTCGGGCTCGATCTTTTTATGATCCAGGATCACGGCCAGGTTGTCCTTGATCTCGATGGCATCCGGACAGGCCCGGGCACAGATCCCGCAGCCGATGCAGGCGTTCTTGCAGGCCTTCTTCGCGGCCGGGCCGCGGTCCAGGGACCGGCAGAACACAAGGACATTCTGGTCGAGGGCATGCAGCTCGAACAGGTTACGGGGGCATGCATCCACGCATTTTCCGCAGGCGGTGCATTTCTCTTCGACAACATGGGGAAGTCCGTCTTCGTCCATGTACAGGGCATCGAACTGACAGGCACGGACGCAGTCTCCGTATCCCATACACCCGAAGCTGCACTGCTTGTTTCCGCCCACCAGGTTTGCGGCGTAGCAGGTCGTCAGGCCCAGGTAATTTCCCCGGTCCTTGGCGGCGGCACGGTCCCCGCGGCAGTGCAGACGGGCGACCTTCTTGATCATCTCGCCGGCTTCAATCCCCAGGATCTCAGCGATCTGCTGCGCGGTTTCGCCGCCCCCGACGGGGCAGCCATTGGCGGGTGCCCCTCCCCCGACCACGGCCTCGGCAAAGGCTCGGCAGCCCGAAAAGCCGCATGCTCCGCAGTTAGCCTGGGGCAGGCTCTCCGATACCGCGGCGACCTTGGGGTCCTCTTCGACCTTGAGCTTCTGGTAGGCGAATGCCAGCCCGATGGAAAACAGGAGCCCGAGAGCGGCCATGGTTAATATCGGCAGCAGTATGTCCATCAGTTTATCATCCCTGAAAATCCGGTGAAGGCCAGGGCCATGATCCCGGCCACGATCAGTGCGATCCCGGCGCCTTTGAGTGGTTCCGGAACATCCGCCAGGTCCAGCTGCTCGCGGATCCCGGCCATCAGGACGATGGCAAGCGTGAAGCCCAAGCCTGATCCGATGCCGTAGATAACGGTCTCCAGGAAGGAGAAGTTCTTGAGCGCGGCCAGCAGGGCCAGTCCCATGATGGCGCAGTTGGTGGTGATGAGGGGGAGGTAGATGCCCAGCGCCTGGTAGAGAGGCGGGCTGATCTTGCGGATGAACATCTCCACGAGCTGCACCAGGGAGGCGATGACGAGGATAAACGACACGATCTGGAGGTATTCGAGCTTGTAGGGTATGAGGATCAAGTGATTGATCAGCCAGGAGACAACGGCCGTGAGGGTCATCACGAAGGTCACGGCCATGCCCATGGACACCGCGGAGTCGATCTTCTTGCTGACACCCAGGAAGGGGCAGATGCCCAGGAAATAGTAGAGCACGTAGTTCTGGACGAAGATGGCGGCGACGAACATCATGAGCAGGTTCATCACGCCCTCCTCGCCTGGGTCTTCTGTTCGATCAGCAGGGCGATCCCCAAAAGGACCCCCAGCGTGATGAATGCTCCTGCGGGCAGGATCATGATGATCCAGGGCTTGAACCAGGGCCCCATCACCTGGTAGCCGAGGAAGGTGCCCGCCCCCAGGACCTCACGGATGCTGCTCAGCACCAGAAGGGCCAGCACGAAACCCGTACTCATCCCCAGGGCGTCGATGAGCGAGCGGCCCACCGAGTTGCGGGAGGAAAAGGCCTCCTGCCGGCCCAGGATGATGCAGTTGACCACGATGAGCGGGATATAGGGCCCCAGAGTCTTGGAGATCGCGGGGAAGAACGCGGCCATGACCCGGTCTGCTACGGTCACGAAGGTGGCGATCACCACGATGTAGCTGGCGATCCTGACCGGGTTGGGGATAATCTTTTTAATGGAGGCCACCACCAATGAGCTCAGGATCAGCACGAAACTGGCCGCCAGGCCCATGGCGATGCCGTTGATGACCGCATTGGTCACGGCCAGGACCGGGCACATGCCCAGGAGCTGCCGGAAGACCGGGTTCTCGTCCCAGAGCCCCTTGAGGTACTCCGCGCTTAGACTTTTAGTCGGCATGACCGCCTCCGCTCCCGAGCTTGCCTTCCTGTTTGATCCGCCGCAGACGCTCAAGCGACAGGTTTACGATCCCCAGCACCTTGTCTGCCGAGATGGTGGCTCCGGTGATGGCATTGACCTCCGAGATCCCGAGTTCTTCCGGGGAGCCCACCGCAGGCTTGCGCAGAGACAGGGGCTGCCGGATATCCTTGTCCAGCCAGAACCGGAGATAGGCATCCTGGTCTGTGATCTTGGCGCCCAGCCCGGGAGTCTCTTTCTGCTCGAGGATGGTCAGAGAGAATATCTTTTCGATGGCGGGATCGGTCCCGAACATCAGCACGATGACGTCCTGGAATCCCGTGCCGGAGGCATATATCGCGTAGCCCAGCTCCAGATCGTCTGCGCCCCGGCCGGCATAGACCGTGAACTTGTCTTCTTCATAGAGCTTGGCGCTGGACACGGTTCCCGGAACGACCTGCGTGATGGCCTTCTCGATCTCCCTCAGCCGGTTCAGCTCGATCCGTTCGGCGGTCAGAAGGTTGACCACGGACAGGAGGCCGCCGGAGATCAGGCCCACGGCAGTCAGGACCACGACCATGCGGACAGAAAGGTTCATGACGCCCTCCTTTCTCCCAGGATGCGGGGCCGCGTATAGCGGTTGATCAGGGGTACGAAGGTGTTCATGAACAGGATCGAGAACATGACGCCTTCCGGAAATCCGCCGAAGAGCCGGATTATCCCGATCATGATCCCGATGCCGAGCGCATAGGCCCAGGCCCCGATGGGCGTGATGGGCGACGTCACCATATCCGTGGCCATGAAGAATGCGCCCAGGATGAAGCCGCCCGCCAGGAAATGAAACAGGGGCGAGGCGTATTTTTCGGGTGCCATTTGCCAGAAGATGCCGGTAAAGGCCCCCAGCGCCAGGATGATGCCGGCCGGGATCCGCCAGTCCATGGCCCTGCGGAAGAGCAGGAAGGCGGCACCCAACAGCAGCGCCAGCGCCGATGTCTCTCCCAGGCATCCGCCGGTATTTCCCCATAAGAGGTCCTGGATCGGGGTTAAGGTTCCCTCTGCCAGGGCGTCCTGGAACTTGAGGTTGCCCAGAGGCGTGGCAAAGGTGGCGGAATCCACCAGGAGGGTTGCCGGGGGGGACCAGGTGGTCATGGCCACCGGAAAGGCGACCTGCAGGAAGGCCCGACCCACCAGCGCGGGATTGAATATGTTGTGTCCCAGCCCGCCGAATACCTGCTTTCCCAGGGCGACGGCCATCACCGCGCCTATCACGACCAGCTCGGGCGACAGGTCGGGGGGCAGCGTCATGGCCAGGAGCAGGGCCGTGATAACAGCCGATCCGTCCCAGAGGGAGTGCAGTGGTTTTTTCCGGACCCGCAGGAACACGGCCTCGGTGGCCAGGCAGCCCAACAGGCATGCCACATAGACGGCCAGCGCCCTGAACCGGAAGAAGTAGAACGAAGCCGCCACTGCCGGGAGCAGGCTGATGACCACGGCATACATGATCTTGGGGACCGAATCCCGGTCCTGGAGGTGGGGCGAAGATCGCAGCAAGAATCCTGAGTCTGTCATGGCTATGCGCTCTTTTTCCGTTTTTCACTGATGATTATGTTCTTGCCCAGGCGGATCCAATGGACCAGAGGAATATGGGCGGGACAGGAATACTGGCAGCTCCCACACTCCACACAGTCCAGGATACCGATCGGCTCGGCCTCCGCCGCGGCATCGGACTTGACATATTTCATGAGCCTTGTAGGCACCAGCCCCATGGGACAGTGGCTCACGCAGCGGGCACAGCCGATGCAGCTGTACTCTCGGACAGGCCCGGACTCGGCCCAGACCAGGATACCGGAGGTCCCCTTGATCACGGGGACCGCTGCCGTCCACTGGGCCAGCCCCATCATGGGCCCGCCCATCAGGATCAGGTTGCTTCCCTCTTTCGTCCCCCCACAGTGATCGATTATGTGCTGGAAGGGAGTGCCGATGCGGACCATCAGGTTCTTGGATTCTGTTATCCCCGTTCCGGAGACGGTAAGGGCCCGCTCATACAGAGGCTTGCCTTCGGATACGGCCTCCCACACGGCCTTGGCGGTCCCCACGTTCTGCACCACGACTCCGACATCGAAGGGCAGGCCTCCCCGGGGCACGTCCCGCCTGAGCAGCGCAGAGATCAGGTTCTTCTCTGCGCCCTGGGGATATTTGGTCTTCAGCATCGCAAACTCCACCTTGAAGGGATAGGAGCGTCGGCTGAACATTTCGTAAACATCCGGTTTGTTGTCCTCGATCCCCACGATGATGCGTTGGGCGCCGGTGGCGATGCGCACCAGCTCAGCCCCATTGATGACCTCGTCCGGAAACTCCAGCATGACCCTGTGATCGGCCGTGAGCAGCGGTTCGCATTCGCACCCGTTGAGGATAACGGTGTCGATAGCCTTGTCCTTGGGGGGACTAAGTTTGACCGCCGTCGGGAAGGCCGCGCCGCCCAGCCCGACGATACCGGCCTCCTTGACCCTGCGGCGGATCTCTTCCTTTCCGAGCGAAAAAGGCGCTTCCTCGGCCCGCATTTCCGGAACCGGCCGGTCTTCCCCGTCATTGGCAACCGTGACCGCCGTCACAGGCTTGCCCAGAGGATGAAAATGCCCGTCCACAGAAAGCACCTTGCCCGAGACGCTGGAATGGACGTCGGCGGAGAACAGGACCGGAGCCTTCCCGATCCTTTGTCCCAGGAGAACCTCATCTCCCTTTTTGACCAGGGCCTTGGCCGGCGCCCCGAAATGCTGATGCAGGGGGATGACCACCTTATCCGGAGGGGCGAGTGTTTCCAGAGGGCTCGCCTCGGTCTGGTGTTTGTTTTCGGGAGGGTGTATACCGTGGGGAAATGTCTTTTTTTTCATGATGGCTGTTTTAAATGTCTAACTAAAAAGAAAACAAAGTTTATTCGTTCTGTGTCCTTTTTGTCAACTCCCGCCGCTCGTCTGTCTGAGTTTCCGGGCAGGTCGATATTGGGACTAATATCTTTTTGCGTTTTCTCCTGGAAGTCTGTAAGATAGGGCCAGGATGTAACTCCGGACTGAACCCAGACCCGGATGGAAGCCATGGATGTAACCATAAGAACTGTAGAGGGGAAAAAAGCACTAAAGCGATTCATCTACCTCCCGGCCAAGATCCATGCCGGGCATAAAGCATGGGTTCCCCCCATCTATATGGATGAGCGCCACTATTTCAACCCCAAAAAGAACAAGGCGTTCAGCTATTGCGATACCCTGCTGCTGCTGGCTTACAGGAACGGCAAGCCGGTCGGCCGGATAATGGGGATCATCAACAACCGGCACAACAGCTACCGACAGGAAAAGACCGCGCGGTTTGGATGTCTGGAGACGTGGGAGGACAGGGACGTGGTCGCTGCCCTCCTGGAGCACGTGGAAGACTGGGCCCGGAAAAAGGGCATGGAACGGATCGTGGGGCCGTATGGGTTCGCGGATCAGGACCCGGAAGGTTTTATGGTCGAAGGATTTGACAGCCCTTCCACCATCACTTGTTACTATAACTTCGACTGGATGCCGGCCATGATAGAGTCCTTCGGCTATGCCAAGGACATCGACTATGTGGTGTACCGATTGGAGGTTCCCAAAGAATTTCCCGAGTTCTTCACGAAAATCTACGAGAGGGCCCGCAGGAAGGGCAATTTCGAGGTCTTTGAATTCAAGAAAAGGAAAGATTTCAAAAAGTACATCAAGCCCGTCCTGCACCTGATGAATGAGTGCTATTCAGGTAGCGACATCTACGGCTACACGCCCCTGGAAGAAAAAGAGATGGATGAACTGGCCGCCCGCTATCTCCCCCTGCTCGACCCACGTTTTGTCAAGGGCGTCAAAAAAGATGACGAGGTGGTCGCCTTCATCATCGGCATGCCCAACCTGGTGGAGGGCATTCAGAAATCCAAGGGCCGGCTGCTTCCTTTCGGGATCTTCAAGATCCTGCGAGCCTCCAAAAAGACCAAGCAGCTGGACTTCCTGTTGGGGGCGATCAAGGAGCCGTACCGCGGGCGGGGTCT
>CBFDBC010000010.1:0-34401 GCA_965602945.1 uncultured bacterium | reverse complement strand
ATGGTCATCTATACAGACAGCGAGAGATCCGCCCGGGAGATGTTCCCGGAAGCGGAGAACTGGCGGCCCGTGCCTTCTCCCACCGTCTTTCAGCCGGCGGGGCTTCGAACCCTGGCGGCACGATTGTTTCGGGGTAAAGAAGTCCTCCAGGGCGAAGTGGGTGATATCCCGGGAGGCCGGACCGCCCTGTGTGTTTCCCACTCCGCGTTTTCCCAGTTCGATCTGGTCGTCGAACTGGCCGGGGGGCCCGACCCGCTTCCCGATGGGATGGTCTGCATGGCCGGTTCCGGCCGGGGATTTCACGGTCAGCGAGGCCGCCCCTGGGCCGCCGAACCCGGAAACCTCCATCTCACCATTCATTGGCGGCCCGAGCGGGTTCTCTCGGACCAGGGGGTGGGCTTCCCGGTGCTCGCCGCCGTCTCTGTGGTCGAAAGCCTGGACGGCCTGGCGGGACTGGTCGCCCGGCCCGGCATAAAATGGGTCAACGACATCCTGCTCGATTCCGCCAAGGTCGCGGGCTTCGTGGTTCACATACAGAGCCAGGAGGACCTTGTGCGGTCCGCGGTGCTGGGGATCGGGCTCAATGTGGAAACCCTGCCGCGAGTGGAGCCCACCGAGTTTGTCCCGGCGGTGACGTCCCTGGCTGCAAACTGCCCTGACCCGGCCTCATGCGGTCTTGGCGTCGTGTTAAGCCGCTTGCTGTCGCGGTTGGAGGCCAACTACCGGAAACTGTGCGAGGGGGAGGCCGCGGCGCTGTTGGACACCTACTTGGAGAGATCCGTGATCATGGGTCGCCGGGTGCGCATCCTCTCCGACCCCTTGAGCGGAGACTCGCACGAGCTGGCCTCCGGCAGGGTCGGGAGGATAGGGCCCAGGCTGGAAATCTACATCGATGGCCGAAGCGAACCTGTGACTCGGGGCCGATTGATACTGCTCGACTGAAGTTCCTTGACAGGCTTCTTTCCCCGGTCTATACTTTTTCACAATTCACGGGAAGAATCGTGATCCGTACTTCAAAGGAGGAGAGGGGATGGCGTCTGCCGAACTGGTCTTGATCTGTGGGGCTGCATTTCTTTGGGTTTTCCTTATCCTCTGCCTGCTGGCACTGCTCATGCGTCTGCTCATGCGGGTGTTCCCAGGGCTGGAAAGCGCCTCGGATCCGGCGTTGGTGGCTGCTCTGACAGCCGTCCTCGGAAGCGTTCTTCCCGGAACCAAGGTAACGAAGATCGAGGAGAAACCATGATCTATACAAAAAATCCCAAATCTATCCGAGTCATGTTCACTCCTTTCCGCGACGGGCTTCAGAGCTCGTTCGGCGGGAAGGTGAGGCTGCAGGATATCCTTCCCGCCATGAAGGCCTCTGCCGAGGCGGGGATCCGGCATTTCGAATTCGGCGGCGGTGCCCGCTACCAGGCGCCCTATTTTTATCTGGGGGAGGATCCCTTCGAAGACATGCAGAGCATGCGCGACGCAGTCGGGCCGGACGTGGACCTCCAGATACTGACCCGGTCCGTCTCAGGGGTCACGCTGACGACACAGTCTCCAGAGGGGCTGGAGCTCCAGGCAAAATTGATGAAGCAGCACGGCACGACATGGGACCGGAACTTTGACTTCATGAACGACGTCCCGAACCTTGTCAACACGGGACGACATATCGTCAAGTCCGGGATGCACCACCAGGTTTGTATAGCGCTCATGGGCCTGCCCTTTGCCTCGGACAAGGTGCACACCTCAGATTTCTACATCGATATCGGAATGCGCCTCCTGGACAGCGACGTGCAGATCGACAGCCTCTGCCTGAAGGATGCCAGCGGGACCACGGATCCCAAGACCATCTATGATACCGCGGTGGGCCTGAGAAAGATCATGCCGCCGGAGATGCCGCTGTGGATGCACACTCACGATACGGCCAGTACCGCGGTGGCGTGCTACATGGCTGCGATCTCCGGAGGTGCGGACGGAGTCGATCTTTCGGTCCGTCCCATGGCCAGCGGCACGGTGCAGCCGGATGCCCGCTCACTGGCGCACGCCCTCAAGGGGACCGGGTTCAGCCTGGATATCGACGTCAGCCGGCTGACCCGGATCCAGGACA
This sequence comes from uncultured bacterium, assembly GCA_965602945.1. GTDB lineage: Bacteria > Acidobacteriota > Aminicenantia > Aminicenantales > Aminicenantaceae > JAUXEH01. The sequence continues at coordinate 32,309 of CBFDBC010000010.1, read as the reverse complement.
TGCTGGGCGAGCTGATGCAGGAATACGCGTTCAATCCCACCACAACCACACCCGATCCCCGTGTCCTGGGTTTCCCCATGCCCGGCGGAGCCATCGGACCCAATGTCCACATGATGGTAAAGGCCGGGATCCTGGACCGTTACAGCGAAGTCCTGGCGGAGTTTCCGGTGGTGGTGGAAGCCGGCGGCGCCTGGACCAGCGTCACACCTGGCAGCCAGCAGTACTGGCTGCAGGCTTTCAACAACGTTCTGCACGGACGCTGGAAAAAGATCGATCCCGGCTTCGGAAAATCCGTCCTCGGCTATTTCGGCCGGACTCCCCTTCCCCCGAATCCCGACGTCGTGAAGGCCGCCTCGGAACAGCTGGAACTGCCCGTTTTCGAAGGGAATCCTCTGGAGGCCGCGCCCAAGAACATCGGGCCGGCCCAGGAGGCACTGAAGGAACGCGGTCTCGAAGTGACGGACAAGAACACGTTCCTGGTCCTGGCAGCCATGGTGCCGGGGAAGAAGATGGAGCTCAACGAAGGCATACGCCTCCTGACAGGAAAACCCCGAATCGACATCCCGTTCAAGAAAAAAACGGAAGACGCTCCAAAACCGGCTTCCGCAACTCCTGCCGCTGCCCCGGCCGCCCTGACCGGGCCGGTGACCACGGTCTGTACGGTCACGGAAAACAACGTGTCGCGCACCTTCACGGTGACGGTCGCGCCGGCGGGGGAGTCTCCCGGGACGGCCGCTGCCCCCGAGCCGCAGCCTTCCGGAGGCCCGGCCCAGGGCACGCCGGTCCATTCGACCTTTGCCGGCCAGGTGGATGTGTCCGACATCAAGGTCAAGGTGGGTGATACGATCACCAAGGGACAGGTGGTGGCCAATGTGGAGGCCATGAAGGCCCAGCATGACATCCTGGCTCCGGTAGGGGGCCGGGTGGCGGCCGTGCATGTCGCCATCGGTGACGAGATCGACTCCACCCAGCCGCTGCTGACCATAGGCTGAGGCGCCCGACATGGATATACTGGCCAGACTCCTCCAGCAATCCGGGTTCGCCCATCTGACCTGGGGAAATTGGGTAATGTTCCTGGTGGGCGGGATACTGATCTACCTGGCGATAGCCAGGAAGTACGAGCCCCTGCTGCTCATCCCCATCGGCTTCGGGACCATACTGGCCAACCTCCCACTGGCCGATATGGGGGCATACGGCAGCGGCATCATCGCTCTGATCTATGATCAGGGGATAAAGACCGAACTGCTTCCGCCCCTCATTTTCCTGGGTGTGGGGGTTCTCACCGATTTCCGTCCCCTTCTGGGACGGCCTCTCACGTTCCTGCTGGGGGCGGCAGCCCAGTTGGGGATCTTCGTGGCGGCCATCGGAGCGGCCTATGTCCTGAACTTCGATTTCAAGGAGGCGGCTTCCATCGGGATCATCGGCGGCGCAGACGGACCCACGTCCATATTCCTGGCCAGCAAGCTCGCACCTCACCTGCTCGGCCCCATCGCCGTTGCCGCCTACAGCTACATGTCGCTCGTCCCGGTCATCCAGCCGCCCATCCTCCGGCTGCTCACCACCCGGAAAGAACGCTGGATCGACATGCCCCAGGCCAGGCCGGTGTCGCGCACCGCCGTCATCCTGTTTCCCTTGGTCACGGGCATCGTGGCCTGCCTGGCTATCCCGTCCAGCGCGCCCCTGATCGGCATGCTCATGTTCGGGAACCTGATCCGGGAATGCGGCGTCACCGAGAGGCTCCGCAAAACGGCAGGGGGGGCCCTCATCGACATCGTGACCATCTTCCTGGGAGTCGCCGTGGGTGCGACCATGGGAGCCGGGCAGATCCTGAACCTCCGGACGCTCTTCATCCTGCTCCTGGGGGTGGTGGCGTTCAGCTTCAGCACGGCAGGAGGGATCGCCTTTGCCAAGATCCTCAACCTCTTCCTGCCCTCCGGGAAGAAGATCAATCCCTGCATCGGGGCGGCCGGCGTGTCCGCCGTTCCCATGGCTGCCCGTGTGGTCCAGCAGTTTGTATCCGGTGAGACGGAGGGCCGTGTCAATCCCCTCATGCCGGCCATGGGCCCGAACGTGGCGGGAGTGATCGGATCGGCCGTGGCGGCAGGCGTGTTCCTGACACTGCTGACCTGAGTGCGGTTCCGGATCACCTTTTCGAGGCGTGGAAATCTTGCAGCCGTGCGCTGAACCAGGCCCACAGCTTCTCGTGGAACTCCTGGCTGGGCGGGTTATCCTGTAGAACGGAATAGGCGCTGAAGTCTGTCGAGTCCGAGGGGGCCATCCTGTATCGGGCCTCCGGATCCCAGAGGACCGGGAATTCGGGGTGGAACTGAACCCCCAGCACATGGGGGAATTCGTCGTGGGCGATGGCCTCCACCACCTTTCCGTCCAGGGATGTGGCGATGGCCTGAAAACCCCGGCCCAGTTTTTCGGCCGCCTGATGATGCGCGCTCATGATGTGGGGAGTATCCTGAGGGGAGAATCCCAGGTTCCGTACAAACAGGCCGTCGGGGCGCAGCTTGATAGGATGCAGGTTGTAGCTGAAAAGACCTTTTTCCGGGAAGAGCCGCGCATGGGGATTGGTGTGCCAGCTATCCCGGCCCAGAGCGATGACGTCCTCCAGGGTCCCGGCCCCGTAGACCTCTGACCACACGTCCTGAACCATCGTGCCCCCGGTGCCCACGTTGAGGGTCTGCTCACCCAGGCATATCCCCAGCACCGGAAACAGCGGTACGTCGGCGAGAAATGGCGTGAAGCCCTCATCCTGGTGTCCTCCCAGGAGATGAAATACGAACGAAAGTTCCATAAAATGTCGGACCGGTGTGCGTATCCCGGTCAGCAGCGCAGTCTTTTCGCCGTAGATGTAGGGAGGGATGTCGGCTCCTCCGAAGAGGATGAGGCCGTCGGCTTTTTCGAATATGTCCCGGAACGCGCCGGAGAGTCCGTTCTCCTCGAACAGGTTGTCTTTGTTCACCTCTCCGTTCAGCCTGTGGAAGCCGATCCAGTCCAATCCGCCATCCTGGACCATTTTGATCGAACGGCCGTAATCGGTTCGCTCGGCCTCGTGAAACACCCCGATAACCTTGAGTTTTTCCGGAGCGAAGAGGCCTTTTTCCCGAAGCGTGCGCAGTGCATTGAGCGATCCCGTCGAGGGATAGAGGATGGCCAGCCGAACCTCGTCCGTCCGCTGCGGGGCCGTGTCAAAGGTATTCAGGGACAGCTCCGCGCTTGCGCCCTCCTCTGTTCCCGGTGCGGGCACACGGCAGGCGGAAAGAGCGAGTGCGAGGGTCAGGCTCACGATCAGGCTGGGGAAACGGATCTTTCTGGGCATGGTCGGCCTCCTGGGTGGCGATGCTGACCGCATTATAGACGTCCCGCCGGCCTTTGGCAACCGGCCCGCCAAGGATTGGTCAATATCCGTTATTCAGTGAAGTTAGGCTTTGAAAATGATTCAAAGTCTTACATCATCGACGTGAGGATGCCTCAACTGGGGTGCGGGGTTGACAAATATCGAAGACCGTCTACAATACGCTGTTTTTTGTCGGGAACACAATTCCGGGCCCTTCCTGAAACCACACCAATTAACAAACGTGGGAGGGCAAACTTTTTGCCGCAGGTTTTCGTTTATACCTGTGACAACTGGGTTCGGAGTCGGCCCGGAGAGGAAAGAACAGACCGAGGGATCATGTTACGAAGAAGCCTGATAATACATCTTGTGATGATCCTTACCGCATCCGGGATCCTGACCGAACACGCACGGGCCGCGGTCGACACGTCCATCCCCCGGATGTCCGGCAGCCCCAAGATCGACGGGGTGCTCGACCACCCGTTCTGGGAGAAGGAGGCGCTCAAGATCGATGGCTTCCGCCAGTTCTCCCCGGTCGAGAAAGGCTCCCCTTCGCAGAAGACAGAGGCCTACATCGGTTTCGACCACAAGAACCTCTACATCGCCTTCCGCTGCTATGACACGGATCCCCAAAAGATCCGGGCCTCGATCACCAAACGCGACAATGTCATCGACGATGACTGGGTCCTGGTCTTCCTGGACACCTACAACGAGAAACGGCGCGCCTTCACTTTTATCATAAACCCGCTGGGGATCCCGCTGGACGGGATGCGGAGCGAGGAAGGAGGGAACGACGACATCGACGGTTCCTGGGACACGGTTTTTCAGTCCGAGGGCCGCGTCGACGAGGAGGGCTACACCGTCGAGATGGCGATCCCCTTCAAGAGCATCCGCTTCCCTGACGAGGAAGAGAAGGTCTGGGGCGTAACCCTGGCGCGCACGGTGGCCCGCACAGGTGAGATCATCATATGGCCGGAGATGTCCCGCGACAAACCCGGACTGCTCACCCAGGCGCAGGAGATGATGATCCACGGTGAGGTCGAAAAAGGAAAAAACTTCGAGCTCATGCCCTTCGCGACCTCGCTCAAGACCAAGGACGAGAACGTGAATTTCGAGCCCGGGATCAACCTCAAGTGGGGGATCAACTCCGACCTGACCCTGGACATGACAGTCAACCCCGACTACAGCCAGATCGAGGCCGATGCGCCCCAGATCGACATCAACCGGCGGTTCGCGCTCTATTTTCCGGAGAAGCGTCCTTTCTTCCTGGAGGGCATGGAGATCTTCCGCTTTCCCGAGATCCAGGTCGTGTACACGCGCCGGATCATAGATCCTATCGCCGGCGCCAAGGTGTCGGGCAAGATCGGGCGCTACACCTACAGCCTGCTCTCGACCTATGACATGAATCCCTCAGAGAGCCTGTGGGATGTGGGCGAAGGCGAGGTCAGCCGCGATGCCAACGCGCTGTTCAACATCTTCCGCTTGAAGGCCGATGTTCTGAAGGAGTCGTACGTAGGATTCGCCCTCACGGACAAGGAGCTGACGGGAGGGTCCTACAACCGGCTGGTGGGAGTGGACGGGCAGTTCAAGTTCACGGATCGGTTTTTCTTCAACTTCCAGGCCAATGCCGCCAGGACCAAGTACGGGGAGCGGGAAAGCGATTTCGTACCCGCTCTGCATGGAAACCTGGGCTACTACTCCAAGTATTGGGGCGGCGGACTCATCGGGACGGCCATCCACCCGGACTTCGTGGCCGGCTCCGGTTTTGTCAACCGTGTGGACTACCGCCACCTGATTGGCCACACTTACTTCAGCATCTATCCGGAAAGAAGGTTCATGACCCAGATCCGGTTCCGGGCCAACGGCGGACAGCGCTACGGCTATCGCAGCAGCGTTCTGCAGGACCAGTGGGTCGAGCTAGGCGCCAACCTGCGTTTCACGGAGTTCAGCCAGATGAACGTCGAGGTCCGGCGCAGCATGGAGCGCTACGGAGGGATCGACTTCAACATGACCGGTGTGGAGGTGAGCGCCAGCACCAACCTGATCGGGTGGCTTCCCTTCGGATTCGTCCTGGCCACCGGGGACAACGTATTCTATGATCCGGACGATCCTTCCCTCGGCTACTCAAACGTTTACGGGCTGTTCCTCACGCTGAAACCCAGCAACCGGCTGCAGATCAACACGGAATTCACCAAACAGACGTTCTGGGAGGAGTGGGGCGGCGAGGAGATCTACGACTATAACGTGCTGCGCAGCCGGGTCACCTACCAGCTGAGCAAGACACTCTCGGTGCGCGCCATCGTGGACTATAACCACTTCTACAAGACGCTCTACGGCAGCTTCCTCTTCAGCTATGTCTACCGCCCGGGCACCGTGTTCTTCTTCGGCGTGGACAACGATGTCTTCCGTAACGACCTGGGGAACTACGTCAACGACAACTACAGCGTGTTCGTCAAATTCTCCTACTGGCACCGCATGTGAGAACCGCCGCAACGCCCCAGATATGGTGAAATGTCGACATTTTTTATGAATTATTCAGGTTAGGTGAAGATCTCGGCAGTCCCGTCGGCATACACGCAGACCTTGACGGTCCTGTGATCGATCCGGCACACGAATTCCTCCCGGATGATCCCCGATCCGCTGTCCCGGATCCTTCCCCGGGACAGGATTTCGCTTACGGCGTAATCGCAATCCGCGATCCTGATCCGTCTCGGTTCCTGCCGGCCCCTGTAGCCAGCGTGGAACAGGACCTGTCCCTGAACCGGAATATTGTGTCCTTCCCTCATGCTCCCCCATTGTCTCCCGGCGCCCCCTGAATGTCAAAACGGAGCCTGTGGAAGGAAGTATATCCAAACCGAGTTTATTCAATGATTTTAATATCCGTCGGGCTGACGTTTCAGCTTGCCTGACGGAATGAAGGCCAAAGTGACGCTTGGGCTGACAGCGGCGGGTGCAGCACGTATAATAGGCGGCATGAGCCTCGATTTCATCCTGGATACACCGGAATTCCGGGAGCTGAGCGCGCAGCTCGGCGGGGGTGCGACGCAGCTCCAGATAACCGGTGTCACCGAGGCCGCCAAACCCTACCTGCTGGCGGCACTGGCACGGGAGATCGGCCCGGGGATCGTTTTCATCCGGCCGTCCTCGGCTTCACTGTTCAGGTTTGCCGATACGGTGCGTTTTTTCCTGGACCGGCTGCAGGCCGTTTGTCCGGTCCATGTCCTCCCGGCCCTTTCCGAAGATCCGTATCAGGAGATCATGCCTTCTCTGGAGGCCATCGCGGCCCGCATGCGCTGTTTCTGGGATGTCCTGCATCGCCGCCCCGGTCTCTTCGTGACAACCCTGTCCGGGCTTCTCAAGCCCTTCCCCCGTCCGGATGACCTGGAGGCCTCATTTCTGAGCGTGGAAACGGGGGAGCCGCTCTCCCGCGACGGGCTGCTGGAGCTCCTGGCCCGATACGGGTATGAACGCGCGGACATCATCAACAGTCATGGCGAATACGCCTGGCGGGGTGGGATCGTCGATGTCTTCTCACCCTGGGAAACCTTCCCTTCGCGCCTCGAATTCAGCGGTGACGAGGTCGCTTCCCTCCGGGAATTCGATCCCTCCACGCAGCGGTCCCTGCGCAAGAGCGATTTTGTGCGCATCCCTTCCCTGCGCGAGTTTCCGAGCGATCCTGACTTTGCCCGGGAATGGGCGGCGGAAGCGCGTTCAGCCGCTCCCCCTGGGACCGGTTCCGACCTGGAGGAGAGGATCACCCGGCTGCAGGGTGGAGACATCTTCCCCTCGTTTGTCCATCAGTCCCTGCTCTGCCGGAGCCGTTTCTCTCCCTATTCCGATTACCTGAAAAACGATCTCCTGATCCTGGACGGCTTTGACGAGGTTGAAAAAGACTGGCAGGACAGCAGGGAAACCCTCGAGTCCCGGCATTCCGAGCAGACCGGCCAAAAATCCTTCAGCCTTTCCCCTGACATGATCTATCCGTCCTCCTCCTGGGAGAGTGTTCGGAAGGAAGCCGTCCGTTTCAATGAGCTCGAGGGGCCCAGACCAGGACGGAAGATCCGCTTTTTCTTCCAGTCGGCACCCAGGTTCGATAATAAGATCTCCTTTTTCCTCGAATTCCTGAAGAAGAAACAGGAGGAGCGGGAGCGCTGCTTTCTTTTTTTTTCAGGGGAGGCCGTACGCCGCAAGTTCGCGGGGCTGCTTTCCCAACATCAGCTGCGGTATCTGATCACGGATGATGCGCTGTCGCCCCTCAGGGACGAGTCGGTCGCTCTCCTGCCGGGCCGCCTGCGCCGGGGTTTCGCGTATCCACCCCTGAATATCCTTATCTTTTCCGAAGGGGATGTGTTCACGGAAGAACGGGTGCTTGTGAGCCGCCCCCGGATAAGGCCCTTTGTGTCCGATTTCAGGGATCTGCGGGCCGGCGACCACATCGTCCACACCGATTACGGTATCGGCGTGTTCTCAGGGCTCATCCGCATGGATGTGGACCTCAAGAAACATGAATTCATGGAAATTCGTTATCGGGACGAAGACAAGCTTTTCGTGCCGGTGGAGGACATGAACCTGGTCCAGAAATATGCCCGCATGGGAACGGATGCCCCAGCTCTCAGTAAGCTGGGCACGCCGCAGTGGGAACGGACCAAGGCTCGGGCCAAGAAGGCCATAGAAGACATGGCCCAGGAACTGCTGGAGCTGTACGCAAAGAGGAAAGCCGCGCAGGGATACGGCTACAGCCCTTCCGGGGAATGGAGCACGGAGTTCGCGAAGACGTTCGATTACCGGGAGACGGATGACCAACTGCGGGCCATCTCCGAGATCATGGGCGACATGGAGTCCCCTGCCCCCATGGACAGGCTGCTCTGCGGCGATGTGGGCTACGGCAAGACCGAGGTGGCCATGCGGGCGGCATTCAAGGCGGTCATGGACGGCAAGCAGGTGGCGGTGCTCTGCCCGACCACGGTCCTGGCCAGCCAGCACCTCCAGACCTTCCGCCGCCGCATGCTGCTTTTTCCCGTCCGTGTGGAAGGCCTGAGCCGCCTGCAGGGCCGCGCCGCCCAGGAAAACCTCCTGGGAGACCTGAAACGCGGGCTGGTCGACATCATCATCGGTACCCACCGCCTGCTCTCCCCGGATGTGGAACTGCATGACCTGGGCCTGCTGGTGGTGGACGAAGAACATCGTTTCGGGGTCAAGCACAAGGAGAAGATCAAGCAGATCAAGGCGAATATCGATGTCCTGACCATGACCGCCACTCCCATCCCCCGGACCCTGAACATGTCGCTGTCCGGGCTCAGGGACATCAGCCTGATCGAGACACCTCCCAAGGATCGGTTGGCCATCCACACGGTTGTGACCAGCTTCAGCCGCAACCTGATCACCTCGGCCGTGCGCAGGGAGCTGCTGCGGGGCGGACAGGTCTATTTCATTCACAACCGTGTGGAAGACATCGAGTCCATGGCCCGGATGCTGGAGAACTGGGTGCCTGAGGCGCGGGTGGTTTTTATACACGGACAGATGACGGGCTCAGAGCTGGAAAAACGGATGCTCGCTTTCGTCCGGGAGGAGTACAACATCCTCATCTCCACCACCATCATCGAGAACGGCATCGACATTCCCCTGGTCAATACCTTGATCGTCAACCGGGCGGACAGGTTCGGGCTGGCTCAGCTCTACCAGCTGCGGGGGCGCGTCGGTCGATCGTCGCGTCAGGCCGCTGCCTATTTCCTGGTTCCCCCTTTCGCAGAGCTCACGCCGCTGGCCCAACAGAGGCTGAAGGCCCTCCAGGAGTTTAGCGAGCTGGGATCGGGATTTCGCCTGGCCGCCAAGGATCTCGAGATCCGAGGATCGGGAAGCTTCCTGGGGGACAGGCAGCACGGTACCATGGAGGCGGTGGGTTTTGATTATTACATGGACCTGCTGGAGAAGACCATCCGCGGCATGAAAGGGGAGCCGGTCGAGGAGATCAAGAGCAAGATCAACCTCAGACTGGCCGTCCGCGTGCCCGAATCCTACCTCCCCCAGACCAACCTCCGCCTGAATCTGTACAAACGCATCTCCTCGGTGGAAAGCCTGGAGGAACTGGACCGCATTAAAGATGAGGTCCGCGACCGCTACGGCCCTCTGCCCACGAGTGTGCGCAGCCTGTTCCGCTACGGGACCATCAAGTTCCTGGCCGGAAACATGCGCATCACGTCCCTGGACCGTGTCGGGGCCAAGCTCGTGTTTAAATTCCTGCCTGATTCAGGAGCTGACATCAACCGGTTGACGGGACTGGTGGAACGATATCGCGGATCCATAACGCCTCAGGGCGTGCTCAGCCTGGAACTCGACGTTGCGGGTGAGACCGCCTTCCTGGATGAAACCATCCACATCTTGAAGGAGTTAAGCCATATGTAATATAATAGATCGACGTGGATGCCTATGAGAACCGGAATATCGTTTTGTGTACACCTCGCCGCCGCAGCGCTGGTTTGCTCCGGCCTGGTCTGGGGCTGTACCGCACAGGACCCTGAGGGCCGGGCTTCGGTTTCGGACCCGAACGCCTCCAGGGACGGCGAAAACGTCGTTCTCTTGGTCGAAGGGATCTCGCATACACAGGCCGATTTCACCCGCTACGTGACCCGTAACACGGGAGAGGAGGCCTCACAGCTTTCCGAGGCCGCCCTGAGCCGCCTGTTCGACAGCTTCCTGGAGGAAAAACTCCTCCTGGCCGAGGCCCTGGATTGGGTCGACGGGCTCGATCCGGCCGAGAAAGAGAGCCTCATATCCCAGGGTGGGGGACAGATCCCGGAGGACCGGCAGTTGATTGAGATCTGGGCCCGCATCCTCATGAAGGATATCGTGGTAGCCCCCGAAGAGATCACGTCCTTCTATGAGGAGCACAAACGGGATTTCCTGAAGCCGGCCCGGGTCAGGGTCAGCCAGATCCTGCTGGCCAGCGAGAACAAGGCCGTGCAGGCCCTGGACATGATAAAGGAACTGGATGAATCCCGCTTCCGCGAAGTTGCCCGGCAGATGTCGATCGGCGTGGAGGCGGACAAGGGTGGAGCCATGGGTGTGTTCGAGCTGGGGCAGCTTCCTTCGGAGATGGAGACCGTGATCTTCGCGCTGCAGGAGGGAGAGAGCAGCCGGATCGTCGAATCCGCGTACGGATACCATGTGTTCCGGCTGGACACCAAATATCCTCCAGAACTGGTCTCCGAAGGCGAGGCATCCCTCGAGATCGAGGAAACGATCCTCGAACGCAAGTACCAGGCGCACCTGGCGTCACACTTCGCCTCCCTCCGGGAACGCCTGGATTGGAGAGCGGAAACAGGGAATCTTTTTTTTACGTATGTAACTGGGATTATTCACGAGTTATGAATAACTCAGGCTAAGGAATGACCATGAATAGAATAAAGATAGCACTGGCCGCGCTCCTGCTGGTGGGATTGACGGGCCTGCTCAGCGGCCAGGCCGTCGTCGAGGCCATCGTAGTCATCGTGAACGACGAGATCATCACCTTGTCGGACTTCAAGGTCCAACATGATCTCCTCTACAGGGAGCTCCGCGCCCAGGTCCCGGGTGAAGAGTTCCAGGAGCAGTATGAGTTCGCCGCGGGACTCCTGCTCGACAACATGATCGTGGGCACCCTCCTGCTCCAGAAAGCCATGGAACTGGACATCGATGTGACGGAACAGATGAACATGTACATCGAGAACATCAAGCAGCAGAACAACATCTCCGATGCCCAGCTGAGGGAGGCTATCGAGCAGCAGAGCGGGAGTTTTGAGGATTGGAAGTCACAGCTGCGGGAGAAGTATATGCGTGACATGGCCGTCTACGCGGAAGTGGGGCAGAGTATCGTCGTCGACGACGCCGAGATCTTCAACTACTACCGCCAGCACCCGGAGGAGTTCACTCAGCCTCCGGAGTACCGCCTCCGCGGCATCTTTGTATCGAGCGAGGACAACAGCGAAGAAGACGCCGGGAGAAAGAAGCAGGAAATCCTGGGCCTGCTGGAGGCGGGTGAGGATTTTGGCGGCGTGGCCGCTGCGCATTCCGAGGGTCCGAACAAAGACCAGCAGGGTGAGCTTGGCTCCTTCAAACAGGGGGACATGCTCGACGCCTTCGAGCAGGAGGTGGCCCAACTCGATGAGGGCGGCGTGACTCCCTGGATCTCCATCCAGAGCGGCTGGTACCTCCTCCGCCTGGAGGAGAAGACGGAAAGCCGGCTGCTGCCCTTCGATGACGTGCGGGACCAGGTCCAGGAAAAGCTCTTCGTAGAGCGTTCTACCGCCGTGAACCAGAAATATATCGAACGGCTCAGGGCCAAGAGCTATGTCAAGATCCTGATCGAAGACCCCCTGGCACGCATCGAACGCCGGCCTTGATCGACGCGGGGCGTCCTATGGTCGTCAGAGGACAAACACCGCGGCCGCCAATGCCGTGGTCCAGAGCCCGGCCTCACCCTGCCCGGTCTGGGTGATGTTTTGGGTGGTAACTTCCAGCGTGTCCGAGATCCGGTAAACTTTCTTCTCCTCTTCCCAGATCTCGCTGAGGTCGAAATCCTGTCCCACGATCGTGGCCAGCATGAAGGCGGCCAGGTCTTCGGCATGGTGCCCGGCGTCATGTTCCGTCTGCCCGAAGCTGTGGTACTCGGCGAGGTATCCGTAATGGTCCGGAGTGCTGGGCCGGGCTACGCCGACCGCCGCCGCGATCCAGCGGTGTGCCTCGTCCGTGGCGCATTCGCTCATCACCAGATGCAGGATCTGTCCGTGATTCAGAAACGTCAGGCCTTCCTCGCGGGAGATCAACCGGCAGTGCGGCGGAAAGATGCTCGAAACCTTGACCAGGTTGAAGGGGGATATCCCTGCCTCCCGCAGAGCCAGCTCGAAGCTGGCCAGCTTCTCTTTGTGCCGTCCGATCCCCCGGGTGAGGAAGATCTGTGAGGGTGCCTGGGTGTTCATGGTGTCACTTCTTGATCTTTTCCTTGGGCTTGGGATCCATGCCCACGGGTTCGGGCTCGCTGAAGTTGATTTTTTTGGATATCTTGTACTCGCCCATCAGGACAAACTGGGAGCCTTTGGATTTGAAGAAGATCTTGACTTCCGCCGTTTGCCAGGCGGGGTTGCTTTTGAAGTGGGCCAGGTTCTGTCCCTTCATTCCAAAAAAACTCTGGAGCGATATGATCTCGCTGGTCTCACCCGGATTGACGGCCTTCCCACCGATGCCGGCCACAAAGTTATCGCCGAGGTTTGTTTTTTCATCTTCCAACTTAAAGATCCCGTTGCAGTAGACATACTGGAGGGGTTTTTCCCCCACATTCTTAATCTTGAACGAGATGGCCGGGACCAGGTGCAGTTTGGGAGGCCAGGGTTGATAGTATTTCTTCTCCCAGCGGGTGTCTATGTCCACAAGTTCCACCGAGGCCGTCAGCTCTTCAGCGCTCATGCCCTGGGAGCAGCCGGTCGTCCAGAACAGGGATACAGTCAGGATCATCAACAGCCACCCGGCTGTGGATCCTTTCTTGATGGGATTCATCTGCAGCCTCCTCGATAGGTTGTGGGTATATGTCCAATATAGATTATACACGGATTTATAGCAAATCTTCCCCTGCTGAGTAGAAGGATCCCGGCCTTTTAATCCTCGTGGAAGACCCCCCCACCTCCCCATGCACTTGGATTAAAAGGCCGGGATCCTTGAATGCAGTAGAGTTTGCTGCGGCTTTAAATTCCGCTTGGGTGTTCCTCACCACCCCATGAGCCAGGACTATACCGGCCGAGAAAGAGCCTGCGGGAGCTGGACCGGTTCCATAAAATATATGTGTAGACCGATAGCGCGATACAGCACGGAATTTGGAGAGGGATCCTCAGGGATCGGGGATCAGCGCACGACTTCGGAGGCAAAGACCGTCTGGAGCCCGTAGCGTTCCACCAGATGCAGGTTCTCGCGCAGCACTTTCAGTGTCTCGGGAGAAGGATGGCAGATCCCCACGGCACTGCCGTTCTGCTGGGCGTGGCGGAAGAGGCGGATCAACTGGGAGCGGATGAAACCCTCTTCGATCTCGCTGTCCAGGAAAACGTTGCGGACGGCGCTGGGGATGCCCATCTTCTGGGCCTCATCGAAGGCCACGGATTCGGCTGTGGTCCGGCTGTCGATGAAATAGAGGCCGCGGTTTTTGAGCTGCTCGAGGATGATCCGGATGAGGTCTGTATCGGAAGTTATCTTGGACCCCATGTGCGTATTCACGCCGTCGATATACGGCACCTGCCCCACGCTTTCCTCCACGGCGCTTATGATCTCGTCCGCATCCATGCCGGAGTGGATGATCCCTCTGGTGTGGTTGTTGTCGTAATAGTTGTACAAGGATTCGAGAGGCAGATGGAGTATGACCTCCAGGTTGTTCTGACGGGCGATGGTGGCGGTCTCATGAGCCAGGCGGCTGTACGGCAGGACGGCGACTGTGATGGCCTGCCCGAGCCGGATGACTTTTTCGATGGCCTCCAGGCTGTTCCCCATATCATCGATGATGATGGCCACCTTGTTCCGGGCCGGCTGCGTCTGCCCCGGCCTGGGCTCCGTTCCCGTTTGTCCCGGTCCGGTCCGGCAGGATATCAGCAGGGAGAGCAGCTGTTTGTCCCTGTCCTCGATCTGCCAGAGATAGTAGGTCCGGTCTTCCTCCTGCTCGCGCCGGCTCTTCGACGCCTGGGCCCTGATGCGGGGGAGTTCCTGGTCCAGCCGGCCCTCCAGGTTCCCGTACTGTTCCGGTGTCAGCTCCAGCATCATGTGATGGATGCCCTCGCTGTCCCGGTACTGGCTCACCTTGTCGGAGGACACTCCCACGGCTTCTACCTGTTCCAGGATCAGATCTCCGGGCGTCTGGTCGGCCCACGCCGTCTCCGAGGCGTGCGTGCGGGACCTGAACAACCAGGCCTCCTCACCTCGTTGAGAGCGGATGATGTCAAGCCCCAGGACACAGGTCAGCGCCAGCAGGGAAAAGCCGATATAAAGAGAGCGAGTGCGGCTCGTTTGCATAGGTTAACGGGAGGAGATGAGTTTGCGGGTTTGTTCCAGGTAGGCGGCGTAGCCGTGTTCCTCTGTTTCGAGAGCCACATCGGGAGTGATGCCCTCTTCCCAGAACTTGCTCCCCCCGGCAGGACGGAAGACACCCGAGGTCAGTACCAGTCCGCTGCCGTCGGTAAGGGGAAAATAGCGCCGCTGAGCCACCAGTCCCAGCGTTTTGTGGCCGATCACCTGGGCGTCCCTGTTCTGGTTGAGGACGAAAGCCGCCAGTTCCGCAGGGCCTATGGTCGCCTGGTTGGTCCAGATCACGAGGGACAGATCAGGGAGCAGGGCCGCCTCCGGGCAGGATAGAGGTTCTGTCTGCCCGCCCCTTTTCTCCATGCTTCCGATCCGGGTCTTCTGCAGGAAAAGGTTGGTGAACTCGAGAGCCTCCTCCAGGGTGCCGTCATGGCAGTTCCTGAGGTCCAGAACCAGGGGACGGTTTGACTCCCGGAGCTGAGGGACCAGTTCCGCTTTGAGCCGGTCTACCAGGGGAGCATGGAAAAGATGGATCTTCAGCACACCGCCGAGCCCCTGTTCCCGAGCAAAGGTGAAGGGTGCGTCGTGCAGCTGCCTGCGTTTGATCTCCAGGGTCAGGTTCTTGTTGTCCCGGGTTGTCTTGATCCTGAGCGGGTCCGCCGCCCCGGCCGTTTGCTGTAGATTGGCATCCAGCATACTGAATTCCAGGGCTGACAGGTCGTCCATGGCATAGATCGGATCACCCAGCCGGAGCCCGCTCTCGGCGGCGGGAGAATTTTCCTTTATGCCGATGACCATGGGAAACGATCCATAGCTTTTGTACAGGATGATGCCGGTTTCGAAGCGGCCTGTCCGGTCACGTTCCAGATATCTTGCCGTATTTTCCTCATCCAGGTAGCTGGAGAGGGGGTCGAGCGAATCCACGAGCCCCTTGAAAGCGCCGGACATGGTCTTGACCGGGTCAGGCTCCTCCACGTAGTCCTGTTGGACCAGGCGGATGACAGCCTCCAGCAGCCGGAGGGATTCACTGGGCGAGGATTGGGGGGAAGCCCCGGGGAGGAAGTCTTTTTCCAGGAAAAAAAACAGGCCCGCGGCCACGATCAGGGGGGGGATGATCCATCGAATATACTTTTTTGCCATGTGTCGATCCTGACCGATTGTATCATCTTCTCCGGAGCCATTGCAAGGGATCCTGGGCTTCTGCCGTGTGCCGGATCTCGAAATAGAGCGTGGTTCCCTGCAGCGATCCGATGTCTCCCACCCGTGCTATGGGGTCGCCTTCCTGTACGACTTGGTCCTTGCTGACAAAGAATTCCGAACAGTGTCCGTAGAGAGTGTAGAAGGCAAGGCCATGGTCGATGATGATCAGGAAGCCGTAGCCGTCGGTATAGTCCGCATAACGCACGATCCCCTGGTGAACGGCCTTCACCAGCATGCTGTCCTGGGGAGCTATCTCGATCCCGTTGTTCTGGGTAGTGGTGTTGTACCGGGGGTGACGCACGACACCGAATCGTGTCACAATCCGTCGGGCCGGGATGGGCCATGGAAGGCGGCCTTTGCGTTCATCCAGGGGTGTCAGTGTAAAAGGCAGGTCGATCTTGTTATCCAGGAGCCGCTTGATCAGATCCTGCAGCTGCTGGGCACTCTCAGTTTTTTCCGCGATCACCTGTTCGTGAGTCTTGATGTTCTGGTCGATCTCGTTGATGAGGGCCCGGCTCCGTTTTTCCTGGGTCTCCAGCTCTCTCTGTTTATCGCGGGCCTTCTGCATCAGCTGGCTTGACTCGATCCTTTTGCTTTCGAGCTGTTCACGTGCTGTATTGAGTTCCTCCAGCTGCGTCAGGTAGTCGTTGATGACCTTATCCTGCTCCTCCGCCAGCATCACCAGGTTTTTGTTCTCTGAGAGCAGGCTGCCGATGCTGTCGGCCTGAAGCATGAGCTCGATGTAGTTGTACCGGCCGAACTTGTAGAGGGTAACGATGATCTTTTCGATCGCCTCCCGTTCCCTCTCCAGCGAAGCCTCCATCAGGGGGATCTCGTCCTTAAGGTCTTCGATCTCCTGGAGCGTCCGTTCCCGCTGCGTGTCATACATGTCGATCTGTTTCTGGATCAGCCTTTTTTCCAGCCCCAGCTGTCCCAGCCGGGCCAGCACCGATGACTCCCTTTTCTTCTCCCGGGTGATGTTGGCCTGCAGGGTCGTGATCTCGGCCGCCAGCTTGTTCAGGCGTTTTTCGTAATCCGTCACGTCCGTCTGCGGGTCCTGCCGGGAATGCCCGGCTGCAGGGATGAGCAGTGCTGCCAGGAAGAGATATAAGAAGGGGCGCACTGCGAAGGATCTGTTTTCCCGGATTAACATCCGCCAAAGTCTCTTAGGCAATTGTACCATTTTCGGGTCAGCGTGGCACCTGCCCGGGCTTCTTCCGTGTGATGTATATCACGGCGCCGATGAGACCGATGGCCAGGGTGAAGGCGGTGTCGGCTATCAGTGAAAAGGCGACGGCGGCCGACGCGGAGATGGCGTAGTATCCCAGGATCGAGATGTACAGGGCTTCCCGCACGCCCAGCCCTCCGATGGAAATGGGGATGGTCAGGACGAGCAGGACCACCGGGATGAAAATGAAATAATCCAGCAGGGGCACCTCGAGGTGAAATGCTTTCCCCGCCAGGTAATAGTGGACGATCACGTTGATCTGGAGCAGCAGAGCCCAGAACAGGGCCTTGAGGACGGCCCCTTTCCTGCTCCTGTACACGAGCACGGCCTCCCGGAATTCCAGGGCCTTTCCCTTGAGCCTGCCCCAAAAACCGGGCTCTGGCAGGCGGCGAAGCAGTCTCTCGCCGAGCGGAGTCAGGAATCCGAAGAGGGCTGCCAGTCCCGCCGACGCCAGGGCCATGGCCAGCCAGATGACGGGAAACTCGCGGGCCATGTCCAGCCGTACGAGTGAAGCCGTCAGCGCGAGCAGCAGCAGGACGATGACACCGGTCAGCCGTTCCACCAGCACCACGGCCGAGGACCTCAGCACGGAGCGGGAGTAGTGGGAGCCGTCCCAGATCCGCACGACATCTCCACCGAAGCGTGTGGGGAGGAAGTTGTTGAAGAAGGTCCCCACCAGGTAGGATTTCACCAGGTAACCCAGAGGGACGGTATCTCCCTGGGCCTGGATGAGGATGCGCCAGCGCACGGCGCTGATCCAGAGGCCCAGGGCATGGAGTGAGAACGAGGCCAGGAGCCAGAACATATCCACGCCGCGGAGGACACGCAGGATGTCCGGGACCGGGGCCTGCTCGAGGACGATGTAGGCCAGGAGCCCGAGGCTCACCGCCAGCTTGAGCAGGAGGGCGGGGACATCCTTCCGGCTTTTTATATCGCTCATGGGCACGCCCGTAACAGGTCGGTCCGGGATCTCAACCCGTAAGGACCCGGATGAAGATCAGGATAAGGATGACGGCCAGCGGAGCCAGGAACCTGACGTTGAAGACCCACACCGGCCTCAGCCGGAAGTTCTTGCATCCCAGAGAGATCTCGGCCAGGGCATTGCGGATTTTCCAGGCATAGGCCAGGAAGAGGCAGATGAAGAGCCCGCCCACAGCCAGCAGGATGTTTCCGAAGATCAGATCCATCTTCCTCATGTAGTTGAATTGAGTCAGGAACGATACCCCCCCGGCGGACAGGGCGGAGGGGATCCCCAGGACGAAGGACATGATGCCGATGACCAGCGCCGCCTTGCCCCGGCTCCAACGGCGCTCATCCACCAGGTAGGCCGTGGGCACCTCCAGCATGGATATGGTGGAGGTCAGGGCGGCGATGAGGAGCAGGGCAAAGAAGAGGATGCCGAAGATGTAGCCTCCGGGCATCTTGGAGATGATGATGGGAAAGACCTGGAACATGAGCCCGGTGTCGACCACGAACTCCTGCTTGAACTGCTCGGGCGTCAGCTGCAGCGTGTCGAAGAGTGTGGGGAAGATTATGATCCCTGCCAGGATTGCGATCAGAACGGTGGAAAAACAAACCCAACCCGTAGATGACACCAGGTTGTCCCGCTTGGGGATGTAGCTGCCGTAGGTCATCATGGTCCCCATCCCCAGGCTCAGGGAGAAGAAGGCCTGGCCCACGGCAAAGAAGAGGATCGTGGGGCTGAAATCCGAAAAAACCGGTTTGAGATAGAACAGGAGTCCGTTCTTGGCCCCCGGAAGGGTCAGGGCGCGGACGGCCAGAATGAGGATAAGGACGAAAAGCACTGGCATCAGGACCTTGGACCAGCGCTCGATGCCGGCCTTGACCCCCCTGGATATGACGTAGGTCGTCAGAGCGATGATGGCGGCCAGGCAGATCAGGACCTGCAGCGGGTCGGCCGCGAACTGCGCGAACAGCGAGGCTGAGTCTTCCCAGTTGATCTGGCCGGGGAAGGCGCCGGTGACGGTCTTGTAGAAATAACCGGCCGCCCAGCCCGCGATGACCGAATAGTAGGAGAGGATGAAGACACCGCAGATGACGCCCATGTATCCCACCAGCACCCAGGGGGTTCCGGGTTTGATGTGCTTGAAGGCGGGCACCGGGCTCTTCTGGGCATGACGCCCGATGGTCAGCTCCGCCAGCATGACGGTGAATCCGATGAAAAAGACCGCCAAGATGTATGTGAAGACGAAGGCCGCCCCTCCGTTCAGCCCCACGAACAGGGGAAATCGCCAGATGCTGCCCAGCCCGATGGCAGATCCGGAGGCGGCAAAGATAAAGGCGACCTTGGAACCCCAGTTCCCTCTCTCGCTCGATTCACCGTTGGCCATTCTGCGCTCCTGTTGATGCGTGTGTGTCCGGTATTCGCAATATTTCCACCATATGTAACACAATTCCGGCTGTCCCGTCCACTCTCCGGGAGACCTTGGCAGGGAGAGGGAGATGGACTATAATACACAAATCTTCAAACTGGAGGTTAGACATGCCGGTAGTTGAGGTCAAACCTGATGTCTACTGGATCGGGATTATCGACCGGACCACGGATCTGTTCGAGGGGATCTGGCCGATCTCGGACACCGGAGTAACCTATAATTCCTACCTGATCGATGATGAAAAAAAAGCTGTCATCGACCTGGCTAAGTCCAACAAGGGGGATGAGTTTTTCTCGCAGATCGAGGAGATTGCCGACATCTCCCGTATCGATTATATCGTAATAAACCACATGGAGCCCGACCACTCCGGGCTGATCAAGATCGTGCGCCGCTTGGCGCCCGAGGTCAAGATCGTCGGGTCCCGCAAAACCCGGGACATGCTGGAAAAATTCTTCGAGATCACCGAAAACGTGATCGTGGTGGAGGATGGGGACACCCTGTCTTTGGGAAAACACGAGCTGAAGTTCTTTTCCACGCCGTTTTTGCACTGGCCGGAAACCATCATGACCTACGAGACGACGCAGCGGGTCCTGTTCTCCTGTGATGCATTCGGCGGGTACGGAGCTGTCCGGGGAGGTATCTTCGACGATGAATCTCTGGATAGGGATTTCTATGAAAGAGAGGCCCTGCGTTACTATGTCAACATCATCGCCAATTTCAGCTCCCGCGTCCTGGGTGCCATAGAAAAACTCAAGGACGTGCCCGTGGACGTGATCGCACCCTCGCACGGCCTGGTCTGGCGCAAGGATGTCTCCCGGATCGTCGACCTGTACCGGCGCTGGGCCGAGTATGCCTCGGGGAAGTGCGAACCGGGCGTCACCCTGCTCTATGCCTCCATGTATGGGAGCACGGAGATGACCATGAATGCCGTGGCCCGGGGGATCGCGAAGGCCGGCCTGCCCGTGGAGATCTTCGACGCCGCCCGCACACATGTCAGCAGCATCCTGCCTTCCCTGTGGACCAAAAGCGGGGTTGTCGTGGGTGCCCCCACCTACGAAGTCTCTTTGTTTCCGCCCGTGGCTGAGGCCCTGCACATGGCAGCCCGCAAGAGGATCGTGAACAAAAAAGCGGCCTATTTCGGAGGGCACGGTTGGAGCGGAGGTGCGCTGCGCGAGCTGCGGCAGATCGTGGAGCCCTTGAAGTGGGAGATCGTTGATACCCTGGAGTATGTGGGAACCCCAAAAATGCCTGACCTACAGGAGGCCGAGCGCTTCGGAGAGCAGTTCGCGCGGCGTCTTCAAGCGGACCGCTAGGACAATGACAGCGGGATGGCGTTGTGCTAGAATAGGCGGCGAAGCAAAACCCTGAGGGCCTCCGATGGTCGATTGGAAACTGAATCTGGCAAACTATTTCGAGGAACTGCGGATCCTCCGGGAGAGTAAACAGGAGGCCCTGGACAATTTCAACCAGTTCTGCGAATTCATCGCCGAGCCGGCCTTCGAGAGCCTGGAGGAAGAATTCAAACAGTACAGCATCCGGACCGCGCTCAAGCGTCAGAGGGGAAAGACCATGGAGTTCCACATCTTCTTCCCGAAGTCGCGTATCGACAACTTCCTGTATCTCATCCAGCTCCCGAAGAATGCTCTGGAACTGACCTTGAGGCTGAAAACACGCGGAAGAAAAAACAGATCCAGCCCCTTTCGGGATAGCGAGCGGGCTTTCATGGAGGAGATCGCTCCCGGAGATATCCTGAAAATGGAGAAGACAACCCTGATCCAGGATGTCATAGAGCATTACCGCCACTTCAATTTCGAGGCCTTCACGGCGCCGGAATAATCCGCCATGTTTGTTACCCACGAGGGACTTTACTGTTCTTCGCCTGATTTTACGGGTGAGGCCGGGATCTGGCATGGATTCGGGACCAGGGGCCTGAGCCTGAGTGTCCTGGAGGAGGAGTCGAGCCGGAGAGGCCTGCGGAGCGTATCCCTCACTCAGGAACATTCCGATACCATACACCTCTTGACCGATTATCCCCAGGGCCCGCTCACGGGAGATGCTCTTGTGACGAGCCTGCCCGGTCTCCTGCTGGTGATCAGGACCGCCGACTGCCTGCCTGTCCTCATCTCCGATTCGGGAGGGGCGGTGCTGGCTGCGGTTCACTGTGGATGGAGGGGAACGAACCTGGGGATCGTGCAAAAGGTTGTGCGTACCCTGCGGGACGCATTCGGCTGCGGACCGTCGGAGCTGCGCGCGGTCCTGGGCCCGTGTATCGCCTCCGCGTGTTACGAAGTGGGGAGCGACGTGTGCCGCTCCTTCGCCGGGCGGAGCCATCCCCAGGACCTGTTCGAGCCGGTTCAGGGATCTCCGGGAAAATACCTGTTCGACCTCAGGGCGGCCAACCGCGGCCAGCTGCGTGAGGCAGGGCTCGAAGACGCCCACATTTTTTCCATTAAGTGTTGCACCCACTGTGAAAAAAACCTATACTCTTACCGGCGGGAAGCTCATAGGGCAGGGAGGCTCCTGAATTTCATCGGAGGGGGCCCGTGACTCTTGTGGAAATTCCCGTCCCGCCATCAGATTCGAGGTGAACATGAACAACAGACTATCCGACACCGATATCCCGGAATTGAAACTCTTTAAAAAAGGGAAGGTCCGTGAGGTCTATGAAGTGGAAGACCACCTGCTCATCGTGGCTTCCGACCGGATTTCCGCTTTCGACTATGTGCTGCCCTCGCTCATCCCGGACAAGGGCGGGGTCCTGACACAGGTCTCCAAGTTCTGGTTCGATTACACCTCGCTCATCTGCCCCAACCACGTTGTGAGCACCGAGATCGATGAGTATCCGGCCGTGCTGCACAAGTACCGCACGCTCCTGGAAAAAAGATCCATGCTGACGAAGAGGACCGAGGTCTTTCCCGTGGAGTGTGTGGTCCGGGGATACCTGGCAGGCTCCGGCTGGAAAGATTACCAGGCCAGCGGCCGGACCAGCGGGGTCAAGCTGCCTTCGGGGCTCCGGCTGGGTGACCGTCTGGAAGAGGTCATCTTCACTCCCGCCACCAAAGCGGAGGAAGGGCACGATATCAACATCTCCTTCAAGGAGATGCAGAAGATGGTCGGCGCGGAATTGGCCCAGAAGATCAAAAGGATCAGCATCGAACTCTATCAGAAGGCCTCGCTGCATGCCCTCTCCAAGGGGATCATCATCGCTGACACCAAATTCGAGTTCGGAGTGTTCGAGGGCGAGATCATACTGGTGGATGAGATTTTCACACCGGATTCGTCGCGATTCTGGCCTGTCTCCACCTATGCTCCCGGAAAATCTCAGCTCAGCCTGGACAAACAGTTCGTGCGGGATTATCTCGAAAGCACGGACTGGGACAAGCAGTCGGATCCTCCCGTGCTGCCGGATTCCATCATCCAGCAGACAGCCGAGCGTTATCGGGAGATCTTCAGGCTGTTGACCGGAAAAGACGATCTGTGATGTCCGGCTGTGTCGATCTGCACATCCATTCCCACAAAAGCAGCGACGGAGATTTTCCTGTCCACTGCCTCGTAGCCCTGGCACGGGAGAAAGATCTGGCCGCCATCGCCATCGCGGATCACGACACCACCGCAGCTTATCCCGAAGCCGTTCATCTGGGAGAGAAGGAGGGCGTGCGGATCATACCCAGTATCGAACTGACCACGCTCTTCGAGGACCGCGAGTTCCACCTCCTGCTGCCCTTTGTCGACTGGGATTCCGAGCCCCTCAAGGAACTCATCGAGACGGTGAGGGAAGGGCGGTTCCTCGAAGCCCGGGAGCGCGTGAGCCGGCTCGTCCAGCTGGGTTTCGATCTGACCTGGGAAGAGGTCCGGGACGCCTCGGCTCCCTTTGCACCCTTGGGGGTGACCATCGCCCAGGTCGTGCTGCGCAAGGCCGAGGAGGGCGGGGACCCGGCCTTTGACCGCTATTTCCAGGGAGACAATCCCTCGCTCGCTCCCTATTCCTTTTACAGGGACTATTTCATGGAGGGCCGGCCGGCCTTTGTGGAGCGCCGGAGCATCGGCCTGCTGGAGGTGCTGGCGAAGGCACCAACCACCGGGGGGGTCCCGGTGCTGGCGCATCCCGGTGCCTCCTTCCAACAGACCACCCCGGATGATCTGCGAGTGCTCAAGGAGGGGGGACTGCAGGGCCTGGAGGCGTATACTTCCTACCATGATGAGGAGCAGACACGGGAGTACCTGTCCCTGGCCCGTAGATTCGACCTGGTTGCCACGGCAGGCTCGGATTTCCACGGCAGCATCAAACCTCATATTCCGTTCGGATCGCTGCGGGCCGGGCAGCTCCGGATGGTCGAGGAACTGGAGATAAGGAGGCCGTAGATGGGTTTCAACTGGTTGGATATCGTGCTCCTCCTGATCCTGCTGGCCGCCTTGATCCTGGGATTCATCAAGGGGTTGGTGCGGCAGGTCGTCGGGATCCTGGCCGTGATCGTGGGCCTCTTCCTGGCGTTGGCTTTGTATTCCGTGGTGGCCTCCGCGTTCGGGCCGCTGATCAAGGACCCGAACGTTTCCGGCCTTCTGGCGTTCCTGCTTATCTTCGTGGTCGTGCTGATCACGGGCTGGCTGGTCGGTCGGATGTTCTCGAAGGCCATCAAGGGGCCGCTCAAGTTCCTCAATCATACCATGGGCGGAGCCCTGGGTCTGCTCAAGGGCGCCCTGATCGGCGGTATCCTGGTCTTCGCCATGCTGGTGTTCCCGGTCAACAGCGATGCGCTCAGGAATTCGATCCTCGCGCCTCCCTGCGTGGAAGTGACCCGGGGCCTCATCGATCTCATACCCCAGGAATTGAAGGAGGCGTTTTCCACGGCCTATGAGGATATCTTCGGCAAGGAGGGGAAGGATGCCACACGACTTTAAACAGTTGACGATCAACGCCAAGATGAAGATTCTGGTCAAGGATCTGGTCGAGAATGAGCTGCCCCTCAGGGACGCCCTCCGGGAGTTCGAGAAGCTTTACATCCTGACCGTCTCCAAGAGATACAACGGCAACCAGACCCGGATGGCCAGGGCCCTGGGCATCCACCGCAACACCCTGCACAACCTGAGCAAATCCCTGGACCTGAAGTAATCCGCCCTGTCCTGCTCCGCGGATCTGATTATTTAGCACTCAATGTATCGGAGTGCTAAATAATCACAAATATCACTTGACAACGGGGAAGGTTTTTTATATATTAGCACTCGTACAGTTTAACTGCTAATCAGAAATAATCCAAAATCTTAAAGGAGGTATCAATCATGAAAGTGACGCCTTTGTATGACAGAGTACTTCTCAAACGGCTCGAAGAGCAGGAAGTGGTCAAGGGCGGAATCATCATCCCGGACACTGCCAAGGAGAAACCCCTGGAGGCGAAAGTGATCGCAGTCGGCAAGGGCCGCATCGAGGGCGACAAGGTCATCCCTCTCGAGGTCAAGGCCGGTGACAGGGTCCTGATCGGAAAGTTCAGCGGAACCGACGTGACCGTCGAGGGTGAAGAGCACGTGATCGTGCGCGAAGAAGAGATCTTAGCGAAGATCTCCTAATCAAAACAAACATTACTGTATCAAGGAGAGATCAAAAATGGCAAAACAGATAACCTTAGGCGACGAAGCCAGACAGGCTTTGCTGCGGGGTGTGAATGCGCTGAGCAACGTGGTCAAAGAGACCCTCGGCCCCCGGGGCAAGAACGTCGTACTGGAAAAGAAATTCGGCTCCCCCACCAGCACCAAAGACGGTGTGACGGTGGCCAAGGAGATCGACCTGGAAGACCCCATCGAGAACATCGGCGCCCAGTTGGTCAAGGAAGTCGCATCCAAGACTTCCGATGTGGCCGGTGACGGGACCACGACCGCCACGGTCCTGGCCCAGATCATCTATGCCGAAGGCCTCAAGTATGTCACGGCCGGAGCCAACCCCACCCTGATCAAGAAGGGCATCGACAAAGCTGTGGGCGTGATCGTGGACGGGCTCAAAGATCTGAGCCGTGACGTCAGCGGCGAGATGATCGCCCAGGTCGGAGCCATCTCCTCCAACAACGACGAGTCCATCGGCATGATCATCGCCGAGGCCATGGAAAAGGTCGGCAAGGACGGAGTCATCACCGTGGAAGAGGCCAAGGGACTGGACACCACGATGGAGATCGTGGAAGGTATGCAGTTCGATCGCGGATACCTCTCCCCCTACTTCATCACCGATCCGGACCGCATGGAGGTGGTGCTCGAGCATCCCGTGATCCTGCTGTACGAGAAGAAGATCAGCAACCTGCGCGAGTTCCTGCCCCTGCTCGAGAACATCGCCAAGATGGGCCGCCCCCTCATGGTCATCGCCGAGGATGTCGAAGGCGAGGCCCTCGCCACCCTGGTCGTCAACAAGCTCAAGGGCACCTTCCAGTGCGTCGCGGTCAAGGCGCCTGGTTTCGGTGACCGGCGCAAGGCCATGCTGGAGGACATCGCAGTCCTGACCGGCGGCCGCGTGATCACCGAGGACATCGGTGTCAAGCTCGAGAACGTGACCGTGGACTGGCTGGGTGAGACCAAGAAGATCGTGGTGGACAAGGACAACACCACCATTGTCGAGGGCAAAGGCAGCAGCGATGAAGTCAAGGCCCGCATCAAGCAGATTCGGACCCAGATCGAGGATACCTCCTCGGATTACGACCGTGAGAAGCTCCAGGAAAGGCTGGCCAAGCTGGTCGGCGGAGTGGCCCTGATCAAAGTGGGGGCCGCCACCGAGACCGAGCTGAAAGAGAAGAAGGCCCGCGTGGAAGATGCCATGCACGCCACCAAGGCGGCGGTCGAGGAAGGCATCGTGCCCGGCGGCGGCGTGGCCCTGCTGCGCAGCCAGAAGGCCCTGGCCGAGCTCAAGCTCGAAGGCGACATGCAGATCGGTGTCAACATCATCAAGCGTGCCGTGGAAGAGCCGCTGCGCCAGATCGCCCACAATGCCGGACAAGAGGGCTCCATCATCGTGGAGAAGGTCAAGGAGAAGAAGGAAAAGGATTTCGGCTTCAACGCCCTTACCGAGAAGTACGAAGACCTCGTCAAGGGCGGCGTGCTCGATCCCACCAAGGTCGTGCGCACCGCGCTCCAGAACGCCTCCAGCATCGCAGGCCTGATGCTGACCACAGAGGGGCTGGTGTCGGAGCTCCCGGAAGACAAACCGGACATGCCGGCCATGCCTCCCGGAGGCGGAATGTACTAGGCTCCTTTTCCAAAGAAGGAATTTCAAGCCCCGGGCTTCGGCCCGGGGCTTTTTTTTTGTTCAGGCTTTATGCTATAAATGGGAACAGTGATCAAACTGTTCGACCGGTACGTCCTCAAGGAGCTCTTTCCCCCTTTCGCGCTGGGGCTCCTGATCTACACCTTTGTGCTGTTGATGAACCAGATCCTGCTGCTCTCCGAGTATTTCATCGACCGGGGAGTCCCCCTCAAGACCGTCCTATCACTCCTTGTCTATCTCCTCCCCTCGGTTTTGGCCTTCACGGTACCCATGTCCGTCCTCATGGGCATCCTGGCCGGCCTTAGCCGCATGTCGTCCGACTCGGAGATCACCGCCTTCAAGACGCTGGGAATCAGCAACAGGCGGCTCCTGCGGCCGGTCCTGATATTTTCGTTCTGTGGATGGCTGGTGACGTCCTTTCTGCTTCTGTACAGCGCTCCCCGCGCCAACTATACATTCGTGAGGACCTTTGTAAGCTCGGTCTTGACCCGCATCCAGTTCGACATAACGCCCCGGGAGTTCAACGAGGACATCCCGGGTGTGGTCCTCTACATCCAGGAGGTGGCTCCCGATAAATCCTGGAATAACGTCTTTGTCCATCTCTCCGAAGAGGGCCGGCTTCCGGCAGAGGTGTTCGCGGCCAGGGCGCGCATGAACGTATTCGGCGAAGAGCGGCGCGCGGTCCTGGAGCTCTTCCAGGGTCGTGTCCACGTCTATCACCCTCAGAATCCGGAAGAGTATCAGGTCACGACCTTCGAACACCGGGAAGTGGAGCTGGATGTGGGGAGCTTCTTTGCCGCGATCTCCGCCAGCAAGAATGTCCGTGAAAAGGATATCCGGGAGCTGTGGGTGGATGCGGCCGGCCTCCAGGCTGAGCTGGACGCCCTGCCCGAAGCAGGGCTGGGCTCTCCCGTGCCCTGGCAGATGAGGAGCCTCAGGAGGCACTGGATCGAGATCCACAAGAAGTTCTCGCTTCCCTTTGCCTGTTTTGTCTTTGCCCTCCTGGGGATCGCCCTGGCAGCCACCACCAGGAAGGGCGGCCGCACCAGCGGCTTCACGATCAGCATCGTGATCATCACCATCTACTACGCACTCATCACCGGCGGCGAGAGCCTGGCACGGGAAGGCCACATGGCGCCCTGGCTGGGCATGTGGGGTCCCAACATCCTGCTGGCTGTCTGCGGGCTCTACTTCTTCATCACGGCACACAGGGAGTGGGCCCTGTTCCGGTGGGTGAGACGTCTGTGGTCCAGGCGGGCCCCCGCGGCCGTTGAAGCACCGCGCCGGCGCGCCCTGCGTCTGCCCCGGCCCAGCCTGCGGTTCCCCTCCATCCTGGACCGCTACATCATCCGCAAGTACCTGGCGATCTTCGCCCTGGGTTTCTGCAGCATGATGGCCATGTTCATCATCATCGATTTTTTCGAGAACATCGACGAAGTCTACCGGCACGGCAAGTCCATCGCGATCTTCCTGGAGTTCCTGTGGTTCAAGCTGCCCCAGGACATGTATTATGTGTTCCCCGTGAGCGCCCTGATCGCCACCCTGTTGAGCCTGGGGATCCTGACCAAATTCAACGAGATCACGGCCATGAAGGCCTGCGGGATAAGCCTGTACCGGGTGGCCCTCCCGGTGGTCCTGATGGCTGCCGTCGTGAGTTTTGCCTCGTTCTATCTTCAGGAGTACGTGCTGCCCGGCACCAACCGCCAGGCGGAGGAAGTGTGGAACCGGATCATCGATGCCCCGCCCCGCAGCACCAGCCGGGTGGACCGGCGCTGGATCGTGGGCAGGGACAGGACGCGGGTCTTCCACTACGGCCACTTCGACGGCATCTCCGACACCTTCAGCCAGCTGACCATCCTGGATGTCGATCCCGGTGCCTGGCGGATAAACCGCCGCATCTTCGCGGAGAAGGGATACCTGCGGGGCAGGGAGCTCTCCCTCGCCGACAGCTGGTCCCTCGATTTCGAGGAGGGATTCCCCCAGAATTTTCAGCGGCAGGAACAGATGAACCTGCAGCTGGCCGAAGACCGTTCCTTTTTCCTGAGCGAGTGGAAGGAGCCGGAGCAGATGAACTTCGGAAACCTGCTCGACTACATCCGGACCGTCGAGGAGATGGGCTCCGATACCGGCGATTTCCGAGTGGCCCTCTACTTCAAGCTGTCTTTTCCCCTCGTCAGCCTGATCATGGCCCTGATCGGCATCCCTTTCGCTTTTTCCATGGGAAGGAGGGGGGCCCTCGTCGGGATCGGGCTGAGCATGGTCATCGTCGTCGTCTACTGGGTGGCCGTGAGCATCTTCCGGGGTCTCGGCTCTGCGGGATTGTTGAGCCCTCTCCTGGCGGCCTGGGGTGCCAACCTGATCTTCGGTCTCCTGGGGCTCTATCTGTTGTTCACACTGCGGACATAACTACATTTTGTACTTGCCGAAGTCTTCCGGTTCCAGGTTCTCCAGCCATTTCTTGAGTTTTTCAGAGTCCTCCAGGTTTTCATCGAACTTGAGGCTCTGGGCTTTTTCCACCACCTCTTCCTCGACAAATACCGGCGCCTCCATGCGCAGGGATAGCGCGATGGCGTCCGAGGGCCGGGCGTCGATGACGAACGTCTGGCTGTGACGGCGGCAGTGGATGTTGGCGTAGAAGGTGTTGTCCCTGACATCGGTGACCACGATCTTTTCCAGGACGGCCCCGAATTCGGTCAGAAAATTCATGATCAGGTCGTGCGTCATCGGACGCGGCGTGTGGACGTTTTCCATCTTGAGGGAAATGGCATTGGCCTCGAAAACCCCGATCCAGATGGGGAGCATGCGTTTTTTCTGGATGTCTTCCAGCACCACGATAGGCATCTTGGAGATAGGGTCGATCACCAGGCCTTTGATCTTCATCTCGATTTCCATAAATCCCTCCGGAAAACCTGACCCATCCGCCTCGCGGGTCAGGTTAAATCTCAATATAGGTTTGACTCCGGGCGTTGTCAAGGTGAGCCGTTCTGATCGGCGGTGATGCTGGTCAGGGACTCCTCAAGGCCCGCCAGGACGAGCTGGTCGCCCCTCTTGATCACCTCGTCGGCCCCTGGGATGGTGATGGTGCGGGGGGGATATTTGCGTTTGATCAACAGCACGTCGATGCGGTACCGGGCTTTGAGGTTGAGCTCTTTCAGGGTCAGGTCCCAGAAGGCCCTCGGTGCCTCGATCTCCATGATCTTATAGCCTCCCCCGATCTCACACGCCTGAGTCTGTTCGGTGAACTTGAGCTTGCGGATCAGGCCGGAGGCGGCCTCCCTCTTCATGATCTCATGGTTGTAGGCCTCGATCACGTCTTTCCGCTTGATGACGCCTGCCAGGAGCTTTTCCTCTATAACTGCGATCTCTCCCACGTCCGTGGAGCCGAAGATCGTCATGGCCTCTTCCAGGTTGGCATGGATGTCGATCCGGATTTCGGTGACGGCCAGGTCCTGGGCGATGACAAACGCGTCCAGGATCTCTTTTTCCAGCATGAGGTTCTTGAGCTGATTCAGGGAAAAACACCCCACGTAGCGGTTTTCGGCATCCACGATCTGGAAGGAATGGTGCTTGCCGCCTAGGGCCTGGTTGATGATCCGGCCCACATGCTCGGTGTTCGTGAAGGCCTGGAAATCCTGCGTGACAAAGTCCCGGACGTGCATCGACCGCAGGATGTTGATGTCGCGGCCCTCCTGGAAACGCAGCCCCCTGCGCGTGAGCTTCATTGTGTAGATGGAATCCTTGTGGAGGCCCACGGTCAGGAAAGACGCGATGATGCAGGACAGCATCAGGGGCAGGATGATCTTGTAGTCGTTGGTGAGCTCGAAGATGATGATGATGGCGGTGATGGGGGCGTGGGTCGCGGCCGCCACCACCGCCCCCATCCCCACCAGGGAAAAGGCACCGGGCTTGGACATGGAGGCGGGAAAGGCGCTGTGGAAGACGGAACCGACGAAACTACCGGTCATGGCCCCCAGGAACAGCGAGGGGGCGAAGATACCTCCCGATCCTCCGGAACCCAGGGTCGTCGATGTGGAGAAGATCTTCACGAAAATCAGGGTCAGAGCCAGCCACAGGCCCACGTTGTTCTGGAGGCAGGCATCGATGGACTCGTAGCTCACGCCGAAGACCTGGGGGAACTTGAGCCCCACCGCCCCCACCAGCAGCCCTCCCAGCACGGGTCTGGCCAGGGCGTGCAGGCGCATCCGATCGAAACGGTCCTCGAAAAAATACAGGGTCTTGATGAACAGGATGGCCACCAGCCCGCTCACGAGCCCCAACAGGATGTAGGGGCCGATCTCCCACACGCTGATCAGCGTGTACTTGGGGACCTCGAAGGCGGCGAAGTCTTCCCCCGTGATGAGGCGGTTGGTCAGCGTGCCGATGACCGAGGCCACGATGATGGGGCTGAAGGAATAGATACCGAACTCACCCAGCAGGATCTCAACGGCGAAGAGCGCTCCCGCGATGGGTGCGTTGAAGGTGGCCCCGATGCCGGCCGCGGCCCCGGCCGCCACCAGGGTGCGCATCCCCTTTTCTTTGACACGGAACCACCGCGACAGGGTGGAAGCCAGGGCGGAGCTGATCTGGACGATGGGGCCTTCGCGGCCGACCGAGCCTCCGGAGCCGATGCAGATCGAGGAGGCCAGGGCCTTGATCGCCACCACCCTGGCGGGCATGCGCCCGTTGCGCAGGATGAGCGCCTCCATGATCTCGGGGACCCCGTGCCCCTTGGCCTCCCGTGCCCCGTAGTAGATGAGGGGGGCGATGATCAGGCCTCCCAGTGCCGGGATCAGGACGGTCCAGTACCAGGGCTGGGAGGCGGCCGCCTCCAGGATCGAGCCGGCCCTCCAGAACCCTCCCTGGAAAAAGTGGATCATCGCCTTGAAAGCGATGGACGCGAGCCCGGCCCCGAATCCGATGACCACGGCCAGCAGCACGAGCCTGATGTGCTGGCTGAATTCGTTGTCTTTGAAGATCATGGGCCGTCCGGTTTGTCCTTTGAACCTGGGTTAGATATTAAGAGGCTCATCATAGAGCCTATGCTCAATAATTGCAACCGCCGCGCTGGCATCCCATGACCTGTCGGCAAAGAGCTGTACCGATTCAGAATGAGGGATTATTCCAATAATTTGGAGGGAATCCAAAAAATTGGAGCCGATGGTAAAAACGACAAAAGTGGTGTGTTGGTAAGTTGCAGATTATAAATAAATAAGGTGCGCGCTGATTTGGCATGGAACTTGCTTATACAATATGTGAAATGAAAAAAAAGCCACATTTTCAAGGAGGTGCGAACAACAGAGCTGGACGCAACATATTTAAGGCTATCGTTGGGAGTGATCCTTCACTCCTGGGCTATGGGTACATTTGCCCTGCTATTAGACGGGGTAAATGGGAGGTAAAAATTGCGTAAGATCATAACAATCTTATTTGTGCTGGTTCTGGCGACATCACTTTCGGCACAGGTGAGAACGGGAAATGTATTTGGTAAGATCGCCGATCCCGACGGGAATCCTCTTCCTGGTGTCACGGTCACGCTGACAGGTTCACTGACAGCGCCTTTGACTTCGATCACCTCGGCTGAGGGCATGTTCCGTTTCCTGTCGCTGCCTTCCGCTTCAGACTATAACATCAAGGCTGAGCTGGAAGGATTCAAGACAGAGATCCGGGAGAGTGTGATCGTGGTGGTGGGCTCGAACGTCGAGATCAACATCACCATGGAAATGGGAGCGCTTGAGGAAGAGGTCACGGTCACGGCAGTAACGCCTGTGGTCGACACCAAGAAGACCTCAGTCGGCCAGAACGTCACTCAGGAGGTGCTGCAGTCTCTGCCCACGGCGCGTGACCCTTGGGTCGTGCTGTCGATGGCGCCTTCGGTCATCA
>CBFDBC010000009.1:0-36245 GCA_965602945.1 uncultured bacterium | reverse complement strand
TGGCCTTTTATTATAGAACAAAATCGATATGATTAACTTTTTTGATTTCAACAAGATAAGATGGTCGGAGCGCGATCAATCGCGGCGTTGGAGGGTGACGCGGGCGCTGCGCTTCTTTCCATTCCTCGTGTAATCCACTGTCACGGTCTCCCCGATCTCACACTGCTCGAGGGCATAGGCCAGCCCGTCGTAGTCTTCCACCTCTTTGCCCTTGATGCCCACGATGACGTCGCCGAGCACATAATCTCCCCGCCGGTTTTGTGCGATCCCCTTCAGGCCGGCCCTCTCGGCCGAGCTCCCAGGTTCCACGGTGCGGATGATCACGCCCTTGATTCCCAGCCGCCGGGCGACGGAGTCATTGGTAACGTAAGTCACACCCAGGTCCGGCCGGATAACCCGGCCGTGTTCGATAAGCTGGGGAACGATCTGTTTCACGATGTCGGCCGGGACCGCGAACCCGACCCCCGCGTTCGCCCCGGAAGGGGTGATGATGGTGGTGTTGACGCCGATCAGACGCCCCCGGGAATCGAGCAGCGGCCCGCCGGAGTTGCCCGGATTGATGGCCGCATCAGTCTGGATGACGTCGCGGATCTTCCGGTTCGCCATCGACGTGATCTCACGGCCCAGGGCGCTGACCACACCTACACTCAGGGACTGATCCAGGCCGAAGGGATTTCCTATGGCCAGGGCCTTCTGCCCCACCAGCAGGTCCCCCGAAGCCCCCACCGGGATGGGGCGCAGCTTCCCCCTCGGCGCCTCGACCTTTACTACGGCCAGGTCCTTGCTGAGCTCCACGCCCACGACCTCGGCATCGAATGTCGAGTGGTCGGAAAACGTGATGGTCAGTGCATTGGCACCCTCGACCACATGGTAATTGGTCACGATGTGGCCGTCGCTGTCCCAGACAAAGCCGCTCCCCGAACCCTGGGGGATCTCCGAGACATCGAGCGTGAAAATGTCCCGCCTCAGCACCTTGTTGATGATGAACACGACCGAAGGGGCCGCCCGATCGAAGACCCGGATGGTGTTGCGCTCATCTTCCAGCAGCGCCTCTTCCTGGGCCATCACCGCACCGGACGAACCGGCTACGGCGATCACCGCCAGGAACAAGACCGTTCGCAATCGTGCCTGCCGCATGTTCTCCTCCCTCCATATAATGATCTGTTCCGCTACGGGAATTATAAGATTTTGTGATAACAATTTTCAAGCAAAGTGAGCTGCTCCAAAGCCGTGTTGAGTTTTAGATCCGTCGGATAGGCTCATGAGGAAGCCATCCGGAAGCGAGTGGGACCGCGCTCACTTCACGCGCGCCAGCAGGGCCCCGATCCGGTTGGTCACAGCCCCGGCGCCCTGGTCATAGTTGGACATGGCCGCCACGATGTAGCCACTGTCCACATATACATCCAGGTTGGAATTGATGCCGGCGAAGCCCCCGCTGTGGCCCACAACCTTCCCGCTGGGCCCTTCCTGGATGCCGAACCCGTAGCCGTAACCCGACCCGGACTGATCCGTCCACATATTCGTCAGAGACTCCTGGGACACATATGTCCCGGCAAGAAGCGCGAGCGCAAACCTGTGCAGGTCCTTTACCGTGGAGAATCCCCCCCCGGCCGGCCCCCCTTTGATCACGTGTTTGTACAGGTTGTTCTCCCACTTCCAGGGGCTGTCCGGGGCCGGGCTGTAGCCGATGGCCAGGTTCTCCACGGGGAAGTCCATCTCGAAGCAGTCGGAGTCCCGCATGCCGGCCGGGGCATAGATGTTCTCCCGGATGTGGTCGAAATAATCCTCCCCGGTCACTCTCTCGATCACAACCCCCAGTAGGAACATGCCCGTGTTGCTGTAGCGGTAGCTGCTGCCCGGCGTGAAGGCCAGACTCTCGCTCTTGATCAAGGGCTTGTAGTCGTCGAGCTGGAGCTCCGGCTGTAGGTCCGGTTGAAATAGCTGCCCAACCCGGACGTGTGTGTCAGCAGGTGATGGATCTTGATCTTCGCCGTCATATCCAGGGGCAGCCAGGTCTCATCCAGGAATTTATCCAACGTGTCGTCCAGGGACAGCCTTCCCTTTTCCACCAGCCGCATGACGGCCAGCGAGGTGAACATCTTGTTCATGGATCCCAGGTTGAACTTGGTGTCGATATCGATGGGCACATGGAAACGCTTGCTGGCCTCACCGCAGGCAAACGTGAAGAGCACCCTGTCTCCCTTGGCCACAAGCAGGGTCCCTGAGAAGACATCCTTGGCGCACAGGTTCTTTACGAGCCCCTCCACCTCGGCAATGAACGCCGCCTCCGACAGTGCCGGTTCCTCGACGTTGCTGGGCGTGCGAGCGTCGTTCATACGCATCCCGGCGATACGGAAGTCCATGTCCTCGTCCCAACTCAGCACGAACGCCCGCCAGGCGCCGAAGTTGCGGTCCTTGAGGATCACCACGGTCTCCCCCGCTCTCTCCGGCACATAGCTGCGGATGCTGTGGAAATCGGCTCCGCCCCACTGCCGGTACGTCCCCTGGAACACCTGGATGTGTTCTTCCATGGGGGCGATATCCCGGAAACGAACCGTGCACTCCTCCTGGAGGAAACTCCGTATCCTTTCAGGATCGTTCGAATTGAACGTGTCCAGAAGTGACCGGATCCGTTCGCCGATCCTTCCTCCGGGAAAGGCCCCCTCGTCGCGGTAGCTGACCTCCCCGGGCTGCTGGGCCGGTGCGGGCTGGAGCATGAACAAACAGAGTATGAAGACTCCAAGGCTGGCACGTGTCATGATCTCCTCCTTTGATGGTATAAGATTCGCCTCGATCGGATCTCGATGAAACATACATATGTATATAGATACGGAGCCTAAACGATTTCGTTTCATGTCCCGGGAGCGATACACCCGGCCGAGCCGGAGCCCGAAACGGATT
Source organism: uncultured bacterium (assembly GCA_965602945.1). Classification (GTDB taxonomy): domain Bacteria; phylum Acidobacteriota; class Aminicenantia; order Aminicenantales; family Aminicenantaceae; genus JAUXEH01. Next base: position 33,344 of record CBFDBC010000009.1, on the reverse strand, counting down.
GCAAAGCGTGTTACAATAAGATATAAATAACTTCGCTGAATCAATGGACCCGGATATGCGTATTACTAGGTGGATAATCACCCATGGCGCTGCGAAAAGGCTTGAAGCTCGGCCCGTATGAGATCGTCTCCAAACTCGGAGAGGGTGGAATGGGAGAGGTCTACATGGCCCAGGACTCACGCCTGGAACGCAGCGTAGCCATCAAGGTCCTGCCCGATCACCTCTCCAGAGATCCTCAGACTCTCAAAAGGTTTCAGGAGGAGAACAAGAAGGTTGCCTCGCTCTCCCACCCCAACATCCGTATCCTTTTCGACATCGGCGCCTGGCGCGGCCGCACCTATGCCGTCATGGAATACCTGCAGGGCGAGACCCTGGCTGAACGGATCGCAAAGGATCCGATCCCCTGGAACGAGACCTATCACATCGCGCTCGCCATCGCCCATGGCCTGGCTGCCGCGCATGGGAAAGGCATCATCCACAGGGACATCAAGCCGCACAACATCTTCATCACGGAAGGCGGCGACATCAAGATCCTCGACTTCGGGCTGGCGCAAGCCCATACGCGCCGCCGAAGGAGCGACGAGGGGGACCAGGCCACCACACTGACTCAGCACAGCTTCTCCGAAGGATTCGCCGGCACGGTGGCCTACATGTCACCGGAACAGATCCGGAGCGAGTTCAGCGACCCCCGCAGCGACATATTCGCCTTCGGCTGCGTCCTTTGGGAGATGCTCACCGGCAAGCGCCTCTTCTTCCGGCGGACTCCCGTGGAATCGGCCGCCGCCGTGCTTTACGACACACCTCCTTCACTGGAAGGCTACCAGCCCGACGTCCCCGAAAAACTTCGGCAGATCATAAACCTGTGCCTGGAAAAAGAACCTGAAGACCGCATCCAATCCATGGAAGATGTCATCGCCCAGTTCCAAGAGATATCGGAGGGCGGGTTTCGGAAAAAGGACATTCACCCGGCCTCTGTGGCGGTCCTGCCCTTCGCCAACTTGAGCCGCGACAAAAAGAACGAATATTTCAGCGACGGGCTGGCCGACGAGCTGATCAACTCCCTGGTCAAGATCGGAGGCCTGCATGTGACCTCCCGCACGGCCTCGGCCCTGTACAAGGACCACGCCGAGGACCTCCGCCGCATCGGGGAGGAGCTGAATGTGAGGACCGTCGTCGAAGGCAGTGTCCGGAAGTCCGGAGACAAGCTGCGCGTTACCGCCCAGCTCATCAACACCGAAGACGGATACCACCTCTGGTCCGATACCTTCGACCGTGAGGTCAAAGATGTGTTTGCCGTCCAGTCGGAGATCGCCGAACAGATCGCCGGCTCCCTCCAGGTCGTGCTCACAGAGCAGGAGAAGAAGGCCATCTCAACGGCCCCCACAGAGAACATCGAGGCCTACGACCACCTCCTGCAGGGGCGGCGGCATTTCTATCTCTTCCAGCGCAAGAGCATAGAGCGCGGCCTGTCGCATTTCCTGCACGCAAGCTCCCTGGATCCGGGATTCGCCGCTGCTTACGCCTGGGCGTGCTACTGCTACGCGTTTCTCTACAGCTGGTTCGATGCCAGAGACACCAACCTGAAGGAAGCTGAGACCACCAGCCGCAAGGCGCTGGCGCTGAATGCAGACCTGGCCGAGGCCCATGTTGCCCGGGGGATGACCCTGTCCCTCCAGAGAAAACGCCAGGAGGCGGAGCTGGAGTTCGACACGGCTCTACGTCTCCATCCTGACCTCTACGAGGCCTCCTACTTCTATGCACGGAACTGTTTTTCCCAGGGGAAGTATGAAAAAGCCGCGCAGCTTGCCGCCCAGGCCGCGGAACAGAGGCCCGACGACTTCACTTCCCCCTACCTGCTGGGCATGATCAACACGGACCTCGACAGGGACATGGAGGCGCACAACGCTTTCCAGCTCAGCCTGCAGCGGGCGGAGGCCTATCTGGAACTCTTCCCCGATGACGCCCGAGCCCTGAGCTTCGGGGCCGGGGCCCTCAACCACCTGGGAGACAAGCAGCAGGCCCTGGAATGGGTGGAGCGATCGTTCGCCGAATCCCCGGAAGAACCCATGACCCTCTATGCCAACGCCTGCAACTTCGCCATGCTGGGCCGTGCTGACAAGGCCATCTCCTGCCTGGAAAGGGCCCGCCTGTTCGGAAGGCTGCCCAAGGCCTGGCTCGAGAACGATCCGGATCTCGATTCGCTCCGGGACCGTCCCCGATTCCAGGCCTTTCTGGCTCAGCTCAAAGAGTCGTGATGGCGTCAAAAGTTTGTATTTTTCATCGATTGATGGATTGAACTCCGCGTTTGATTATGGTATGAAGAATACAGGTAATAGAAGTGGATTTGAGAACTGAGGGGCCGTATGGGTAAAAAGATCCTTGTCATTGACGATGACCGGACGATACGGGCCATGCTGGAAAAGTCCCTGATCCTGCAGGGATTCTGGGTATACAGCGCCAAGGACGGCGAAGAAGGCTCGAACACAGCCAGGAAAGAACGCCCGGATCTGGTCATATGCGATTTCCTGATACCCAAGGTTCACGGCCTCGACGTATGCAAGATGATCAAGACCACACCGGATCTTCATCAGACCAAGGTCATCATGATGACGGGAGTGTACAAGGGCTCGTTCGGACCGAACGAGGCCAAGAGCTGCGGTGCCGATGATTTCTTCCCCAAACCCCTGGATGTCCCCCAGATAATCGAACGCGTATATGAGCTGCTGGGTGTCGATCCGGATGAATTCAAGCAGGAATTCGTCAGGGACGACCAGGACGAAAACGATCAGGGCGGAAACTGAGCCGTAGTATCCGGGCTCACGGGCCGCGGGTTATTTTTTCTCGAACAATTCCAGATATCTGCCGTACCCTTCCGCTTCCAGGTTTTCCTTGGGAATGAACCGGAGAGCCGCGGAATTGATACAGAAGCGGAGACCCGTGGGGCCTGGACCGTCGGGGAACACATGCCCCAGGTGAGAATCTGCATGTTTGCTGCGCACCTCGGTCCTCTGCTCCCGGAGTTTGAGGTCGGTCTTCTGAACGATATTTCCGGATTCCAGAGGCTGCGTGAAGCTGGGCCAGCCGCTTCCGGACCGGTACTTGTCCAGGGAACTGAACAGAGGCTCCCCCGATACGATGTCGACATAGATGCCCTCGCGTTTGTTGTCCCAGTATTCGTTTCTGAATGCGGCCTCGGTGCCCTCTTCCTGAGTCACCTCGTATTGAACAGGTGTCAGCCCGGACTTGAGAGTGTCAGCATCCGGCTTCCCTTCATATTCCCAGGCTTCTTCGATGAAGCGGTCCCTGCCCGATCCATACCGGTAGCGCTCGTAGGGGGCCTTGTGCGTCCGAAAGTAATCCTGATGATACGCTTCGGCCTCAAAGAATTCCTCGAACTCCCGGATCTCCGTGACAATGAGCCTTTCGAAACGGCCCGAATCCTGGAGTTGATGTTTTGACTGTTCCGCCAGACGCTTCTGTTCCTCGTCATGGTAGAAGATCGCGGTGGCATACTGCGAGCCTCGATCCACGAACTGACCGTATTCGTCGGTCGGGTCGATGTTCCTCCAGAAGATGTCAAGCAGCTCGGTAAAGCTCACCCGAGAGGGATCGTAGAGGATCTGGACGGCCTCGAGATGGCCGGTCCTGCCGGCAACGACTTCCTCATAGGTGGGATTCGCCTTGTGTCCTCCCGAGTAGCCTGATACGACATCGATCACCCCATCCAGCTGCTGGAAAGGAGGCTCCATGCACCAGAAGCATCCTCCTGCGAATGTGGCCCTGGAAAGCTTTTCAGGATTCACGGGACGGGAAGTTTTGGCAGCCATTTTTTCCTCTCCTTTGCTCCACATACAGGCCGCCAGCACAATTAAAGCCAGCGTCCCGATATACAGCATACGTTTCATGACAGTTCCTCCTTCACGAAATCGTTCTGTTTTTATTATACTACTTATCCCACAGATTTGATAGTATAATTATCCCATTTGGGATTTACCAGGAAATAAATTGAACCGGAAAGTATTAGCAAAACTAGTATTTGTTCGATTCATTGTACTAAAGTACAATTGACACAGATTTGTAAGCTTTGGTAGACATATAGGAAACGACACGACACAGAGGAGGAATCATGGTCGAAAAGTTTCAGGTCCTGCTGCCGGAATGGCTGGCCGATTACGTCCACTACCTGGCCGACACGTATGACATGAAGATCTCCGAGGTGATCCGGATGCAGGTCAGCGCCGCCGCCCTGTTCATGGCCACCCGCCTGTATCCCGAGATCGAAGCTGATTTCGAGATCGAACAGCTCATAAACACGATGGCGGCACACGCCCGGAAACAGGACAAGGAAAAAGTCGAGCGCATCGTCTCGAAGCTCCTGTTCGAGACCCGTAAAGCCGTCGAGTACCGGATGGACAAAGAGAAATAGTCCCACTGCCCCAGGGTCTCGCTCAGTTCCGCTATAAATAGTTAACATCTTCTTTACATTTTCCTGACAACCCTTCCGATCGACAGGTCTATATTGAAGCAGAAGGTATCAAATTGACGGGAGCTTCAAGGCAGCATATGATCAGATCGATAAAGGGAGGGTTCGATGTTCCGCAAACTTACCAGTTTTTTCTCTGTATGTATTTTCCTGAATGTTTTGATCGCCTGCGCATCCATCGCTCCGGATTTTCCTTCCGCACTTAAGAGCCGGCCCGAAATTACCGCCATAGCAATGCCGGAAATCGTTCTCCATACTACAGACGGGAGGACGATCCAGGGAAAGATCCAGGCGCTGGAGGGGAACTATGTAAAGGTCCTGCCGAATCCCTACTGGAACGCGGATCCGATATTCCTGAATCTGAATGATCTTTCAGGGATCGAATCCGAGCCCAAAAAAGGGGCGGTCGGGAAGGGTTTTCTCTGGGGATTCTCTGCCCCGTTCCTGATCATCGGGATTCTCGGGGTCGCCACCAGCGAATACAACGATGACTTTTCCATGGCATTGGCGGCTGGGGCCGTGGTGGGGCTTGTTGGGGGGATCATTGGCGTACTCATCTCCGCGGCCAGCGCCAAGCAGTATAACTTTCAGTTTGAAGGGCTGACCCCGGAGAAGAAAAAGGGAGCCATAACCAAGATCATGGGATATTGATCTGAAGAACCAGATCGGGAGGTATCGATGAAAAAAAGAATAAAAACCCTGACCACATTAGCTACCCTGATCCTCTTCTCCGCAGCATGCTTTAAATCGACCGTTTACTATTCCCCCCAGGAACGCAATGAGATCCTTGTCCAGAAAGCGGTCATCATCACGATGAAGGACGGGACGGAGTACATAATAAAGGTGCGGTCCATGGATGGCATCAAGATCAAAGGGGAACTGAAAAATGACGAGAGGGTTGAAATCAACGTGCAGGAAGTGGAATCCATACGGATGGAAAAAAGCGATAACAGCCTTGGGATCTTCCTAGGATTGGCCGCCGCCGTCACCGTGGCGTTGGTCATCGGGATTTCGACCGCCCCTGACCCCCAGGGATGCTGTCCGTTTGTCTACGCATACGATGGCGAGAATTTCGTGTTCGACGGGGAGCCCTTCGGGGCAGCCATCAGCGAAGGCCTGAAAAGGGCCGAGTGGAGCGAGCTCGAATACCTGAGAGAAGTGTCGGGCGAATACAGACTGCTGATCACGAACGAGATGGACGAGACCCAGTTCATCGATGAGATCAAACTGATCGTGGCGGATCATCCCCAGGGCACCCGCGTTGTGCCGGATGTCATGGGCCGTGTTTCCTCGATCGCACAGCCTCTGAGCCCGGTTCACTCCTCCTCCGGATCTGGGGAAGACATCACGGTCAAGATCGCCGAGAAAGATGGTGAATTCTGGATGAGTCCGGGAACAGATCAGAATGCCGTTCCATCAGAGCACCTGAAAGACGAGCTGATCCTCGAGTTCCCCAAACCAGAGGACGCAAAAAAGGCCAAGCTCGTTATCAACGCCAACACGACCCTGTGGGGGGCCTATATGGGGCGCAAGTTCCTCGATCTCTACGGCAACGGGCTGGATCAGTGGTATGCGGAGGTCGATCAGAAGGGTCCTGCCTACTACCGCACCCTGTCCTGGTACGACCGGGAGGAGCTCTATATGATGAAGATCCGCTGTCTCACACCCGACGGCTGGGAGACAAAGGGGACCATCCACAGCGGTGGGCCCATGATCGCCAAAGACAAACTCTATGACATCGACGTGAGCGACATCCCCGGGGATACGCTCAAAGTCAAACTCACCCCGCCCGGCGGCTTCTGGCAGATCGATTGGATCGCAGTGGATTACACACAGGACGTTCCATTGGTCACCACGGAACTCGCACCCATCCAGGCGGTCGACAACAGAGGCGAGGATGTCAGGGACCTGCTCACCGCCACAGATGCGGTATACCAGTCCATGCCCGACTCGGAGCAGTGGACGAGGCTCCGCTTTGTTGCGCCTCCCCGCCTGCCGGGCCTGGAACGCACGGTCATCCTCAAGGCCTGCGGTTACTACAAACTCCACCTGGAGGCGGGCCAGGATCCGCCCCGATGGGACATCATCGATCGACTCCAGAACGAACCCGGATTCACAATCCGGTATGCCCGGGAACAGTTCAGGCAGTGGAAGCAAGAGCATGGACATATCAAGCATTGATCCTGGGGTCTCGCTCCGGCCGCTCAAGTATGCCCTCGATGATGCGCCGCATGCTACCGTAGAGCCCAACCGGACGTGCAATCTCCGCTGCCGGTCGTGTTACAACCTCGACCGCGCGTTCGAAAAACCCCTCCGCCTGGTCAAGCAAGAGATCGATCAGCTCGTTCGAAAACGGAACCTCCAGGTCATCACGATCCTGGGCGGGGAGCCGACCCTCTATGCCCATCTCAACGAGATCATACGTTACATCAAGAACAAACGTATCATGGTACAGCTCTTGACCAACGGAGTGGTCTTCCTCCAGCAATCCGACGACCGGCTGTTGCGCCGCCTGCGGCAGAGCGGGGTGGACCGGATCCTCCTCCACATCGACAGGGGGCAGCAGGACTTTCACGAGGACATAGAATCGGCCCGGGAACGACTCTTCACGAAGATGGAGAGCCTTTCCATCCCCTTTGCCCTGTCATTGACGATCTACAATGAGGATCAGGGTTCTCTGCCTGGCCTGCTTACAAAATATTCCCGCTTCAGGTATTTCGACGGGATCCTGGCTGTGCTGGCCAGGGACCCTGTCCCCCCATTCATACAGAAGGCCGGCCTCGAAGAAGAATACCTGGATATCAAGCAGAAACTGAATATCGAGCCGGTCGCCTATGTCCCTTCCAACCTGAGTGACGACAAAGCCAGCTGGCTGCTCTACTTCTACTCCATCAACGCCCAAACCGGGAAGGCCCGGGGAATGCCGCCCGGACTATACCGGCTTATGCTGCGCACGTATCGATGGCTCCGGGGGCGCCACTTGTTCGTTGTTCAAACACTCACCCGGAGGACAAAGTCCAGGTTCCATTTTATCGCGATCCAGACGCCGCCGGAGTTCAATGAAGAAAAAGATCAGCTGGAATTCTGCTTCCACTGCCCGGACGCCACGATGCGAAACGGGATGTTAACTCCCGTGTGTATGGCGGATCACCTGAGTCCCCTCAGGGGGCTTCAATTAGCAGACATTCCGGACGGGTATCGTGAGACCGTCTTCTCACACCTCGGCGAATCTTCTTAGCCCTCTCAATTTGGGGACGAACCCCCCAATCAGTCGACGGGGACCCACCGGTTGAGGTATGTGAAGAAGAGCCCCGTCTCCTTGACGGGCTGCCCGGTCAGCTCGGCCCAGAAGCGGCTGTAAAGGCGGACCTGGGGGGCGTAGTAGTCCACATAGGTCTGCAGGTCGTCGAGGATCTCATCGGTCTTGTAATCCGCGATCACCCAGCCTAAAAGGGGACTGTCCCCTTTTTTTCCCAGGGATTCCAGGAACACCAGGTCGATCACTCCAGAGAGGACGACCGGGAGCTTGTCGGTCCGTCCCAGCTCGAGCCCGTCGGCCTTCACGCTGAACGGCACCTCGAACAGCCGCTTCTCCGACTGCATGGCGCGCTGCCAGAACCCGGACCCCGTGATGGCCGCCACCAGATTCCGCAGCCTGTGTATGTCGGCCGGGTCCCGCTCCTCGATCGCCAGCGCATTCTCCAGCAGCAGATCCAGGCGTTTCGCCCCTTCTTCCTTCGAGATCCCTTCCCGCTCCAGAACGCCGCGCCCCAATGCCTCGAGCACAGCATGTACGACCCTGCCCCAGCTCATGCCGTAGGCTCCCTCTCTGCGTACCGGAGTTTCCACATCCGACTTTGCCAGCGAAGTCACCGAATCCACCGCATAGCTCGGGATCATGGCCTTATCCCGGTTCGCCCGGATCTCTTCCCTCCCCTTGTGGATGTCACCGGGAAAAAACATGAGCATTTCTTTTTCCGGTCTCTCCATCTCCCGTGGGAACTCGAGCTCCGGCACCGCCGTCCGGGCTCCGTCCGGGGCGGCCTCCAGGTGGTCATCCAGCGCCTTCCAGGCTCTGCTGCTCATCTTGGCACCATAGGTGCTGACCACCAGCGCATTACGGGCCCGTGTGGCCGCCACATACATCAGCCGTTCTTCCTCGGCCTCCTGATACCGGGCCTCCTCCTCGGCCTTCGGGGCCCAATCCATGGGCTGAGACAGCCTGATACTATGGTACTCCCCCAATTTCTTCTTGAAAACGAAGTAGCCCTTAGGGCCATCCACACCCGCGCGCACGATGTGCCGGTCCGGTTCATGCTCCTTCCCTCCTGCCGGGTTGGCCAGGAAGACCACAGGGGCCTCAAGCCCCTTGGCCTTGTGCAGGTTCATCATCCGCACGGCGTCGGACCGCCCCGGGATCAGGCTCATCTCCTCGATCTTATGGAGCGACATGAGGTCCGACATGAACGCCACAATATCGGAGAAGGCCGTCAGCCCCTCCCTCTCCCGACCGCGCAGGATCTCGAGCAGCTTGATCAGGTTTCCCGCCCGGCTGCTGCCCATTTCGCCGGCCGTGAGATAGGCCAAGATCCCGGAAGCCTCAAGGATCTTCTCCAGCGCCGTGGAGGCCGGATACGCCCGGGTCCAGGACCACCACTCCCGCATCTGGCCCAAGGCTGCATTCACCCGGCCGACACGCTCCTCGGCACTCTGGGACGAAAGGATCTCCTGGATCTTGATGATCTCCTTACCGGCCAGTCCTCCGCCCCCCTCCGGGTCCCGAACCGCGGCTTCACCCTCCCTTTCTGTCCGGCTCAGGAACGAAAATCGGCCTCCCCGCCTCTTGAACTGGAGAAGATCGTTATCACTCACGCCGAAGAAGATCCCCCTGAGGGTCGCCACCGTAAAGATCGGATTCTCCGGATCGTTGAGGGCCTGCACGAGGTTCACGATCTCACGGATCTCTTCGGAGCCGGCAAAAGCATCGCTGCCCGTGATCTCATACGGGATGCCCCTCTCCTCCAGGGCCCGGGCATACACATGCATCTGTTTCTTGTAGCGGAAGAGGATCAGGAAATCCGACCACTGCGGCTTCGGAGTTCTGCCTTGTGTCACCTCTTCCGGGCTCCGGGCCAGATGGATCTCATCCCTGTGTGCGTCACAAGCCAACTGGATGAAATCGCCAATGGCCGCGGCATCCCGCTCTGCGATTTCTCCTCTCCGGTGGTACTTCACTCCCGGCACGGTCAGCTTGTACACCCCTGCCAGGGCTCCCTCCCGGTTGGGCCACACGGTATCGAGCGAAGCGAAGGCGGCCTGGTAGCGGGTGAACCCGCGCGGGAAGATCGTCTCGAAAACGGGATTGATCCAGTCCCGCAGCTCATGCAGTGAACGGAAATTTGAGGTCAGGGTCAGGACCTCCCCTCCGGCCGCCTCGATCTGCCGCTTCACCTGGTTGTAGGTGTCGATGTCCGCCCGGCGGAACCTGTAGATGGACTGCTTGGGATCGCCCACCAGGAAGAGCGAGCCCGGCCTGGGATCGATCTTCCTCCAGTCCCGCACTCTGTTGTCCGTGCCGGTCAAATACATCAACATTTCGGCCTGGATGGGGTCCGTGTCCTGGAACTCGTCCACCAGAAGGTGGGTGTAGCGCCGCTGGAAATAGGCCCGGACTTCGGGATTGTCCCTCAAAAGACGTGACGCCAGAAGGAGCAGATCCTCATAATTCACGCGGGCCTGCTCGCGGCGCCTGTCCTGATAACATACCAGCGCGGGCCTCAGGAAATCCAGGATGATCCCATGCCGGTATTCCCTCCAGATCTCAAGGGCGGGGCGCACCACTTCCTCCTGAAACGCCTCGAAGCGGGTACAGAAGGCCTCGGCGCTCTCCTTGTCCGGCCAGTAGGTTTTCTTGAATCCTGTACCCCTGTCCAGGAGTTCGAGGGTTTCCATCAGCACCCGGTGATCGCCGAAGCCCAGATTGCGCTCCCGGTAGAAACAGCGGCGCATCATCCGCATCAGCCCGTCCCATCCTTTTCCCGGCCGCTCAGCGGGAACAGCCTGCCGCGCCTCCTTGATAAAATCCTCCAGCTTCCGCTGGTAGCATGAGAACTCCGGGGGCTCTTCCCTCCCGGGCATGAGCTCCACCTCAGGGAAGAGGCTCACCGTCGTGAACGGGTCCCTGAGATCCTCAGGCATAAGCCCCACTTCCTCGAGCCGTTCCAGCACCGGAGCATCTTTCATCCGCGACTCGAACAGGAACTCGTGCCAGAATTTATCCCGGTAGACGGCATCCTCGATCTCCTCCATCTCACGGAATTCGGGATCGAGAGCGATCTCCACCGGTCGCTCACGGATGAGCCGGGCGCAGAAGGAGTGGATGGTGCCGATGTAGCACTGCTCCAGGTTCTGGAGGGCGTCCCCGAGCCGTTCCCTGGCTGCGGCGTCCGGATCTTCACGCACCGACAGCTCCAGTTCCGTCTGGAAGCGGCCGCGCAGCTCGGCCGCCGCCTTGCGTGTGAAGGTCACGGCTGCCAGGGTCTGGATGCGGCACCGGCCTTGCCTGAGAAGCGCGAGCATGCGGTCGACCAGGCTCTTGGTCTTCCCCGAACCGGCCCCGGCCTCGACCAGGAACGTCCGGTCCAGGTCCTGCTTGATCCTATCCCGGGCGGCCGCATCCACCGGTTTCGATCTCTCGGTCATGCCGTTTCCCTGCTCACTCGAAATCCTTGAGACGCTCGAAAACGCCGTAGGCGTCGGGATTGTGCCCGCTTTTTCGCTTGGACCTCGCCGCGGCTTTGTCCCCGCACAGGGGCGCATAGTCGCAGTAATCGCAGCGGGCCTCGGGATGGGCCAGGAAGCTCCCCAAGTCCACGATGTTCATGAGCTCCCGCAGAAGCGCCTTGAATCCCGCACAGCGATCACGGCTAAAAAGGATCTCACGCCCCTCTCCCCGGCGTGTGGGGAAATAGTAACCGCTCTCGACCACAACCGGGTCCTTGTCTATACCCTTTTGTTTGAGGATACTCTCCGCTGCTTCGCTGTAGAGAGCATGCTGGAGGGTCCTTCCGTGGTTGAAGCACACGATGTCCTCATAGGGAGCATAGCTCCCGGTCTTGTAGTCGATCACGCGGTAGCGGTTTTCCTCCAAACGGTCCACACGGTCGATCTTGCCGCCCGCACGTATCCTCCCTCCGGCCACGACCGGGATCTCGACCGCATCCGTGATCCCCTCCCCGTCATGCCGCTTCAGCCCGAAACCGGCCTCGAACAACACCGGTTCCACGGTTCGGGTCCGGTTCTTTTCCACCGAAAGGAAGATCCCCAGGCTCTCGATGAGTTCCTTGCGTTCTCTCTGGAATATCCCCTCAGTGGGGGGAGGGATCTTCTCCCGGGTCGTGCGGATGCTCTCCTCCGCGATCTCTTCAAGCAGGCCGCGGTGGCGCTCCGGGTCCGCAGGCTCCCCACGATCCCTGATCTCTCGCATGAAGTCACAGAAGATCTCGTGGAGCAGCGTCCCCCTCTGCATGGGATCGAGCCAGCGTGTCTGGTCATACTCAAGCTCATCCGGAGCTGAGATCCCCAGGATGTAGTTCAGGAAGTAAGCGAAAGGGCAGCCTGCCAGCAGCTCGAGCCGTGTGGCAGAGACCACGATGTCCGGGTTGCGGAGGGGATGGTATTCCCCGGCAGAGACGTCAACACAGCCGTCGAATTCGGTGAGAAGGTCACTGCGCCGGATGTCCGCCGCCAGGATCCCCCGGTCCAGCTGCTCGAAGTGGGCCCTGACCGCGGCCCGGCCCTCCAGGAAACGCCCCCCCGGGACCAGCTTGCCCAGCCACCAGTCGATCTCATCGAACACGCGATCCAGGCCGCCCGGGAGCATGCCGGTCGATTCAGGAAGCGATTCCAGCAGGTCGGAATAGTCAAGGCCGGGTTTTCCTTCGATCAACCGGAAGGCCTGCAGCAGGAGCGAAGACGGGAAAGACGGCCGCTCGTCGATGATGTCGTAGCTGGAATAGCTCAGCATGGCCCGGCCGCGCAGAGAGGACAGGAGGGAGGCCATGGAGTAGAGGTTTTCCCGGAGTGTATCGGACGTGTTGGGAAGGGCCGCCGAGATCTTCTCCCGCTCCTCGTCCAGGAGTATGGGGTCCTGAAGACCCGCTCCCGGGAAAGAACCCTGGTCGAGGCCCAGCAGGAATGTCACGGGCCGGCCCGAAAAACCCCCGTTGTGAAAATTCGAGACGTGCAGATGCGCCGGCTGCGGGCCCGAGGCACCGGCACTCAGGCCCTCTCCCAGGCCGCGCAGCCACTCCAGGGCCTCTTCCCAGGGGAGCTTGGACCGGGCGGCGGCCGCGGCTTCAGACAGGCGCGCGGAAAGGTTCCCGAGAGCCTCCGCATCCATCTTCCCCTGGACGCGGCTGTGCTTCTTTAATACCTGCGCCAGCCCCTGGCACAGCAGCCCCAGATCCACGAGGCCGTCGGTTCCTCTGGCAGGGATGTATTCCAGCAGATTCCGGACGACACGCTCCAGCCACTCGACCTCACGCATGCCCGCTCGCAATCGGTCGCCCTGCTCGGGTTCTCCCTCCTCATCCGCCAGGTCGGCCTTGCTGGCCAGGCTCTCTCTGAGGCTTTTCAGGCGTATCGGGTAGCGGTCCCTCCCCCACCCGATCATGGCGTTCTTGAGGTGCCGGGAAGCCATCATGGCCGAGGGCTTTCCCTCTGCCTTCACGGCGGAGAGCCTCAGCGCACCGCTCTCGATCATACGGCAGAGGGCGATGGTCAGGAAGTCCTTCACCAGCCAGTCCAGGAGGCCGGCAAACACCTTGCCCGGCGAGGTAAATCCCAGGGGTATTCCTTCGGCGAACGTCACATCGAGGTCGGCTTTGGCGGCGATCACCTGGAAGATAACGGAGTAGGCACTCCCCGGAGGGCAGATGACCTCGACTTCGTCCATGGGATACTTGGCCTGGACAACGCGCCGCAGCACCTCGCGGCATTCGTTGGTAGGCCCCGTGGCGCTGAAAAGACTTACGGTCCCGTCCCGGAACGGGGCAGGGGCTTTTTCAGGCTCGAACAGCCACGGCATCCTCTTCAGATCGGAAGAATAAAGGGGACAGGCCCCTTTTATTTCTTGAAAAAGGGGCCTGTCCCCTTTTTCTGGCCAGTACGCCCTCGGCCTCTCCAGCCCGAAGACCTCCCCCCGCGGCACCGGGACAAGTGCCGCGCCCGCAAGCCGCTCCAGGAACTCCCGCTCCAACGGTGTCAGGGATTCTTCCCGGAGACAGAGATAGACGCTTTCCTCCTCTCCCGCCTCTCGGTCCCGTTCCCGCTCGAGCAGGCCGGCTGCGATCCCATACAGTCCCGCCAGGTCCACGGCCTTCGCCCGTTCGAGTTCCTCCTCGTATCTTTTGAGAAAGAGCGCGACCTCGCGCCCTTTGGTGTCGCTGACAAAATGCTCCGGCTGCAATCCATCGGAGGTAACACCCGCCATCCGCAGAGCCCTCAGCGACCGCAAGATAGCCCTGACAACGCCTGCGCCCGCCTCCAGAGCATCAAAATAATCGAGCCGGCCCTCGTTCTTCAACTCCCTGAAGATCCGCTCCCCCAGGAAGAGCGAAGCCGCACCCGTGATCTGACGGAATCCCTTCTCGACCAGGGTTTCGCCCGCGACCTCGTTCGCCAGGGCCGGCAGCGGTACGAATCTCAGGTTGACCCAGGACACTCCCTGTATCGCAAGCGCCTCGCCTATCTGATGGCCGATCCGGTATGAGGGGACGACGAAGACCTTTTCCTCCAGCACATGGGATTGGAGGAAGCCGACGAGTCCGGGAAATGTCGTGTCGATCGCCATTCCCCCTATCTTTTAATATTTTCATGTTCTTATCAAGCCCGTGTTTCGTTAATTAAGAATTTCCAGAACATGTTGATATTTAGCTCCGTCGAGCAAGATGAGAAGGAATGCCGCGTTTAATCTTATCAAGCCCGTGCAAGGCGAATGTGTACAAAACTTTGTAACAAGGATGTTGACATAGGAGGGATATACCTGATAAAACAAAGCCGATTAATTCGGGATATTTAATATGATTTCAGAACAGGTGTGAGAAATGAAAAAACTAAGGCTTGCACTAGGCATCCTCGCGGCCTGGTCTGTAGCGGTGCTGTTCGGCCCGGGTTTCTTGACCTCAGGCCTAACTCCCGGTCCTATCCACACCACTCCGCAGACCGCTGCGGACGCGCAGCAGCAGATCGCCGTCCCTCCTCCTCCCTTCAGCGAGGACATCTACCCCTGCACCGCATGCCATGCCGATATGGAAGTCAATCTCGAGCGCCGAGAGCTGGAGGATTTCCATGGCGACATCGTGCTCGAGCATGACGAAGAGAACCGCTGGTGCATGGACTGTCACGATGCCCAAAACCGGGACATTCTGCACTCGGCCAGTGGAGAGCCCATCACATTCGAGGAATCCTATAAACTCTGCGGGCAGTGTCACGGCCCCAAACTGAGAGACTGGCGGGCCGGCATCCATGGGCGCCGGACCGGCGAATGGAACGGGCGGAAGGAGTATCTCCTGTGCGCCCACTGCCACAATCCGCATGCACCTCGATTCAAGAGCATGAAGCCGGAGCCAGCGCCTGAGAGGCCGGGAAAGATTAAATGAGCATAAAAAAGACCATACTCTCAACCCGAAAATTGAACCGCAGGACGTTCCTTAAGGCCTCGGCCGTGGCATCGTCCGCCGCAGCTATGGCTGCCTGCGGATCAAAAAGTGCTCTGGATGAATTCCTGCAGAAAAATTTCCGATCCATGTCCAGGGAGGAGATCGGAGAGGTTATCCGACGCCTGGAGACCCAGTACACTCAGCTGTACGGGAAAGAAATCACGGTCTCAGCCAAAGAGGCCCTGCCTGAGACATTTTTCGGCTATGCGCTCGATATCTCCCGCTGTATCGGCTGCCGCAAATGTGTCTACGGATGTGTGGAGGAGAACAATCAGACCGAAGTCCCCCAAATTCACTGGATCCAGGTCCTGGAAATGGAAAAGGAAAAGGGCATCGATTTTCTGCACGCCGACCTACACTACGAACACGAGGACGTGCCGCATGAGGGGCATTTTTACCTGCCCGTGCAGTGCCAGCAGTGCAAGAATCCTCCTTGTGTGAAGAGCTGCCCGGTCGGAGCGACCTGGACCACCGAGGATGGCATCGTGGTGGTGGACTATAACTGGTGCATCGGCTGCCGTTGCTGCATGGCCGCCTGTCCCTATGGAGCCCGTCACTACAACTGGGGAAAGGTGGAGCTGGACCCGGAGAGGATCAATCCCGATACTCACTATCTCGGCAACCGGCCTCGCTACAAGGGCGCCGTTGAGAAGTGCACCTTCTGCATTCAGCGCGTCAGGGAAGGGCGCTACCCGGCCTGTGTCGAGGTCTGTCCCGTCGGTGCCCGGAAATTCGGGAATCTCCTGGATCCGGACAGCGAGATCCGGTATATCCTAGAAAACAAACGGGTGTTGATCCTCAAGGAGGAGCTCAACACCCAGCCCAAATTCTACTATTTCTATGGAACTTGATCCGAGTATGAGGTAATAGAGTGAAATTTATCCGCTTTTTAAAGGAATGCTTCAAGGTCATCGTCAGCGGCAGCAAACGCTATTATATCTGGCTGGCGTTTCTCTTCGGATTGATCGTCTGGGGGAGTACGGGTTATATCCAGCAGATCAAGCAGGGGCTGCTCGTCACGAACATGCGCGACCCCATATCCTGGGCCTACTACATCGGGAATTTCACGTTCCTGGTCGGTGTCGCAGCCGCTGCCGTCATGCTGGTGATCCCCGCCTACATCTATAACTGGAAGCCCCTCAAGGAAGTCGTCATCTTCGGGGAACTGCTCGCCATCAGTGCCGTCATCATGTGCATACTTTTCGTGATCGTAGATGTGGGCAATCCCCTGCGGCTGTGGCACATGATCCCCGGGATAGGAACGCTGAATCTGCCGTCCTCACTCCTGGCCTGGGACTCCCTGGTCCTGAGCCTGTATTTCATCTTGAACCTGGTGGTGGTCAGCTACCTGCTCTTCAATCACTTTTATCAGCGCGAGACCAAAAAACGCCTCCTGAATACACTGATCCTGTTGTCCATCCCCGTCGCCATCGGCATCCACACCGTGACCGCCTTCCTCTACAACGGCTTTGCCGCCCGGCCCTACTGGAACAGCGCCCTGCTGGCGCCCAAGTTCCTGGCCTCAGCTTTCTGCTCCGGCCCGGCGGTGCTCATCATCCTGTTCCAGATCCTCAGGAAGACCACGACCTTCGAGATCAAGGAAGAGGCCATCTGGAAGATCGCGGAGCTCATGGCCTATGCCATGTTTATCAACCTCTTCTTCTTCGCCGCCGAGGTATTCAAGGAGGTCTACTCAGATACGGAACATCTGGTCCACCTGGAATATCTCTTCAAGGGTGTCGGCGAAAACCGCGACATGGTCATGTGGGGTTGGACATCTCTCATCATCAGCGTCATCGCCTTCCTGCTCTTCCTGATCCCGGCCACACGCAGAAATGTGATTACCCTGAACATCGGGGCCATCCTGATCTGGTTCGGTGTCTACATCGAAAAAGGGATCGCACTCCTCATCCCCGGATTCACACCGGATGTACTCGGACAGATCTACATTTATCGCCCATCCCTGATAGAGCTCAAGATCTCGGCTGGCATCTTCGCCATCGGTTTCTTGATATTCACCTTGATGACCAAGATCGCCATCGCCATCATCTTCGAAGATTTCAATATCAATTCGCTGAAGAAGAAACCGGCCTAGTATTCGAGAAAGAGTGTTTCCCGCCTTTGGGCCCACCCTCGATCTGCTTCAGGTTCCGTCCCCCTCAGATCATTCGTATCTCAGGCAGGCGATGGGATCGGCCGAGGAGGCTTTGAGGGCCTGGACGCCTACGGTCAGCAGGGCGACCAGCAGCGCCAGCGATCCACTCAGCACAAAGATGACCGGGCTCACATTGATGTGGTATGCGAAGGTCTGGAGCCACCGCTCGAGGAAAACGTAGGACACGGGCCAGGCCAGGAGGTTTGCCAGGAGCACCCAGGCGGCAAAGCTGCGCGAGAACAGGACCACGATGCCCGACCTGGTAGATCCCAGCACCTTGCGGATCCCGATCTCTTTGGTCCGCTGCTCCACCACGAATGTCGTCAGGGCGAAGAGGCCCAGGCAGGACAGGCAGATCGCAAGGCTCACAAAGTAAACCAGGAGTTTTTCCAGCCTCTGCTCGGCCTCATACTGCCGGGCGAATGTCTCGTCCAGGAAGCTGAACTCCAGGCTGAACCCGGGACAGAACTCCGTGTAGACACCCTCGATAAAGCGGATCGTCTCCCCGATGTTGCGGCCGGAGATCTTGACACCGGCCCTTCCGTTCCAGTGACTCCAGGTGATGGCCATGGGCTCGATCTGGGTGTGCAGGGAGTTGTAGTGAAAATCCTTGACCACACCGATGATGTGCATCCGCCCGTTGTTGGTCGCCCGACCCACGGGATCATCGAAGCCCAGGACGCGGGCGGCCTCCTCGTTGATCAGGAACCTCCGGTCCAGGTCGGTCTGTGTCTCATAGGAAAAATTCCGCCCGGCGATGACTTCCAATCCCATGAGGTCCACAAAATCCGGATCGGCCATGATGACCTTGAGGGGGATCCCGGGATCGTCCTGAGTCCGGTTCCACGTCCAGGTGTTGGTGATCTTCCCGGGCACCTGATTCAGGTAAGTCATCCCCAGGACCGCAGGATTGGCGAGCAGCCTCTCCCTGAAGGCTCTTTTGCTGCTGAGCCGCTGGTCCCTCTCCCCCTGGAACTTCTCGCCCCTCAAGGTGAAGGTCAGCATCTGATCATAATCCATGCCCAGGTCCCTGTTCTGCATGAAGTTCAGCTGCCGGATGACGGTCAGCGTCGAAATGATCAGGGCGATGGAGATCGTGAACTGGAACGCGATCAACAGCTTGCTCAGAACCGAGTTCTTCCGGCCTTTCCGCGACTTCCCCTTGAGGATCAGGACGGGATTGAGTGCGGAGAGATAGAGGGAGGGGTAGGCCCCAGAGACCAGGGCCGTGAAGATCAGGACAGAGGCCACGATCGCCAGAAATCCCAGACTCGAGCTCGAGGGCACGATCTCTTCGCCCGTGAGGCCGTTGAAGATCGGGAGCAGGAGCGTAACCAGCCCCATGGCCAGGAGGAAGGAGATGCTCACAAATACTAGAGTTTCCCCGAAAAACTGCGCCTGAAGGGAAGACGGCCGCGCCCCCACCACTTTGCGCATGGCGATCTCCTTCTCCCGTGTGCCCGTCTGGGCGACGGTGAGGTTCACGAAGTTGATGCAGGCGATGAGCAGGATCAGGATGGCGATGAGGGAGAAGGCAAGCACCAGGCCCATGTTTCCATGCTTCGTGTTCTTCTCTGCCTTGAGGTTCGAGGCGAAATAGATGTCCTTGAATGGGCGGAGGATCAGGCGGGCCCCGTCGAACTTGTCCACCTCCCGCGCGCGGCTGTCGATCTTCTCGGCCAGCGCGGAGATATCGGTTCCCGGGGATACCAGCAGATAGATGGAGTGGTTGTAGTTGCGGGTCGTGAGAAAATCGCTGTCAGGGTTTCGCCGCACAATGTCGGTCATGGCGGAAAAGGCGTTGATGTTCAAGTGAAACTTGGTGATATCCCGGACCACGCCCGAAACCGTGTAGTCGTAGGCATTGTTCATCCGGATCGCCTGACCCAGGGGGGGCTCGTCCCCGAACAGCCTCCTGGCGATGGATTCGGTCAGTACGATGGAAAAGGGAGCGGCCAGGGCGGTCTCCGGCCGGCCTGCCACGAAGTCGAAGTTGAAGGCCCGGAAGACCGAGTCGTCGACCATGGCGAAGTCCGTGACCGTGAAGATGTTCTCCCGGTACTTGAGCGTGGGCTCCATCCAGAAGTAGCAGCGCACGGCCTCCTCGACCTCCGGGAACGCGGCGGCAGTCTCCCTCAGATAGGGGGGCATGACGACCCAGGATTCGGACTCGAGCCGGTAGAGCCGGTCGCCCAGGACCTGATCCTTGTCGTAGCTCAGCTGCTGCTGAACCCAGAGGAAGATCAGGAGCGCGCAGGCCATGCCCACGGTGAGCCCGAAGATGTTTATGAAGGAGATCCCCTTACGTTTGAACACGCTTCGCAGCGCGACCTTGAGGTAATTCATGAACATGGTTGTCCTCCTCTCAAATGCTCAGATCGAAAGGGTCTTTCTATGCCACAGGGGTGCCATCATCTTATAAGACTCTGTTTTCCTGGGAAGGTTGCCCCTGTTACTTTGGAAATGGGAGTTTCCTTTCCAAATGATATTTGATATTGTGAGGAGACAAATTCTAGAGGAGGGACGAACAATGTCCGACAAACAGTGGAACGCACCACCGGAGATGCAGATCGACACGCACAAGACCTACAATGTGGCGATCGAGACCGATAAGGGCAAGATGGAACTGGAGCTCTATCCCGAGCATGCCCCCAAGACCGTCAATAACTTCGTGTTTCTGGCTAGGGAAGGATACTACGACGGCGTTGTTTTTCACCGGGTGATAGGCAACTTCATGATCCAGGGTGGCGATCCCACAGGCACCGGCCGCGGCGGCCCCGGGTACCAGTTCGAGGATGAGGTGGCCGGCAATCCGCTCAAACACGAGCGGGGCGTCATCTCCATGGCCAATGCCGGGCCCAACACCAACGGCAGCCAGTTCTTTATCACGCATGCGCCCCAGCCCCACCTGGACGGCAACCACACCGTGTTCGGGCGAGTGGTCACCGGCCTCGAGATCGTGGATGCCATCGCGCAGGGCGACACCATGGTGAAGCTGACCGTCAGCGAGCCCGATTGAGAGTATTTGTCATCGGGGGCACAGGCTTCCTGGGCTCCCAACTGGTTCCCAAGCTCATTCAACAGGGTCATCATGTCACGGTCCTAACGAGGAACAAAATCCGGATTCCTGTGCTCAAGCAGGTGGGGGCCGCCGGTATTGTGGGGGATATCCTGGACCTCGATTCGTTCGCCTCCCAGCTGGTTGCGCCCGATTTCATCATCAACATCGCCATGCCTCCCGTCAAACCCGGGCGGATTTCCAGGAGACGATTCAAAAGGCTTCGCGGAGTGACCACACTCTATGTCGCAAACACCATCCGGCTCGCAGAACAGATCGGCTGCCCCTATATCCTGACCCTGGGCACAAGTTTCCACTCCGATACCGGCCGGATATTCACGGAAGAGGACCCGATCCAGCGGTTCGGCATGACCAGGATAGGGGAACATGTGGATGAACTGATCGACGAGGCACTCGCAAAGGACCCTCCCGGGTGTATCGTCTTCATGCCGGGCCAGATCTACGGCCCGGGGGGATTGTTCCTCATGATGTACGAGTGGATGAAAAAGGGTCGATTCCGGTTCGTGGGCAAGGGGGACAACGTCATCCCCCGCATTTATGTCGAAGACCTGGCGGATGCCTACGTGAAGGCCGTGGAAAAACGCCCCTGCGGGGAACGATTCATCCTGGCCGACGACACCCCCTGCACGATGCGTGAGTTCACACAATACATGGCGGAGTGCATGCGGGTCCCAACACCCGGGTCCATCCCTAAGCGGCTGATGCGGATCATCATCGGCCGGCTCCCCCTCGAGACCATAACCATGAACTGCAGGGTATCGAACGCCAAGGCAAAACGAATCCTGGGATGGGAGCCTGAGTATCCCTCATACCGGGAGGGCCTGAAGCGGACCATGGAGCAGCTGCGGGCCAAAGGGGAGCATGCATAAGTCCGTTGATGTCTGTCGGCACGGAGACTGAAAAACCAGGTGACCTCTTCTCACTTCCAAAGCGAGTCGATCCTGATCCTGGAGTCGTCCAGAGCCGGCAGATCCTGGTCACCATCCTTCCACAACTCGATAAAACGCTCCAGATATCGGAGAGCCTCTTCGGTCTCTTCTTTTTCTGCGTAGACTTTTCCCAGCTGATAGTGTGCCAGTACCCAGCAGTCCTGGGCCTCCCATCCAAGGTCGACATTGCCGATAATCCCGCTGTATTTCTCGACCGCCTTGTCCAGATCCTTCATCTGATAGTAGGCGTAGGCAAGGGATTCCAGGACATAATTGTCCTCCCTCAGCAAGTAGGCCCGCTCGAGCAGCTCCACGGCCTCTGCCTCATTGCCTCGAACGAGCGCGATCTCGCCCTTGAGGATGTTCATGATCGCCCTGTCATTCCGGCTTTCCTGGTTGACCTGAGAGGACACTTCGTCCAACAACGCCTCGGCCTCAGCCAGCATGCCCATCCGGGCATATTTCTTGGCGGCCAGCTGGAGCCACCAGGGTCCGATATTCGACCGTGTACGGATCTCGAGCGCCGTGGCCAGCTCCTCCACGGCCTTCCTCTTCAAACCTCGATTTCTGTGTGCCGTCACCAGGAAAATCCGGTCCCGATACTCACTGAGCGTGTTGTCCAGAGTGTTGTTGAGCCTGATTGCCTCATTGAGCTGCTGCTCCGCCTGGGAAAACTTCCCCTGGTACATGTTGAGCAGCGCCATGTGCCTGTGTCCCCCAGCCTGCAGGGATTCGTCGCCTTCGAGAAGCAGGTTGAACGCCTCTTCGGCCTTTTCCACATCGTCAAGGGCAACCAGGGTGAATCCGTACTCACTGTTCAGGTTTTTGACCTTGAGATACTGCGGGTTCAGCTCAAAACCTTTCTGGTAGTGTTCAATGGCCAGCTCAAAACGGTCGGTTGCCGTGTAACAGGTGGCCAGGTTGATGAAGGCGCTGGCAGATGATGGATAGAGCTCGAGATGCCGGTTGAAGGCCTGGATGGATTCATCGAACCGTTTGAGCATGAGATAATTGTGAGCCAGGTTGTGCCAGGCCCGAGTATCGTCCGGGTACTGGCGCAGATATGCCTTGTACTTGATCGTAGCCTCGTCCCGGTTGCCGCGGTAGGCGGGTATCCATGCTTCTATCGTGAGGCGCTCCCGCTCGGTCAACCGATCCAGCAATTCCAGGGCCTGGGAAAAATGCTTTTCCCCTTTGACTCGGTCCCCCCCCCAATAATAGATGGCACCCATCTGTGCATGGGCCATGGCGAACTCTGGATCCTCCTCTAACGCCTGTTCGAGCAGGGCCACGGCCTCATCGTCATGCCGCTGTCCTCGGGCAAAAACCCCTTCGGCGTACAGCTTCAAGGCCTCGAGCGATGATGTCGTGGCCTTAGGCAGCTGAACACTCTGATTTGTGATGTCCTTCAACGACTCGCCCAGGTCCTTGCGGATCTGGCCGGCCAGGTCATCCAGAGCGGCCAGAACTCCATCCTTGTTCTGGGCCTGGGCATCCTCGGTCTGAAGGGCCATCTGGGTGGCGGGATCTATGATGCTGGCGGTCAGGTTGTACACTTCCCCCACCTGATCGATCTTGCAGGCGAGAACGGCCTTCAGGCCTTCGCGGAGGGCGACCTCCCCCGCCAGTTCATCGGTCAGCGTTCCCTGCTCCTCTTTACCCATACGCTGCAGGGTTTCGCGCACCTGTGCGGGAGGGAAGACATTCACATACCGGGACTGTTGGATGTTGATACGAAGGGCGGTGTCCAGAGACTTGTCGAAGACATCGTCTCCCGTCTGGTTGTCAAAATCCGCGATCACGATCCAGTCCCTTTCCTGGAAAGGGATCTCTCCGGACGGGAAAAACAGCAGCCAGGCTATAACGCCACACAGGATAAGCGCGGCAAATACCCAGAACACGGGGGACATCACCAACTTTCGATGGCGTATGGCGGTGCTCCTGGAGATCCGCCAGTCAGGGGTAATCTCCAGCGCAATGTAAGCCGCATGCAGGTCGACAAGTAAATCCCGCACATGCTGGTAGCGGGACTGCGGGCTTTTCACCAGCGTGCGGGTGATGATCTTCTCCAGCTCGACGGGGATATCCGGCAGAATGTCTGTAACAGGGGCCGGATCCTCATTCAGAATGGAATAGATGATGGTTTCTTCCCGCTCGCCCTTGAAAGGCAGGCTGCCCGTCAGCATCTCGTAGAGCACCACTCCCAGCGCCCAGATATCGGCCCTATGGTCTACGGCATTGCCCCGTGCCTGCTCGGGCGACATGTAAGCCACTGTCCCCATGGTGGTCCCGGCCTTGGTGATCTGGGTCATGCCCATGAGTTTCGCCAGGCCGAAATCAACGATCTTGACCACTTCCTCGTTGGTGATGATCACGTTGGCGGACTTCACATCTCGGTGGATGATGCCCTTGCTGTGGGCCCGTGACATTCCCTCGGCCATCTGTCGCGCGATATCCAGGGCATTCTCCAGCCTCAATGGGCCGCGTTTGATGCGTGCCTTCAGAGTCTCACCTGGATAATGCGCCATGGCGATGAACATCCAGCCGTCCTCGGTTTCGTCGATCTCATAAACGGCGCAGATGTTTGTGTGGTCAAGCGCAGAGGCGGCGCGGGCTTCGTGGATAAACCGCTCCCTGGCCTCACGGTCACGCGTAAGATGAGGAGAGAGAAACTTCAGCGCCACTTCCCGCTGGAGCCGGATATCCAACGCCTTGTAGACAACCCCCATCCCGCCTTCGCCCAGCTTCTCCACGATCCGGTATTTCGCGGCGATCATGTCATCGGAACGCAGCTGTTGGTAGGGGGCCTGGATCGTATCTGTATGGGTATGAGCATCCCCGGATAACAGCGGTGAGCCGCATTGGCTGCAAAACCTTGTGTTATCGGGGCTGTCTGCCCCACATTGCGGACACTTCATCGCCCTGCCTGCCCCATCTCTCTTTAGAACACGATAGTATTTTTCTGCAGTCAAGTCAAATGAGCAATTTTACCTAAAAATTAAAACATAAAAAGCTTGACAGCGGCCGCCATTAGTTTTATTTTTTAGGTAAAATACGTGAGAGAGGCACTAAATGAAACTGCTGTCCAGGCCCGAGGAACTGTTTCTGCTGGCCATCTGGCGCCTGCAAGACAATGCATACGCCGTGACCATCCGGGAGACCGTGAACTCCATCACAGGGAAATCCTGGTCCTTCGGAGCAACCTTCGTGACGCTCGACAGGCTGGTCAAGAAGCGCTACCTCACGTCCCGCCTGTCCGAGCCCACACAGAAGCGCGGCGGCCGCGCCAAACGGATGTACAAACTCACCCGCGAGGGCATCAAGGCCCTGCTCGACATCAAGAAACTCTCGGAGATCATGTGGGAGGACATCCCGAAACTTTCCCTGTCCTCGGTCAAAGACCTTTAGGTCTATTCGATGCGAAATCGACCTGTTTCCCCTCCCCCTCGCTTGACTGAGGGCCTCCTCAAACACATTTTTCCCGACAGCGGGGACCTGACCACGCTCGGTGATCTCGAGGAAGTCTACCATTCCATCGGAGAAGAACAGGGAGCCCTGCGGGCCCGCCTGTGGTACCGCGCCCAGGCCCTGAAGTCCATTCTCTCTTTCATAAAGATTAGAATTCTTTGGAGCACCGTAATGTTTAAAAACTATATGGTTTTCACATCCCGGCTCATCAAGCGGGACAAATTCCACTACTTTCTGAATTTCCTGGGCCTGGCTTCCGGCCTGGCCTGCGGCATCATCATCGTGCTCTTCCTCAGGAACGAACTCACCTATGACAAGTATCACGAAAACGCAGATCGCATCTACCGAATCAGCTCGACCTATGTGACCTCAGGCGATCCCATCCGTTTTGCCATTTCCTCCCCGGCCCTGGGCCCACGTCTCAAGGAGGAATATCCCGAGATCGAGGAATTCGTCCGGATCTCCCCCAATCCCGACGTCCTGTTCGAGTTCGGTGATTCTCGCTTCTATGAGCGCGACATCGTGTACGCGGATCCCAGCATCTTCAAGGTGTTCACCTACCCTCTGATCCAGGGTGACAGCGAGACCTGCCTCAACGATCCCAATTCAATGGTTATGACCGAAGAGTTGGCCCACAAATATTTCGGGGATGAAAATCCCCTGGGAAAGATAATCCGGCTCGAGAACCAGGTCGAATTCAAGGTAACGGGAGTTATTGAAAACCCACCTCTGAACGCACACATCCCGATCCGGGGCATCGTGTCCTTCTCCACCTGGGAGCTGGAGACGAAAGGCCAGGATTGGCCGATCTACGAAATTTTCGGCTATACCTATGTCCTGCTCCCACGGGGATACCAACTGTCCACCTTCTTTGAGAAATTTCCCTCCTTTTATGAAAAATACATCAAGAAAGATGAGGCCGCTTACAACCAGGTGTTCGAGCCGGTCTTCCTCAAGCTGCCCGAAATCCACTACAACACCGTTGGCTTCCGTGCCGAGATGTCCCTCGGCAGCAGGTCCTATCTATATGCGTTTTTTTTCATCGGGATCTTCATCCTGATCCTGGCTTCCATCAACTACATCAACATGACCACGGCCCGCTCGGCAACACGGGCCAAAGAGATCGGCATGAAGAAAGTGCTGGGCTCTCGAAAGAAAGACCTGATCGGTCAGCTCATGGGCGAATCGCTGCTGGTCACGTTTCTGGCCCTGGTCTTCGCCTACGGCGGAGTCCTGCTGCTCCTGTCGGCAACGCGATTCAACACGGCCCTGGAGCTTTCCTTGGAGTCCTGGATGCTGTTCGATCCGGTGCTGATCGTAGGATTGCTGTGTCTGTGTGCCCTGATCGGGCTCCTGTCAGGGATCTACCCTGCCTTCTACCTCTCCTCCATCGCCCCCACACAGGCCATATACGGGACTTTCAGCACCAGCCGGGCGGGTGTCTGGACCCGGAGGGCACTGGTGACGTTCCAGTTCGTGTTGTCCATCGGGGTCGTCATCCTGACCCTGTTCATGGGCCGCCAGATCGAATTCATGCGCAACAAAGATCTGGGTTTCAAGCAGGAGAATGTCGTCGCAGTCAGGCTGCGGGACAGGGATATCCTCACTAAGATCCCGGCCTTCAAGGAGGAGCTCCTCCAGAATCCGGACGTGATCTCTGTCGCAACCGGGATCGGACGGCCTGGAAGTCCCTCCGGAGGTCTCTACAAATTCGAGGGACAGGATGGAATGGAGGAGCACAACTTTGCCGTGTTCTTTGCCGGATTCGGCTATCTGGAAACAATGGGTCTCGAGATCGTGGATGGCCGGGACTTCGATCAGAGTTTCACCTCCGATCCCGGGCAGGCGGTCATCGTCAATGAAACCCTGGCCCGTTCCATGGGATGGGAAAAACCGGTCGGGAAACGGATCCAGCAGTTCACCTTTTTCGACGGACAGGTGGTCGGAGTTGTCAGGGACTTCCATTTCGACTCCCTCCACAACCGGATCGAACCGATCCTCATCCGGATGCTCCAACAGCCCAGAGGAAGCCTCTACGTGCGCCTGAAAGGAGAAAACCTGATCCAGACCATGGGATTCCTGGAAGAGAAATGGGAGAAGCTGAATCCCAACCGCCCCTTCATCTACTCCTTCATGGATGAGGCATTCGATCATCAGTACAACGCCGACCTGAGGCAGAACCGCCTGGTCCGGGTCTTCTCAGTCATGAGTATCCTGATCTCCTGCCTGGGCCTCCTGGGATTGTCGTCTTTCACGGCACTGAGGCGGACCAAGGAAGTGGCCATACGTAAAGTCCTGGGGGCCTCGGCCGCCCGGATCGTCATGATCCTGTTTCGGGAGGTTTTCATCCTGATCGTCCTGGCGGTCGTGGTCGCTGTCCCGGTTTCGCTCCTCTTCATCGATATGTGGCTGGGAAACTTCGCCTACCAGACGGGGATCAGCCCGTTGCTGTTTGTGGCGGCGGGTCTGGGTGCCGTCCTGGTCGCCTTTATCACCGCCAGCTTCCACAGTTTCAGGGTGGCCCGCGCGGATCCCACAGACAACCTGAGATACGAGTGATCCTGAATAAATCACGTTTGGTGTCCGTATCTAGAGGTGAATGGTAAAAATGATAAGATCAAGCGGGGCACACTGGGGAGCCAGATTATGGGTAACGTTCCTGTCGGTGACCTTTGCAGTGCTGCTTTTTCCTAACATCATTCATCTTCATGGTGTCGCGATGTCCCTGTTCTACACGGGGCTGGGAGTGGGATTCATCTGGTTCCTGTATTTCGCCGTCGGTCGTTTCCTGAAATGGGAGGTTGCCGAGGAATTGAGGCGAAGAGGCATCGACCCGGGAGACGGGAACGGACGGGTTGAAGAGGCTTCCAAATTCGGATAAGATTTTATTTTCCAGGAGGAACAAACCATGCCGATGAATAAACAGCTGTATCTCCATGAAGAGGTCATGCTTCTTGCCTTGAAAGACGAGGAAGGGACCATCGCGTCGGGTACGAGCTACCAGTACCCCCTGGCCGGGGCCGTACTCGCCGAGCTCCTGTTGAGAGAGAAGATCACGGTCGAGGAACGCAAGAAGAAGAAATACGCCGTCCTCAAGGATCCCACACCGTTGGGAGATCCCGTGATCGACGCGTGCCTGGAAAAGGTTGTGAACGCAAAAAGTAATCAGCAGCTTCAGACCTGGGTCTCTCGGTTCTCCGGCTTGAAGGACCTCAAAAACCGGGTGGCCCATGGGCTGGTACGGCGCGGCATCCTGCGCGCCGATGAAGACAAGGTGATGCTGCTCTTTACGCGCAAGGTATACCCCGAGGTTAACCCGGAACCGGAAAGAAAGATGATAAAAAGGCTGCGCGACGCCATCTTTACGGATGCGGAAGACATCGATCCCCGCACCGTGGTCCTGGTGTCGCTGGGCGACAGTACCGGGCTCCTGAAAGTGATCTTCGACAAGAAACACCTTAAGGCCAAGAAAAAACGGATCGAGGATGTGGTTAACGGAGACCTCTCCGGCAAAGCCACCAGGGAGGCCATCGCGGCCATGCAGGCCGCCGTCTTCGTGGCCTGCATCATGCCCGCGATCATCGTCTCCACTACCGCCGCCCACTGAAAAAGGGGACAGGCCCCTTTTCTGCGCATTGGTTTAGAAATCTCACTGTTCAGCTCTCTCATCCCGCCTAGCAACGCTGATTTCAGCCTTAGAACGAGCATTCTAAGGAGGGTATTTCACCCATTTTCAGGGACAACTTATATCATATCAATGCATTTTACGGTCCGACCCCGAACTTAGAACTCAAAACTGGTACGCGGGTAGAGCGTATAATAGAGAGAGAGCCGAATGATGCGGAAACGTTTGCTCCTCACATCTGTGATTAGTCTATGGTTACTCGCGGGGGCCACCGCGTGTTCGCATTACAGGGCTGCAACCACCCTGCGGAGCAGCAACCTTCGTGTCTATGAGGGCACTGCAAGGGAAAAAGGAGAAGTTGGCTACCTGAAATGTTCGGCCAGCGAGCTGGAAATAGCGGAGGTCGATGGGCGGCTGCTCAAAGAGCTGCAGGCCCAATACGGTGACGGAGGGGAATACAGCTACCTGGAACTCCTGCCGGGACATCACCGCGTCCTCGTTAAAGGCAGGACTTTCGATACAACACAGCGAAGGTTCCATACCGATCTCACGGTCGACATCGCCTCCTACACGCATGCCACTACCGGTGAATCCACCCTGAAGTTCACCGTTGAGGCGGGACATGTCTATCTGATCGACACTGAGATAGAGAAAGTGGATGGGGTGCCAGACGCAGGAAGTGCGTCTCACATACTCCGGATCTTCATAAAGGATGCACAGACCAAGCGGATCATCGCGGAAGACAAAAGAGAGATCGTAAGAAGGTCTGCCCCCCCAAGCTGTTGACTTGAAATATCCCAGAACGTATAGTCATCTCATCATTTTGTGGGAGGAATCGTCATGAGAAAATTCGTCAGGATCGGCATGTCTATACTTACGGCAGGGCTTGTCATGGTCGGCATCACAGCCGGATTGGGTCACGCCATCGAGCAGGAGAAGGAAATCCCCGGACCGGCCTTCAAAGATGTGCTGAGCCTCAAGGCTGCCGGCAGCCCGGTGATCTCTCCAGACGGGGAATCCATACTCTACTCCGTACGCCAGGTAGACTGGGAGAAGAACCGCTACGACACGGAGATATGGCTCGCTCGTGAGGGACAGAAGCCCTTTCAGCTGACCCGCACCATGGAAGGCAGCTCCTCCGGAGCGGCTTGGTCGCCGGACGGCCGGTGGATTTCGTTCACATCCGGCAGAGACAAGGGCAACCAGATCTATTTGATAAGTCCCCTGGGGGGCGAGGCCTTCAAGTTCACATCCCACAAAGAAGGGATCGGTTCCTACCGGTGGTCTCCGGATGAGAAACACATCGCCTTTACTTCCATGGAGCCGCGGAGCAAGGAGTTAGAGGCGCGGGAGAAACAATACGGCAGCTTCGAGGTTGAAGATGCGGAATACAGGCTGAGGCATCTCTGGACGATCGCGGTGGAGCTGGACGGGGAACCTGAGGCCAGGCAGATCACCTCGGGAGATGCCTTCACGGTGGGCAGCTTCCGCTGGTCACCGGACGGGAAAAAGATAGCTTTCGATCACCGGCCCGATCCTCTGATCAATTCCTCTACCGAGGCCGACATCTCCATCCTGGACGTAACAAGCGGAGAGATCACGCCCCTCGTCACGCAGCCGGGATCGGACGGCGGGCCACGCTGGTCGCCCGACGGCCGCTGGATCCTGTTCAGTACCAAGATGGGCGATGACCGCTACTACACCAATTCCGAGCTGGCCAGAATACCCGCAGCGGGCGGTGAGATCCAGGTCCTGACTGAGTCGTTCGATGAAAACTTGAGTGCGGTGGAATGGACCGCGGAGGGCATCTACTGCTTGGCCTCACAGACCGTGTATCGACAGCTCTTCCTGCTGGATCCGGAGAGAGGGAGCGTGAAGAAAGTCGCCACCTCACCCGAGAACATATACAGCCTGAGCTTTGCCGACGATGGGAAAACCGTGGCACTCTATGGAATGGACCGCACGACCCTGACCGAGATCTACCGAACCCGCCTCGATCCCTACAGGCCGGAAC
Organism: uncultured bacterium; assembly: GCA_965602945.1. Taxonomy (GTDB): domain Bacteria; phylum Acidobacteriota; class Aminicenantia; order Aminicenantales; family Aminicenantaceae; genus JAUXEH01. Next base: position 2,870 of record CBFDBC010000009.1, on the reverse strand, counting down.
GCGTCACCGACATGACCGGCCAGGTCAAGGATTGGAGGACGGGGAGACGCGAGGTCATCAGGTGGAAGAGCAAAGACGGGGCCGAGATCGAAGGCATCCTGTGGAAGCCCGAGGGTTATGCGGCAGGCAAGACGTATCCCCTGCTGGTTATCATCCACGGCGGGCCCTCGTCCACTTCCCGGCCGGCGCTGGTCTCAGGCGGGGTCTATCCCTACCTGCAGTGGCTGGAGAAGGGGACGCTCATCCTGCAGCCCAACTACCGCGGTTCAGCAGGCTACGGGGAGGAGTTCCGCTCGCTCAACGTACGCAACCTGGGCGTGGGCGACATGTGGGACGTGGAGTCGGGTGTCGACTTCCTGATCGACAAGGGCATGGTGGATGCGGACCGGGTCGGAGCCATGGGATGGAGCCAGGGAGGCTACATCTCGGCCTTCCTGACCACCAACTCCAAAAAATTTCAGGCTATCTCTGTGGGCGCCGGGATCTCCAACTGGGTGACCTACTACGTCAACACGGACATCCACCCCTTCACCCGGCACTACCTCAAGGGAACGCCCTGGGAAGACATGGAGGTTTACCTCAAGACCTCCCCCATGACCAATATCAACCGGGCCCAGACACCGACGCTCATCCAGCACGGCGAGTTCGACCGCCGGGTGCCCATCCCCAACGCCTACGAGCTCTTCCAGGGACTCCAGGACGTGGGCGTAGAAGCCAGGCTCATCGTCTACAAGGATTTCGGCCACGGCATCAGCCGGCCCAAGGAGCAGCTGGCCGCCCAGTGGCACAACTGGCAGTGGTTCGCCAAATACATCTGGGGCGAGGAGGTCGAGATCCCGGTCGAGATCGAGAAAGAATAAAAAGGGGACAGGCCCCTTTTTAATTCTTCTTCATTTTAGCACAAGGAGTTCGACCTTGCGGTACTCCATGGGATGACTCTCGGCCTGGAGGGATATGGTGCCTCCGTTCAGCATCATCTCCGCGCCCGCCTCGATGAGTTTTTGTGCGTCGGCATCGCCTCCGTCGAGCTGGGGTTTCTGATACTCGAGCACGGGAATGCCGTTGACCAAGTGGCGGATGACTTCGCCCCCCCGCACCTCGACCTCCACGGTCACCCACTGGTCGCCATGAAAGGTCGCGGAGCTTGAGTTCGTGCAGTGCTGTGTCACGAGCTCTCCCCCTATCTCCACATGGGTGCCAGGCGTGCACAGGTTGGCGGTCGAACGCTCGCCCTCACCGCCCCCTCCCAGGAGCTGCACCTCGATCGAGACCGGGAACCTCTGCTCGAGCGTCATGCTCTCCGGACTCTGCCCGTGGATCATGATCCCGCTGTTGCGTAAGCCCCATGCCGGTCCGCCCGGTGTCTGTTCCCCCAGGAATCGGTACTCCACCCGGATCCGGTAGTGTGAGAAACTGTCCTTATAGAACAGGTGCCCGAACTCGCCCTCGAACGTCTCGTACTCGTCATAGCTCACCTTCAGGATACCGTCCTCCACACGGAAGGTGTTCCTGAAGTTCTCACCATTTTCGCGTCCGGCGAATTTGGGGATCCACCCTGTCAGGTCCTGGCCATTGAAGAGGCTTATCCACTGTTCGCCTTCTTCTTTCACCGGCGCATTCGCACAGGCCCCGGCCATTAGAACCGAACCTACGACCAGCAGAAACGTGAACCACCATCTCGTCTTCATGTCTTTCTCTCCTCTTGTGATGAGTCTATAACCTCTCCCCTCCTCCAGTCAATAAACAAAAATACAGCTTGGCTTTTCGAACGAGTCCGGTAAAATAACCGGGAGATGAACAAGGCCAATGTACTTGTTGCCGGGTTGCTGGTCGTGTCCTTCATGCTCGTCCAATGTGGTCCTGTATCGTCTCGGGACACTTCTGGGCGGGAGATCGCCATCACCGTCGATGACCTGCCAGTCAACTATATGACGGATCGAGGGGTGGCGGGCTGGGAGGGTGTGACGGCACGGCTGTTGGATGCCCTGCGGCGGCATGATGTGCCGGCCATCGGCTTCGTCAATCTGGGGAAACTGTACGAAAATGATGGGGTGCCGGACCCAAGGCGGCTGGGGCTGCTCAAGAGCTGGCTCGAAGCCGGGTTCGAGTTGGGCAACCACACATTTTCGCACCTGGATCTTCATAAAACCTCCCTGTCCGAGTTCACGCAGGACATGCTGCGGGACGAAGGCATCCTGAGAGAGCTCTGTAAGGGCCATGGCAGGCCGCTCGAATTCTACCGTCATCCCCTCCTCCACACGGGGCTGGAGCTCGATACTAAAACCGGCCTGGAACAGATCCTGAAGGAACATGGATACCGTGTCGCGCCCGTCACCATGGATAATTCCGAGTGGATCTATGCCCGGGCCTTCGACATCGCCGACGACAAAGGCGACACCGGGCTGAAGGAGCGCATCGGAGCCGCCTATCTCGACTACATGGAACGGGTCGTCGCCTATTACGAAAGCCAGTCTCGAGACCTGTTCGGCCGGGAGATCAGACAGATACTCCTGATCCATGCCAACACCTTGAATTCCTATTACTTCGATGACCTGGCGCAGCTCCTCAGAAAACGGGGATATGCGTTCATCTCCCTGGCCGAAGCCCTGGAGGACGAGGCCTATGCCTCTGCGGACCGCTACACCGGCCCGGGAGGCATCACCTGGCTCCACAGGTGGGCGCTGACCCAGGGGAAGCGGGGCGAATTTTTCAAGGGCGAGCCCGAGGTGGACGAATTCGTCAACGCCATCTACCAGGGAAAATATTAAAGGGGAGTGGTCCATTTATGGAATCTAATTGGACCACTCCCCATTAATTTTTCTTTATTTCCTATTGATAACGCTGGATGAGGCGCTGGAGGTAGCGGGATT
>CBFDBC010000008.1:0-37394 GCA_965602945.1 uncultured bacterium | reverse complement strand
TCACTTCTGGGCCGGAAGAGATTTTGATAGAATGTGTAAAAGGAGAAACAGCATGGATGAACGCGTCTTTTACATCGTGGATGTCTTCGCGGAATCGAAGTACACCGGCAACCAGCTGGCGGTCTTCCGGAATGGAAGCGGATATTCGGACAGCCAGATGCAGCAGATCGCCAAGGAAATGAACTATTCAGAAACGACCTTCATCATCTCGGACGAATCCAGGGATGGGGGATATGATGTGAGGATCTTCACCCCTGCCGAGGAGGTCCCGTTCGCAGGGCACCCCACCCTCGGAACTGCCTTTGTCATCCTGCGTGAGATCGCGTCCCGACCCCAGGAAAAGATCGTCCTCAACCTGCCTGTTGGGCAGATCCCCGTGACGTTCGACTACAGTGGGGATGAGCCGGACCTGCTCTGGATGCAGCAGAAGCCGCCCCAGTTCGGGGAGACGTTTGCCCGGGAGGACATGGCTGCGGCCCTGGGGCTGGATCCCGATGATATCCACGCGTCTTTCCCGGTACAGGAGGTCTCTACCGGGCTGCCTTTCATCATGATCCCGGTGAAGACCCTGGAAGCTCAGAAAAGGGCCCGGGTCCAGCGGGAGAGGTTCTTCTCCCTGATAGAGCGGTGCGAAGCCAAGGCTCCTCTGCTGTTTTGTCCCGAGACCTACCGGGATGAAAACGACCTGAATGTCCGTGTATTCGTGGACTATTATGATATCCCGGAAGACCCGGCCACAGGCAGCGCCAACGGATGCCTGGCCGGTTACCTGGTGCGGCACCGCTTCTTCGGCAGCGACCACATCGACGTCCGTGTAGAGCAGGGCTATGAGATCGGCCGCCCCTCTCTACTGCTGCTGCAGTCCGAGGAACGGGACGACGAGATATCCGTCCGGGTGGGAGGCAAGGTGATCATGGTGGCCGAAGGGCGTCTTTCACAAGAATGAATCCTGAGGGAACCGGCGGAGCAGGGTACCCGGATCTTATTCTATCCCGGGCGCCCGTCCGCATCAACGACATCGGGGGATGGACCGATACCTGGTTTGCAGGCCATGGCCGCGTCCTGAACCTGGCTGCCGCTCCCGGCGTTGAGACCCGCATCCGGGTGTCCACCAATCCTGAGCACAGGAAGCGGCGCGTGCACATGCATGCCCGTGATTTCGGGGAAAAGTTCGAAGTCGACCCGGAGGCTCCGGATCTCGCGCTCCACCCACTCCTGCAGGCGGCCGTAGCCTCCGTTCCCATCCCCGAGCCTGTCCGGCTGGAAATAGACATCGGTTCTTCCGTGCCCGCCGGGGTTTCGGTAGGGACCTCCGCTGCGGTCTGTGTGTCCCTGTTGGGGGGCCTGTGCCGGCTCACGCTGACCGACCCGTCTGCCGAAGAGATCGCCCGGCTGGCCCATCACGTGGAGACGGAAAGGCTGGGATGGCAGAGCGGCATCCAGGATCAGATTTGCGCCGCCCTGGGTGGGGTCTGTTACATCGATATGTCGGAATATCCCCATGCACTTATCGAGAAACTCAACGTTCCGGACACCGTCTATGCCGAACTGGACCTGCGGATGGACGTAGTCTATCTGGGCAGTTCACACAATTCATCGGCCTTGCACGAACAGGTCATCGCCGCTCTCGAGGGGAAGGAGCCTGGCTTCGAGGAGCTCCAAGAGCTGCGTGAGCTCCCGGTCGAGGCCCGATCCTGCCTGCTGGCCGGAGACCTGGACGGCTACGGCGAGACCATGCGGCGGAACAACGCCTGCCAGAAAGCTCTGCATCCGGACCTGGTATCGAGGGAAGCCGAAGCGGTCATCACCGTGGCCGGGGCACACGGCGCGGGAGGATGGAAGGTCAACGGGGCCGGCGGCCGGGGAGGATCGCTCACGCTCCTGGGGAGCCCGGAACCCGGTCTCAGGACGAGGATGCGGGCGGCCATCGAAGGGATGGGAAGCGGGATACGGATCCTTCCTCTGCGGCTCTCAAGATCGGGGCTCACGATCCGGACACAATGAGTGAAAAACGAATCCCGTATCTCCCCAAGTCAGATGCCTTCGTACGAGGAGGGCGCTTTTCCAAAACCGGATTTATCCATTGATATTTAGATCAGTCGGACAAGCTGATATGGAAGCCGACCGTTCCTTATTCATGGCGGTGGCAAAGTGTGCCGGATCAGAGCCGGAGTTGCCATGCCCCGGGCAAACCCTTATAATCTGACCGTGTCATCATCACACTGAAAACAGGTGATATTTTTGAATTCGTATTGAATTCGCACGAGAACAGGAATTCGTGATTCACGTGTACCGGGGACAGCCCCGGACAGGAATCGAAAATTGGAGGACAGATGAAAAAATCACTGATATGCTTGCTGATCGTTCTGGCATTCGGGACTTCGGCCATGGCGGCCGATGTTTACATCAAACAGCTCTCTCATACCGACGCCTTCTCCATGCAGGGGCGGGAACAGCCCGCCCAGGACATTGTCATCCACATGTGGATGGGCAGCGACAAGATGATGGTCGAGATGCCGCAGCAGAAGATAATCTCCGTTACGATGCCACCGAGTCCTGCCAGTCATCGATCTGGGCAAGGATGTCATGCTCTGGATCAGCCATCAGAACAAGAGTTACGTGGAGATGACGCTGCCGCTGGAGCCGGAAAAGTACTTCCCCGCACAGATGATGCAGATGATGGAGAATGTCGACGTGACGGTGACCGCAACGGAGGAGAAACAGCAGATCGGAGAATGGGAATGCGAGGGCTACGAGATGTCGATGAGTTTCATGATGATGAACATGCAGCAGACGATCTGGGCCAGCAAGGAGGTGCCCTTCGACTGGAAGGATTACATGGAGAAGATGCTGCCGAAGCTCACTCAGGCCACCATGTACCTTGGTGAAGATTCTTTCAAAGAGCTGATGAAGATCCAGGGATTCCAGATCAAGACCGAGACCAGCATGGACATGATGGGCAGCGCAGTGAAGTCCTGGCAGGAAGTGCAGGAGATCGTGAAGCAGACGCCTCCGGACGGCACCTACACCGTTCCCGAAGGATACACCAAAAAGGACAAGCTGGATCTGACGGATATCCAGAGATAAACGCTAGAATCCTTCTTCCGCCACGATATAGGCCCACAGGGCCATGGCGATGGTCCCCAGCTCCAACTCCCGGGAATTGACCGCCTCGATCACGTCTTTGGCCGAGTGATGCACATCGAAGTAACGCTGGGAGTCCGGTACCAGGCCGCAGAGGATGGTGCCCCTGGCGCCCAGGGGGCCGATGTCGACGCCGCCTCCTCCCCGCTGCAGACGTTGGAGACCTATGCTTCGGAACAGCGCCTCCCACTTCCTGAATCCCTCGAATTCCTCAGGGCCGAGGCCGATACCTATCGCCAAGGGTAGGAAGCCCCCGCGGTCCGATTCGAGCGCTGCCAGATGGGTTTCGCCGTCACGCAGCTTAGAGGATGCGTAGTCCCGCCCCCCGGATCCTCCGAATTCTTCATTCATGAACATGACGGCCCGGATGGTGCGGCGTGGCGCCAGGCCGAGTTTCTGCAGAAGGCGCACTGCAGCGATGGCCTGCGCGCAGCCCGCGCCGTCGTCATGCGCGCCTTGGCCCAAGTCCCAGCAGTCCAGATGCCCTCCCAGCAGCACGATCTCATCCGGTTTTTCATGTCCTGTGATCTGGCCCACCACGTTATGAGACAGGACAGGCTCCAGATTCCGGCACCGTAACCGCATCTCCACTTGAGTGTCAGGATCTTCAAGCAGGCGCCGGTGGAGCCATTCGGCGTCCAGGGTGCTGATGCAGGCCGCAGGGATTTGGCGGATTCCGGGGGCATACCGCATCATCCCGGTGTGGGGCGAGTCGTCAATGCGCATTGTCAGTGAGCGGACCAGCACAGCTTTGGCTCCGGCCCGGGCTCCCTCCACTGCTCCCTGGGTCCTCTGATCTGCGGCTCCTGCGTAGGCGGAGAAGGTGTTTAGCTGCGCAGGATCCATGGGGCGGTTGAAAAACACGATCCGTCCGGCCGCGTGTTCCCTTTTATCCCTCAGTTCTTCAAAGGAGCGGACCTCGAGGACAGATCCGGATATGCCGGACTCTGGAGTCGCGATGCTGCCCCCTATGGCGGCCACGGTCAGCGGAGAGATAACGCCCTGCGAAGAGATCATCCGCGCCGTGGCGTCCGGCCCCCTTACCCAATGCGGGACCTGGGTCGGTTCGAGATGCACGGCCTCGAATCCCAGCTCCTGCATGATCCGGCGTGTGAGTTCTACGGCGTCGGCCGCGCCTGTAGAACCCGCCATACGGGGGCCGGAGGATGTGATGGCGCCGAGCAGCGAATAGGTGTACTGCTCCCACAGACCGGATTCGAGGAGTTGGCGCGCGACTTCCCTGTACTTGGCAATCTCCGGCTGCATCTGCAAACCGGGTTCGGATGTTGCGGCGGCCAGCATCAGGCACAGACCCGCCGCTGCCAGGATCGCTCGATTCTTCCAATAACGCATGTGTCCTCCCGGACCGAATTTCAACAAGAATCTATTATACGGTATGGCTGGGGCCTGCGGCAAAATGTATCGTGAGATGAATTTGGTGACTGGTAGCCAAAACCATCTAATGGATACTTTTAAGGAAGTCGGTATGGGACCGGAAGGCCGGCTTGACTTTAAATGGGCTGGGGCGCGATGATGTACATCTGGAATATGAGTTGAATGGAGGAGGAGGGCGAATCCATGCCGGATACGGGAGAAAAGAGGCTGGCTTCCCTGGATGTGTTTCGCGGCGCAACCATAGCGGCCATGATCCTGGTGAACAACCCGGGCAGCTGGGAGTTCGTGTATCCTCCATTGCGGCATGCCTCGTGGCATGGCTGGACGCCCACTGACCTCATCTTTCCTTTCTTCCTGTTCATCGTGGGGATTGCCCTGTCCCTGTCTCTGTCCCGCCGCCGTGAGCGTGAGTCGGGGGAGGGCTCCGTGCTTTCCAAGGTCTTGCGCCGGAGCATGATCCTGTTCGCCCTGGGACTCCTCCTGGCCCTGTTCCCGCGCTTTGACTTCGCCGGGCTGCGGATCCCGGGGGTGCTCCAGAGGATCGCTGTCTGCTACCTGATCGGATCGCTGGTTTTCCTCAAGACCGGGACTCGGGGCAGGATCGTCACGACCGTCGGCCTGCTGGCCGCGTATTGGGCCGTGTTGAGATGGGTGCCGGTGCCGGGATACGGCGCCGGCGTGCTCACTCTCGAGGGAAACCTGTGCGGATGGCTCGATGCCAAGCTGCTGGGTGGCCACCTGTACACACCTCACTTCGATCCCGAGGGGATTCTCAGCACCTTTCCCGCCGTTGCCACGGTGCTGCTTGGGACGCTGGCGGGGGACGGCCTGCGTGCCGCCGTAAGGCCCTGGATCCGACTCTGGGGGCTGATCGCGGGCGGGGCGGCGTTGGCCGCTGCCGGCCTCTGGCTGCATGGTTTTTTCCCAATCAACAAGCAGCTATGGACCAGCAGTTTCGTGCTGTTTACAGCCGGTGCTGCCTGTCTGGCTCTGGGGATTTTTTACGGCCTGGTCGATGTACTCCGATGGCGGAGGTGGGCCCTGCCTTTCCTGGTTTTCGGGTCCAATGCCATCCTGGTGTTCGTGGGTTCCGGGTTCCTGGCGCGTGTGCTGCAGCTGATCCGTGTGCAGTCCGCCGGCGAATCCATCCCCCTCAAAGCCTACCTGTACAGCCGGTGGCTGGCACCCTGGGCCGGGCCCATGCTCGGGTCCCTTCTTTTCCCCCTGGCTTTGCTCCTTTTCTGGTTCTGGCTGCTCTACCCCCTCTTCCGAAAGCGGATCTACCTCCGGATCTGATCCCGTCCGAACCGGAGTGAGAGTTTCGAGGACACCCCCTGTCCCCACCAAGGGACAGTTCTCGCACAGTCCGGACGACTCTTCCCCCGTGCACAAGCTGGCACAAAAATTGCATTCCATAAGCGTCACAATTTGTGACCGGGTGCGATATTGCTGGATATGAAATGTCGGACTCGGGACGGTCGTCCGGTTGCAACCGGTTGGCTAATCCTTTACCATACCTAAGTGTGGATCAGGAGTTTAAGATGACTCGCTTTTTAAACCCTCGATATTTATTCCTCCCACTCCTGTTTTGTTTACTCTGTGGGATTCTGGCGTCCCCGCTCGATGCTCAGTACTTCGGGCGCAACAAGGTGAAGTATCAGCGGTTCGATTTCAAGGTCTTGAAAACCGATCATTTCGACATCTACTATTATCCGGAGATGCGCCCGGCCGCCGAGCAGGCCGCCCGCATGTCGGAACGATGGTACGCACGCCTGTCGCGGGTCCTGTCCCATGAGCTGCGCGGGAGGCAGCCTCTGATCCTGTACGCGAACTCTCCCCACTTCCAGCAGACGACGGCTGTGGCCGGTGAACTGGGTGAGGGGGTGGGGGGCGTCACCGAGATGTTCAAACGACGGATCGTCCTACCCATGGGGCCTTCCATGTCCGACACGGACCATGTGATCGGGCACGAGCTGGTGCATGCCTTCCAGCTGGATGTCACGGCCACGGGGGCGTCCGGCCTGGCCGGAGCCGCGCCTACGGCCCTGATGCTGCCGTTGTGGATGATCGAGGGGATGTCCGAATACCTGACACTGGGGCACGACGACCCCAACACCGCCATGTGGATGCGCGACGCCGTCCGCGGGGAAGAGAAGGACGAGCTGCCCACCATAAAAAAACTGGCGGACTCCTACACCTACTTCCCTTACCGCTGGGGCCAATCCATCTGGTCCTACATCACCGGGAAATGGGGTGACGATTCCGTCGGCCGGATCATCAAGTCCGCCGGCCGCATCGGAGGATTCGACGGCGCGATCCGGCGGGTCACCGGCATGAACATGGATGCCCTCTCCAAAGAGTGGCACGATGCCATGAGGGAGGCATACCAGCCGTGGATCGAGAAGACCGACCTCATCGATCCTGACAGCCAGCTGCTCATCGCGGGCTCCAAGTACAACAGGTACAACGTGTCACCGTCCCTGAGTCCCAACGGGGAAAAGCTCGTGCTGCTGTCCACCCGGGACCTGTTTTCAATCGACTTGTATCTGGCTGATGCCCGCACCGGCAAGATCGAGAAGAAGCTTATCAGCATGGCTGCCGATCCCGAGTTCGAGAGCCTCCAGTTCATAAAATCCGCCGGAAGCTGGGATGCGAGCGGGAGCCGGTTCGTTTTTGGGGCCGTAACCAAGGGGAGACCGGTGCTCACCTTCTTCGACATGGACAGGAAAAAACGCATAAAACAGGTCGAATTCGACAAGGCCGGGGAGATCCTCAACCCTACCTGGTCTCCGGACGGCCGCCGCATCGTCTTCTCCGCCCAGGCAGGCGGCCTGACCGACCTCTTTCTTTTTGACCTGGAGACCGAGAAGCTCGAACGCCTCACCAACGACCCCTACGGTGACCTCATGCCGGACTGGTCTCCGGACGGCCGCCACATCGCGTTCATAACGGAGCGGTTCAACACAGACCTGGCCCTCCTGAGCATAGGCCCCATGCAGCTGGCGGTGCTGGAGGTCGAGACCGGGGCGGTAAGACCGGTAGCCGGTTTCGATCACGGCAAGAACATCAACCCGCAGTGGGCACCGGATTCCCGCAGCCTGTATTTCATCTCCGACCAGAACGGGATCTCCAACGTGTACAACGTGGAGGTGGAGAGCGGAGAGATCTCGCAGGTCACCAACCTGTACACCGGGGTCGCAGGGATCACGGATTCCAGCCCTGCGCTCACCGTCGCCCAGGACACGGGCCGGATGGCGTATACCGTATATGAGGAGGGGAGATACAGTGTCTTCACCCTCGAGCCGACGGTCCTGGAGGGAAAAAGGGCCAAGCCCGCCTCTCCGAACGGAGGCTCCCCATCTCTGCTCCCGCCGCGCGACGCCCCGGAGAGCGAGGTGATCGGGCTTCTCAACAATCCCCTGTTCGGCCTTGACGAAGAGGGACTATACGAGATCGACAAGTACAGCGCCAAGCTGAAGCTCGACTATGTCAGCCAGCCTTCGCTGGGTGTGGGCATCGACCGTTTCGGGACCTACGCGGCCGGGGGCATCACCTTGAACTTCAGCGACATGCTGGGATTCCACAACCTGGCTACTTCGGTGATGATGTCCAGCCGCGTGCAGGACACCGCCGCCGTGGCCGCCTATCAGAACTCGCGTTCACGGCTCAACTGGGGCGCTTCGCTGCAGCGCATCCCCTACGTGTACGGCGGGCTCGCGTATGACTATGGTTACTGGGAGGGGATACCGGTATTCGTCGAACAGGAGATCATCTACCGTCAGGTCAACTATGATGCCTCCGTCTTCGGAGCCTATCCTATGAGCAAGGTCCAGCGCTTCGAGTTGTGGGGCGGCTTCCGTGCCATCGACTTCCAGAACGAGGTCCGTTCCCGGATGTATTCGGAGCTGGACGGAACCCTGCTCTTCTACGAAAAGCAGAACCTTCCGGCGCCGGAGACGCTTTATCTCGGGTATGTCAACGCCGCGATGGTGTACGACACCTCACTTTTCGGCGCCACGGCTCCGATCCTGGGCCAGAGTTATATCCTTCAGGCCTCACCCTACACCGGTTCGCTCAAATATGTGGGGGTTCTGGCCGATTACAGGCGCTACCTCATGCCGGTGAGACCGTTCACGCTGGCTTTCCGCCTGATGCACTACGGCCGTTACGGCCTGGAAGACAATCAAAACCGCTTCTACCCCTTATTTATGGGGTATGAAAACATGATCCGCGGCTACAGCTCCGGATCGTTCCTTCCGTCCGAGACCGACGTGTACAACCAGCTGTTCGGAGACATGATGCTGCTGGGGAACGTGGAGCTTCGTTTCCCGCTCTTCCAGGTCCTGGGTGTCGGGCAGGGGTGGTACGGGATCCTGCCCATGGACTTCATGGCCTTTTTTGATACCGGAGTGGCCTGGTATGGTGCGGAGGAACTCCGGCCCTGGTTCATGGGCGGCTCGCGACGCCCTCTGTCCAGTGCGGGGGTGGGGCTGCGCATGAACCTCTTCGGCTATTTTGTGCTGGGCGTTTCCTACGTCTATCCCTTTGACCGACCGGACCAGGGCCCTTATTTTCAGGTCACGCTGTTCCCGGGTTTCTAGGCATGCGGACACGAAGGATAATGAGGACCGGCGTCTTCAATATCCTTTTCCTGCTGGGTTTTCTCCTGCTCATGTTCCTGGTGGGCGGCAGCGTACTCCTCCCGGGGGGAGAGGGGCTGAAGTTCATCCTTCTGGGTTTCCTCGTCCTGGTTCCGAGCCTGGTCTCGATGCTGTTCTACTACCTGCAGGACCGGGCGGAGCCGGAACCCGTTTCCCATGTGGTGTACGCTTTCCTGGCCGGGATGGCGGCCGCCGGCTTGGGCGCGATTCCCCTGTGGCACTCCGTGTTCCGGATCCGGGACTGGATCTATGCCTCGTCCTCCCTGTTCGTCGCTGGTGCGTTCCTGGTCCTGGCTCCGGTGGCGAGCCTGCTGCTCTATGCCGTGCTGCGCTACGGATTCTTTCCCCTCAGGGAATTCGATGAGCCGGTGGACGGCATGGTCTACGGAGCTGTGACCGGAGTGGGGATGGCGTTCACGTTGAGCTTCCATCATCTGGTCAGCCGCCCGGACTGTACCCTCTTCGTGATCGCCCATGTCTCTACTACCCACATACTGGTCTATTCGGCGGTGGGGGCCCTGATAGGCTATGTGTTGGGCCGGACCAAATTCTGCCGCCGCCCGGTCGACCGCAACGCCATGCTCGCCCTGCTCATGGGCACCCTTCTGCTGGGCGTGTACCACATGGTCAATGATTTCATTTTCGTGTCCGGGTTTGAAGGGGCCTTCTGGCTCTCCTTCGCTCTGACCCTCGTCTACGCGCTGCTGGTCCTTCTGTACGGCACCTTCATGATGCGACGCCTGGCCTCTCGGGGAGTGGAACAGGGGTTGTATTCCTGCCCGAGGTTCGATTTTCTCACGGCCCTGGCAGCCGCGGCCCTGCTCCTGTCGGCGGGAGTTGTCGCGGGTCAGGGGCTCAAGGGGAACAGATACCTCAGCCTGGATCCGGCGGTCTCGTTTTATTATCCGCACTCCCTGTCGCAGCTTCCCTTCGGGACGCGCGCGGGCCCCGGCCGCCTGCTGGCGGGCCGCATGAAGACGCTGTTCGCAAGGGAGGGCGGCTTCGATGTGCCCGTCTACGTAGCACTGCTGATGTATGTGCCTCCCACAGGGGAAGGGCTCCCGGAACTCATGCAGTTCGTGGAGACCATGGAATCGGAAAGCATGACGGTCGAGGATACCCGGATCGGGGGGAAGAAGGCGACCCGCTTGAGCTATAGTTTCGTCCAGGACGCAAGAGATGCGGATGACGTGTTTCCCCGGTTCATTCAGGTATACGCCGATCTTGTCCCTATCGACAGCCGTTTCCTGATATTCGTGTACCGTGCCTCAGCCGATCACTTTTCCCGGGGTCTGCCCCTGTATGACAAGCTGATCCGGAGCGTGCGCTGGGACGCAAAAGCGAGGTGATGGCGTGCATCCCCGGAACCTGAAATCCGTTGCCCTGGCAGCGGTGCTTCTGGGCCTGGTGCGCAGCCCCGTTATTACGGCGGAGATCCCCTCGGATTTTACTCCCTATGTCCGGCTGGGGCACCTGCTCAAGGTTTCGGTGTACCGCAATCCCATACTCGACCCGTCCGGACAGGGCATCGTGAACCCGGGAGAACTGGTTCGGGAAGATGGGCCCATCGCCACTCCCGTCGGCTCAGGGACTATTATCAGCGCCGAGGGCCTGATCCTGACAAACTGGCATGTCTACGCCATCGAAGACCAGGTCCAGTACGATCCCAGGAGCCGTATCCTGCGGGTAGCCCAACGGGCCAGCACGACCATGCTGGTCTACCGGCTCACGGACAACGATCCCCTGAAGGTCCCCATCGTCCAGTACAGGGCCGCCCCCGTGAGCCTGGACGAGGAACACGATACGGCCCTGTTGAAGATCGTGGAGGATGCCGGGGGCAATCCGGTCGACCTCCGGGACCTATCCTTTGTCACCCTGGGAAACCCGTTCGGGATGAAGATCAATACGGATCTCACCGTACTCGGTTACCCCGGAAAAGGCGGGGACACCATCACGATCACGAACGGAAAGTTTCTGGGTTACTACCGGGATGAGGGTTTCCCCGGTCAGGACGGTTTTATCAAGACCGATGCCGCCATGTCACCGGGAAACAGCGGCGGGGCCGCCGTCAACGAGCGGGAGCTGATCGGAGTGCCGACCGCAGTGACGCTGCCGCAGCTGGCGGGTTCGGATATGGGTTACATCCATCCGGTGACCTGGGCCCTGAAGGGATTGGTCGTGGCGCAGTACAAATTCGGGTACCATCCGCCCGATATCCCCCTGGAATGGCTGACCAGTCCCTACAATTCGGATGAGACGGCCGGGAGCATCTTTATCACAGGCCATATCCTGGCCGCCAATTCGGAGAGGGGAGTCGGTTCCCAGGTGATCGCGGTCCGCCCCGATAAAACGCTCGAGGAGATCGGCCTGCTCCACCAGGAACTCCAGTCGGCAGCCCTTGTCTTCCTCATGCAGCAGATGGACGAGTACGGTGTGTCGGCGGAAGATCTTTCCCGCCGTTTCGAAATCCCCGTCGACCGGGTCAAGGAGATCCTGGCGATAGAGCTTTCGGACGACACCATGTCCCAAGATACGCGCCGGTATCTGGGTGGGGAATTCTACTACACGAATTCCGAGAGCGATGAAGATGGTTTCTTCATCCTGGCTGTCCCTCGAGGGGAAGAGGTGGTGCTGCATGTGCTCAAGGAGGGCTATTTCCCTTTCAACAAGGAAGTAACGGCCCGTGACGGCGGGTTTCAGGACATAGGGCGCCTCAAGATCTTCGGGCGCTAGGCATTTTTTATGAATAAATCAGGTGCCTGGGTTATTCTGACTGTGTGGAGATGACGGGAAGAGAGTGATGCCGGGTTCGAGAAAATCATCGGCGGTTTCAAACCGGCGCGTTCCCATGGAATGGAAGGCGGGGGAGTACGGCGAGCGGATCGAACGGAGGCTGGCGGCCTGGGAAAAATCCTCCCTGCTCTCCAGGCTATGGGACAAGGATCCGAAGATCTGGTTCCCGGATCCTCGCCCCGAACTCAGCGACCGTTTGGGTTGGCTGGACCTCCCGGAACGCATGCCGGCCCTGCTGGCGGAATGGACCGATCTGGGGGAGAGGGTCAAGCGCGATGGATTCGAACATGTGGTGCTGCTGGGCATGGGTGGTTCCAGCCTGGCCCCAGAGGTTTATGCCGGCATCCTGGGAAGGGCTCCCGGTTTTCCGGAGCTCCATGTTCTGGACAGCACTCACCCGGATGAGATCCGGGCTCTCGAAAGGCTCATCCGCCTTGAGCGCACGCTGTTCCTGGTCTCGAGTAAATCCGGCACCACACTGGAAACGCTCTCCCTTTTTCGCCATTTCTGGAGCAGGTTCCGCGACACGGGGGGAAAGGCGGAGGATCATTTCGCCGCGGTCACGGACCCCGGTTCCGCACTTGAAAATCTGGCCCGGGAGCGCGGCTTTCGGAAGGTCTTCCTCTCGCCGCCCGATGTGGGCGGCCGTTACTCAGCTCTCGCACCTTTCGGACTCGTACCGGCCGCCCTTCTGGGCCTGGACGTCCGGGAGCTGATCGAGTGCGGCACGCAGGCGGCCCGGGCGCATTCCCCGGGCACACCGCCTGCCCGGGCCCCGGGTGCAGTGCTGGGCGCGTTCCTGGGAGAGCCGGCCGGTGAACGGAACAAGGTGACATTTCTGGCTTCCGGATCGCTGAACACTTTCGCGTCCTGGCTCGAACAGTTGATCGCCGAGTCTACAGGGAAGGAGGGCCGTGGGATCCTCCCGATCGTGGACGATCCCGCTGCAGCGGCGAGAACCGCGACTTCGGAGCAGATGTTTGCGTTCATGACGCTGGAAGGAGACCGCCACGAGGCTCTCGATTCCCTGGCGGTTGATCTGGAACAGGCCGGGCACCCCGTTGTCCGGCTGCACCTTGCTTCCCGCTTTCAGATCGCATCCGAGATGTTCAACTGGGAAGTGGGGACCGCCCTCGCCTCATCCATCCTGGGCGTACATCCCTTTGACCAGCCCGATGTGCAGGTGTCCAAGGAATTGACGCGCCGGGCCATGCAGGAGGGAGGCGAAGAAGTTGAAGGGAGAGACGCCATCCCCGTTTCCCGGACCGGGCTGCTGGAACGAGCCCTGCGTGACTTTGTGGAGGCATCGGTCAACGGGGATTATTTCACGGTGCAGGCTTTTCTGCCGCGTTCCGAGGAAAACCGCGAGGCCATCCTGGATATCCGTAGACGGCTTCAGGTACTGACCGGCCTGGCCGGAACCCTCGGATTCGGACCCCGTTTTCTGCATTCCACCGGGCAGCTGCACAAGGGAGGGCCGCCGGGAGGCCTGTCCCTGCAGCTGGTGGACGAACCTGAGACGGACCTTCCCGTACCCGAGACGGATTACAGTTTCGCTCGATTGATCGGAGCCCAGTCCCTGGGCGATTTCCACGCCCTCCGGCGGCAGGGCCGGACAGTCCTGCGGCTCTCATTGGGCCGGGAACGCCATCGGGGGCTGGAGAAATTGACCGAAGCATTGGGGAAGATTCGTCTCGGAGACTAAAACCTGTATAATCGGATATGACAATCGAAGGAACGAGGAGGGATTGCCGGTGAACGGGTTTGTGCTTCGAGTCCGGAACGACTGCTCGCAGGACATGTATAACTGCGGGCTCTTGATCCTGCAGGCCAATGTGGGGTTCAGGTGCAACCTGAGCTGCACGCACTGTCATCTGGAGTGCGGCCCTGAACGTTCCGAGACCATGAGCCTCGAGACGATGACACAGGTGGTGGCGGCGGCGGCAGAAATTCGGCCGGAAATGGTGGATATCACGGGTGGCGCCCCGGAGTTGAATCCCAACCTGCGCCCTTTTATCCGCTCTCTCCGGAAGGAGGGCCTGAATGTTCAGTGCCGAACCAACCTGACCGTGCTGCTGGAACGGGATCAGGCAGGCCTGCCGGAATTTTTCCGGGAGCATCGGGTGGGCCTGGTGGCATCCCTGCCATGCCATCTCGAAGAGGACGTGTGCAGACAGAGGGGAGAAGGGACGTATACGAGAAGCGTCACCGCCCTGCAGAGGCTCAATGCAGTGGGATACGGGTCGGAACCACACCTTCCGCTCGACCTTGTCTACAATCCCAGCGGGCCCTTTCTTCCACCGGAGCAGGCCTGTCTGGAGGCGGACTACAGGCGTGAGCTGGCTGCCCGATTCGATATCCGATTCTCCCGTCTGCTCACCATTACCAACATGCCGATCGGGCGCTTCTGGCATCGCCTAAAGAGAACCGACCAACAGGCCGAATACATGCGGCTGCTCGCCGATGGTTTCAACTGCCGGACGGTCCAGGATCTCATGTGCCGGCATCAGGTCTGTGTTGCCTGGGACGGCCGGCTCTATGACTGTGATTTCAACCTGGCGCTGGGCCTGACGCTCAGCCCGGTTGCCCCGCGGCACATCAGGGATTTTGACGCCTCAAGGGTGCGAGGCCGTGTGATCCAGACCGGGGAGCACTGTTTCGGCTGCACCGCCGGCCTCGGCTCATCCTGCGCAGGGGCATTGATCTCGAAATGAGCCGTATCGCCCTCATCTCCAGCGTTTTATGGCTGATGGTCCCGCCCTCCGCTGCCCATGATCTTCCGGTCGATTACCAAGCCTTTTTCAGGGTCCTGCAGACCTATGTGGATACAGAGGGGCGCGTTGATTATCAGGGATTGGAAGAGAGTCCACGAGATCTGAATGCGTTCCTCTCGTCGGCGGCCGCGCTCCCGGCCGGAATCTACGCAACCTGGACTCAGGAGGAAAAGATCTCCTTCTGGCTCAACGTTTATAACGCCTGTACACTGAAGGTCATAATCGATCATTATCCTATACGTAGCTCGTTCTTCCGGTCTCTGAGGTATCCCAAGAACAGTATTCGCCAGATCTCCGGAGTCTGGAACGCGCTCACTTTTCCCGTGATGGGGGAACCGTTAACCCTGGATCATATCGAGCATGAGATCCTGCGGCGGGAATTCGAGGAGCCGGGCATTCACATGGCCCTGGTGTGTGCCGCCAAGAGCTGTCCTCCGCTCAGGCGAGAGCCGTATACCGGCCCCCGCCTGGCGGAACAGCTGAATGACCAGGCCGGCAGGTTCCTGTCTTCGGCCGATAATTTCGCCATAGATGTCGAACGAAGGACGGTCTACCTGTCCAGCATTTTCAAATGGTTCCAGGAAGATTTTATCGGCCGTTTTGCGGCTGAAGGGCGTATCCAGGGTTTGGATGCAGGGGAGAGCGCTGTCGTCTCGTTCATCAGCCGTTTTGTCCCCGAGACGAGTGCGGCGTTTCTGTCCCGGGGAGGTTATCGGCTTAAATACCTCGGTTATGACTGGGGGTTGAACGAGGGGCCCAAGCTATGACGAAAAAGACGAGCCTGGCCCGCCCCGTGCTGTTGGCTGCCGCCCTCTTGATGCTTATGGTCGCAGCCCAGGTATTTCATCTCGGAGACAGGCTGGGTGAACTGCGTGGATGGATCGTCTCCCTGGGTCCATTGGGCCCTCTGGTCTATCTGCTGATCTACATCGCCGCCGTGGTGCTCGCCATCCCTGGTTCCGTGATCTCCATCCTGGCCGGGGTGCTCTTCGGATCCCTGCTCGGAGTGGCCCTCGTGAGCGTCGGCTCCACGGCAGGCGCCGGCCTGGCATTCCTCATCTCCCGTCACCTGGCCCGGGATGCGGTCGCCGCCCGGCTGGCCGGGAATCCCAAGTTCCTTCGCCTGGACCGGATGACGGAGGAGCATGGATCCATCATCGTGGCGATCACCCGGCTGGTTCCCCTGTTCCCGTTCAATCTCCTCAACTACGGCTTCGGGCTGACCCGGGTGCCCTTCCGGACTTACCTGCTCTGGTCCTGGCTGTGCATGCTGCCGGGAACCGTGCTGTTCGTCGTGGGAGCGGACACCGTGACCCGCACCGTGGGCGAGGGAAGAATCCCGTGGCTGCTCCTCGGCATCCTGGCGATGACGCTGGGGCTCATCGTCGTACTGGTGCGCCAAGCACGCAGGAAACTGGGCGAAGGAGATGGAGGGGAGGACCATGACCGATAGGATCACCCTGAAACCGGACGACGAGCACAACCGTGAACTCATCTCCCATGTTCACCCGCCGGGCTGGATCAACCCGGAACCCGCGCCCCTCTACAACCTCCTGGTCGTGGGGCTGGGCACGGCAGGATTGGTCTCGTCCATCGGCGCCGCCGGTATGGGGGCTCGTGTGGCCATGGTCGAAAACTATCTGATCGGCGGGGACTGCCTCAATTTCGGCTGCGTCCCCTCCAAGGCCGTCATCCGTTCCTCCCGTGTCATGAGAGAGCTGAACAGGGCCGCAGA
This sequence comes from uncultured bacterium, assembly GCA_965602945.1. Taxonomy (GTDB): domain Bacteria; phylum Acidobacteriota; class Aminicenantia; order Aminicenantales; family Aminicenantaceae; genus JAUXEH01. The sequence goes on along the minus strand of CBFDBC010000008.1, from coordinate 20,892 downwards.
TTTCGGTATCAAGATCCGGGGAGAGGTGGAGCCGGATTTTCCCATGGTCATGGAACGGATGCGCCGCCTGCGGGCTCACATCAGCCGGCACGATTCGGAGCAGCGTCTGAGCGAACTGGGTGCCCATCTCTTCCTGGGGAGGGGAGGATTCAAAGGACCCGACAGGTTTGAGGTGGACGGCCGGACCCTGCGTTTTAAGCGGGCCGTGATCGCCACCGGAGCCCACCCCGCCGTCCCCTCTATCCCCGGTCTGGAAGCGAGCGGGTACCTGACCAGCGAGACCGTGTTCTCTTTGGAGCGGAAGCCGGAGCGGCTGCTGGTCATCGGCGGGGGCCCATTGGGCTGTGAGTTGGCTCAGGCCTTCCGCCGGCTGGGCAGCCGTGTGACTCTTTTACAGAAGGGTGCCCAGATCCTCCCGCGTGAGGATCCCCAGGCGGCGGGACTCCTGGCGGGTGTCTTCGAGCGGGAGGGCATCCGTGTGATGCTTGAGACAAGGGTCCAACAGGTCAGCGCGGCCGGGTCCCATAAAGAGGCTCGGGTTGAGGGCCCTTCCGGAGAGGAGGTCCTCGAGACAGACGAGATACTTTTGGCTGTCGGCCGGATCCCCAATGTGGAAGGACTCAACCTGGAGGCCGCCGGAGTGGCCTATGATCGGCGGACCGGCGTGAAGGTGAACGATTATCTGCAGACTACGAACAAGGCCGTGTATGCGGCCGGCGATGTCTGCTTCCCCTATGAATTCACCCACGTCGCGGATGCCACGGCCCGCATTGTCATCCAGAATGCCCTCTTCCTTCGCAGCCGGAGACACACTTCCCTCACCATCCCATGGTGTACGTATACAGATCCTGAGATCGCCCATGTCGGGTCGTACCCGGAAGAACTCGAAGCGCGAGGGATCGCATTCGACACCTTTATACGCGAACTCAAGGACGTGGACCGGGCTTTGCTCGACGGGGAAGATGAGGGATTTCTGAAGATCCATGTGAAAAAGGGAAAGGACCGGATCCTGGGTGCCACGCTGGTGGCGGCGCATGCGGGTGAGATGATCAGCCAGATCACTCAGGCCATGGTGTCCGGGACAGGCCTCAAGACGCTTAACAACGTCATCCATCCCTATCCTACCCAGAGCGAAGCCCTCCGGCAGGCCGCATCACAGTATTATGTGAAAAAATTCTCGCCTCGCCTGAAAAGATGGCTGGAGTGCTGGTTCCGCTGGAGGCGGTAGCCGGAACATGGCACGGCGCAAACTGATCATCCTGACCCGCTATCCTGACCCCGGCATGTCCAAATCTCGATTGATCCCCGTGCTTGGGCCCGACGGCGCGGCAGAAATTCACTCCCGCATGACCGAACACACCCTGGATACGGCCCTGGGGCTGGGCCTGCGCCGCTCTCAATCGCTCGAGGTCTGCTACACGGGTGCCGACGAGGCTGCGATGCGGGGCTGGTTGGGAGCGGGACGGCACTACGTTCTCCAAAGCGAAGGAGATCTGGGGCGGAGGATGGCACATGCCTTCGGCCGGGCCTTTTCTGAAAGAAGGCGGCATGTCGTGCTGATCGGAACCGACTGCCCTGCCCTCAGCACCGCACACCTCCGTCAGGCTTTCTCCCTCTTGCGCACGACCGATGCCGTGATCGGCCCCGCTCTGGACGGGGGGTACTACCTGCTCGGGCTGCGGAGGATGGTGCCGGAGATCTTTTCCGGGATCCCTTGGGGCGGAGACGAGGTCTTCCATCGGACCCGTGAGAAACTGCGCCTCGCCGGATTTTCGGTCCGGGAACTGCCGCGGCTCGAGGATGTGGACACGGCCGAGGACTTGGAGGCGTGGGAGAGGGTCCGGACGCAGGCGCTGAGTGTTGTGATCCCGGCTCTCAATGAGGAGTCCCGGATCGGAGAGACGCTGGCTCGCTGTCGGGAGGCCGGGGATCCACTCGAGCTGATCGTGGTGGATGGCGGCAGCCGGGACCGGACCGCCGCGGTCGCCCAAAAGGCCGGGGCCCGAGTGCTGGTCTCCCACCCGGGCCGGGGTTCGCAGATGAACCTGGGCGCCGGGGCGGCCAAAGGAGACATCCTGCTGTTCCTGCACGCCGATACCCTCCTTCCGGAGGGGTATGACAGGCTGATCCGGTCCGCGCTCCGCACTCCCTCGGTAGTGGGTGGGTATTTCCGCCTGCGTTTCTCCCGTTCCTCTCCTCTCCTGCGCTACAAAGAGAGGACCATCAACCTGCGGACGCGTGTGTTTCGCATGCCCTATGGAGACCAGGCCCTTTTTGTGCGCGCGCCTGTCTTTTCTTTAGCCGGAGGCTTCCCTGACATCCCAATCATGGAAGACGTGGAGTTAGTCCGCCGCCTCCGCCGCATGGGGAAGCTGGCCTACGTCCGCAACGCAGCTGTTTCGACCTCGGCCAGGCGCTTTACACGCCTGGGCACACTCAGGGCCACGCTTCGCAACAAGGCCACTTTCTACGGCTACAGGCTGGGCCTTTCTCCGGACCGGCTGGCCCGGTGGTATTACCGGGACACAGAACAGGACCCGGCCTCATCCGATTTCGAGATGTGAATCACTCCCGGGCATTCAAAACGCGTTGAAAAGCTTGAGCGCGATGAGCAGGATCCCCACTCCCAGGACGATGCGGATGAACTTCTCTCCCCCCTTGACCGCAAAATGGGCACCCCACCAACCGCCGAGGGCGTTTCCGGCGGCCAGCACCAGACCGAAGCGCCAATGGACGTTGCCGGTCAGGGCGAAGACGGCCAGGGCGGCGACGGTGTAGATCAGGATGATGAATACCTTGTGCATGTTGACCTTGACAAGGTTCTCCCGCAGCAAGTGGTACAGGGCGGCCATGAACAGAAACCCCACCCCGACCTGGATGAACCCCCCGTAAAAGCCGATGGCAAAGAGGGCCGGGTAGATCAGCAGGCTCCGCCGTCCCCCTCGCCGTTCATTGTTCCGCTGGTAAGATCGGGAAAAGAACATGGAGACAACGATCAGGATCAGTACCGCCCCCAGGATTCGCTGGAAGGTGACGCCCGAGATGCGTGTGGCCAGAACGGCTCCCAGGACCGCCCCAGGCAGCGTGAACACGGCCAGGGCCAGGCCTGACCTGAACTCGAAGACCTTGTTTTTATGGAATGAACCGACGGCGAAGATGTTCTGCAGGATAAGGGCGATCCGGTTGGTGCCGTTGGCCACGGCCCAGTCCAGTCCCATGAAGTACAGAGCGGGGAGTGTCAAGCTCGACCCGCCGCCCGCGTTCACGTTGATGAATCCCGCCACGGCGCCCGTACCGAACAGCAGGATCATGTGCAGCAGGTCCATCGTGCTCTTTCTCTCCTGATGAAGAGTCTGCATGATACTGCAATCCCTCTCAAAACTCAATCATCATAAGGAACCCGGAGTGACGGCTTACCGGGCGAGATTCGGATACCGGCCTATTCAGTCCGGGCGCATGGGGTGGTTGGGAGGATCTTCCGCCCGGACTGAATAGGCCGGTGTCCTCTGAGGTTGTATTTTGCAGGGGATTGGTTTAGGATACCCGGGCTGAGGCCATGGAAAAACCCAAGACAACCAAAGAGCTGCAGGGCGAGATCGGCAAGCTCGAGGCAAAGATCACGAGTCTGGAATCGGCGGTGGTGGAACTCAAGCTCAACACGGAGTCGCTGGAGAAAAACGAGAGCAACCTGCTCTCCCTCTTCAGGTCGATGGTGGACCTGGTCTTCGTGATCGGGCTGGACGGCAACTTCGCACGCTATTACCAAGATTCCGGCCGCGAGGACTTATTCCTGCTGCCCAAGCAGTTCCTGGGCAAGTCTGTGCGGGACGTATTTCCGGCCGAAACGGCCGATGTCTTCCTGAAGGCTATCAACGCGGTAGAGACCTACGGCCAGACTCAGAATTTCGACTTTTTCTTGCCTATCAAGCAGCGCGAATTCTGGTTCAATGCCCGGATCTCGCTGTACAAGCCGGCCTCGGGCGAATTTCTGGGCTATATCCTCGAGATGAGCAACATCACGGAACGAAAACGGATGGAAGAAGCCCTGCGCGAAAGCGAAGCGCGCTACCGGGCGGTGATGCGGCAGAGCACGCTGTGCATCTTCCTGGCCGACATCGACACGCGTGTGATACTGGACGCCAACCATGCCATGCAGCGCCTGCTCGGGTACAACAGCGAGGATCTCTCGGGACTCAGCCTGTATGATTTGATGGAAAAAGAGAAGGAAGACATCTACCGCAAGATCCTGCAGATCCTCAAAGAACGGTCTTATTACATAGGCGAGCGGCGCTTCCGCCGTAAGGACGGTTCGGTCGTGGACGTGGAGATCAGCGTCAACCTCATCGGATATAGGGGGAAGGAGGTCATGTGTGTAGTAGCCCGGGACATCACTCCCCGCCGCCTGGCTGAGCGCCAGTTGACCCATACGGCCACACATGATCCCCTGACCAACCTGGTCAACCGCATGCTTCTCTACGATCGCCTGGCGCAGGAATTGGCACGGGCCAGGAGGCACAGCAGGAAGATCGCCCTGGTCAATATCGACCTCAATCGATTCAAGCGGGTCAATGACACGCTGGGACACGGAGTGGGAGACCAGCTGCTCAAAGCGGTGGGCTCACGGCTCAAATCTCTCTTGCGCGAGTCGGACACCCTGGCCCGCATGGGCGGAGACGAATTTATGGTCGTCCTGCCTGACATAAAGCAGGAAGAAGATGTCATACGGGTCGCTGAGAACATCCTGCAGGCCGTGCGAAAGCCATTTGATATCGAGAGCTTCCAGATTCCCATCACGGCGAGTGTGGGGATCGCTTTCTATCCGGTAGACGGGAAGGATTCCGAAGCCTTGATGAAGGCTGCGGACCTGGCCATGTACGAGGCCAAGAGCCAGGGCGGGAATGTGTACTGCCGCTACAGCTCCGAACTCAAGTTCAAGAGCCTCATTCCTCAATCGTAGCCGGCTTATCCCACCAAAATCGACGTTCCCACTCAAGGGAGTGGTGCCCGATCACTTCCCAGGCCGGGAGCAGCCTCTGACTCGGATGTCGGATCCAGGGGCCGAACGCCTGTCATGGGACCGCGGGGAGGAGATGAGGCCGGGATTTTGAATATCACCCCTAAAGGCGATTGTTATCCCAACATGGCCGTGACACCATAACGGTATCCGTGAAAAGAAGCCCTTGCGGGAGCAGGCCATTTCCGGGCCGGGGCTATGGAGAGAACGGAAAATGAAAACAATGTCAGCAAAAACACCAGGGCGGATGAAAATCCTCTTGGGAACTGCGGCCTTGCTGCTTTGCCTGGTCACCGGGCTTTCCGCACTTTCCAAAAAGCTCGAGGTTTCGGCCTTGAGCGCCGACATACATAAACAGCCTGACCTGCGCAGCCCTGTGATCGCGACAGTGGAGAAGGGTGAGATCCTGATACTGGCCAGTACCCGAAGTTTTAAAAGGGAGTGGAACTATGTCTACTTCTCTTCCCAGAACACCGGGGCCCTGAAGTCTGGCTACGTGAAGGAATCCAAGGTCACCAGGCTTTATATCAAGACACGTTCGGTCTCGTTTTCGCACAGCGCAGCCGATGTGACCCCCCCCGCCGAACCGAAAGCCAGGCAAGAGGTGGTGAGTTGGGGTATGCTGAGCGCCGACCTCACGCGCTTGATCGGTGATCCGATCGGTGTAACCAGCCGTGATGGGACCAAAGTGTTCAAGTATAACCGCCGTGTGATGGAGCGGGACTGCCGCATCGAATACATATTCTCTCGGGACCGGCTGATGAAGACCCGATATGTGTTCCTCCAGGAATATCCCAGGAACAGCCTGTACATCGAGGATTTCCACCGCCTCAACAACGAGTTCTCCCAGAAATACGGGGAACCGGAAGAAGAGAACAAACTCTGGCACGAGGCTACCTTAAAGGATGATCCCAATCGGTGGGGACAGGCCGTCAGCCTGGGCCAGTTGAGTTACTTGACACGCTGGCAGATGGATCAGACCGGAGTCGTTTTGAGCCTGGCCGGCTCGGACAATCATGTTTCGCTGGAACTGGTGTATTCCTCCAGCAAACTCCCCTAAATCCGGATATCTATTCGACTCCGTCCCAGCAGAAGGTGCAGAGCCTCTCCTTGGGCAGCCCAATCGCCTCCACCAGGTCGTCCAAACGCTGGTATTTCAGGCTGGTCAGGCTGAGCCTGGTGGCGATGGCCTGAACCATGTCGGCATAAGCTGTCGTATCCGGATTGGCGAAACGGCTCACATCCCCGGGATTATCTCCCTCTAATTCCCTTATGCCCTTTCGAGCCGCCAGGTCCAGTTCGGATTTTGAGCGGGAAAAATTCAGAAATTTGCATCTGTACACCAGAGGCGGGCAGGCCGGCCGCATGTGCACTTCCCGTGCTCCGGCCTCGAACAACCGCTGGATGGTATCCTGGAGCTGCGTGCCGCGGACGATGGAATCTTCGCAGAAGAGGAGCCTCTGGCCTTCGATCAGTTCAAGGACGGGGATGAGCTTCATCTTGGCGACCATGTCGCGTATGCGCTGGTCCTGGGGCATGAAGCTGCGGGGCCAGGTGGGGGTGTATTTGACGAAAGGCCTCTGGAAGGTGATGCCGGATTCCCCGGCATAGCCGAGGCCGTGGGCGGTCCCGGAATCCGGGATCCCCGCCACCAAGTCGATGTGTGCATCATCTCTTCGGGCCAGGGTCCCGCCGCAGCGGTAGCGGACGGCCTCCACATTGATCCCCTCGTAACTTGAAGCGGGGTATCCGTAGTAGACCCAGAGGAAAGAACAGATCTGCATCCGGTCTCCCGGCGGGATGATCTGTTCGTAGCCGTCCGCGTCGAAGAACACGGCCTCCCCGGGTCCGAGGTTGTGTTCTATCGTGTACTCCAGGTTCGGAAATGCACAGGTTTCGAGTGTGGCCGCCATTGCGCCGTTTTTTTTGCCGAGGATCACCGGAGTGCGCCCCAGGCGATCCCGCGCAGCATAGATACCCTTCTGCGTGAGCAGGAGCATGGAGCAGGATCCCTGTATCGCTTCCTGGACCGCCCGGATGCCTTCCTCGAACGTGGGCTGGCGGCTGATCAAGGCAGCCACCAGTTCGGTAGCATTGACCTCTCCGTCGCTCATTTCAGCGAAGTGGAAGGACTCCCGTTGAAACAGCTGGTTGGCCAGAGCCTCGGCGTTCTTGATCACTCCAACCGTCACGATCGCGAAGTCGCCCAACTGGGATCGGATCAAAAGAGGCTGGTCTTCGTAGTCGCTGATGGCGCCGATACCCAGGGAACCACTGATCCGTGAGATGTCCTCCTCGAATTTGGAGCGGAACTGCGCATTCTCGATGTTATGGATAAACCGCACATAACCGTCGAGATTTTTGATCGCCATGCCGCCCCTCCTCGTACCCAGGTGCGAATGGTAATCGGTCCCATAGAAGAGATCACTCACACAGTCCGTTTTCGCAGCCACTCCGAACAGTCCTCCCACGACTTGCCTCCTCAACTCTGAATTTTGATAGCTGTACTATGTCAAAAAGTTAAGGGTGTTTCAAGCCGAAACCAACTTTTTCCCACTCGGAGACGTTTAACAAGATGAGGGAACGTGAATGTGGAGTTCTGTACGGCCCGGGTTTAGCGGAAATGGAAGCGTCTGCAAATGGTGGATTATTTCCCTGCTTCAGGCGTATAATAGAAACAGGGAGAATCCGATGATACAAAGGACCGGTCTGCTTCTGGTTTGTCTTGCCCTCGTGGGATTCTGTGCGTCCTGTATGTTGGCCGTGTATGATTACCCCGGTGTGGAGGCTCCCATCGAGCGCTTCCAACGTTCCGGTGCGCTGCTGTCCGGAGCGACACTGGCGCTGCGGAACTTCGATGGGAATATCGAGATCCAGGGCTGGGGAAACGAAAGGGTGGAGGTGTACGCCGAGAAGCTGATCCTGCTGCCCCCCAGGACCCGGGTTTCTCTCTGGACCAGTGACTGGGGGAAATGGGCACCCAAGATCGAATACGAGATGTTGGAAGATTCCGTCAGGATCAACACCAAAAGCCGGAACCGGGAAGGGACGGACACCGTGGTCGATTATTTTGTCAGTGTGCCTCATTCCGTGAACCTAAAAGACATCGTGGCCCGCGACGGTGACATGATCATCAGGGATGTATACGGCCAGGCCCTCGTCGACCTGAGGGCGGGGAATCTGACTGTCGATAATTTCTCCGGCTCACTGACCGCTGTTGTGGCCGAAGGTACGATCCGGGCCACTCTGGTCGACCTGAGGGAGGTGGACCAGATCCGTCTGACTGCCCGGCGGGGAGACATCATCCTGTACCTCGAGAGCAGCGTGAGTGCCCGTTTCGAGGGGTCCGCTCCCAAGGGTGGTGTTTTCACGGAGTTCGAATCGGTTGTCCCTGAAGAGAAGGAAGGCCGTGTGTCCGCCCGGTTCGGAAGCGAGGAAGGTGCCATCATCTCCGCCACCGCGTTGGAGGGGGATATCCGGGTCCGGACGATCGGCGAGGTCAAGGAAAAACGATGAGGCGCGGGAAGGCCTGAATATGCCGGAGTTGTAAGGAGGAAAACCGTATGGAAGAGAAGAAGAAAGTGATACTGGCCGGTGCGAGTTTTCTGATAATCGTGGCTGTCGTCGCCACGGTTTATCTGGTTTTTTTCAGGTCCGGCAAACCGGTCGAGCCGGAGACTGCGGAGGTCCTGCCCGCCGCCGAACAGAGCGCAGAAGAAGCGGCGCCGGAAGAGGCCCCGGAACTCCCCGAGGTCCTGGATGTCGGTCTGGACGAGAGCGATAACGTGATACGGGATTTGGTATCGGGATTGTCGACCCGACCGGAGCTGGCCCGCTGGCTGTTGACAGACGACCTGATCCGGAAATTCGTGGCAGCCGTCGCTAACATTGCCAACAGCGAGAGCCCCCGAAGCCACATGGAATTCCTTAAGATCACAGAAAAATTTTCCGCCATAGAGAAGGACGGCGTGCTGTACATGGACCCGGCGGGTTTTGCCCGGTATGATCCGGTGGCGGCCGTCTTTGCCTCCCTCCCTGCCCGGGAAAGCGTGGAGCTCTACCGGCGCATGACACCCGTGATACAGGAGGCGTATTCGAAGCTCGGGTATCCTGGTATGGATTTTGATACCACCCTGAAACAAGCCATCGAAGAGCTGCTGGTCGTGCCGGTCGTCAATGAGGATGTGGCCCTGGAGGAAAAACTCCAGTCCTACGGCCTGGCCGATGCACGATTGGAGGGGTTGAGCCCATCCCAGAAACATCTCTTCCGCATGGGCCCCCGCAATGTCGGGCGGATCAAGGCCAAGCTCAGGGAGTTTCAAGGGCTGCTGCGCGAGAACTGAGGCGCGCGTTCCCTGCTGCGGGCGCCCAGGGCGATCAGGGCCACTTCAAACTCCGCCAGGACTTTCTCATCTCCGGTCCCTCCAATCGAATGGTTGTTTTCTGGAAAAATCGGGATCCCGATGTTCTCCCCGCGCAAAGGAATCAGGCTGAACGAAGAGGAAGTCGAATCCCATCTGTTCTGCCCGCTCAAGCACCCTCCGGTATTCGCGCGCTTCCAGTGTTCTACTCAGATCCTGAGGCGCATTGAAACAGGGGATGAACTGGCTCATGATGCTGACCCCCACGGAAGGCTGCAGCTGGCGGCCCATCCAGCCGAGGACCCGGAGCGAGTCGGAGACCTGGCCGGGCAGCACCAGGTGACGCACGATCATCCCCCGGAGCGCATGTCCATCGGTTCCGATTTCCAGGACAGGCTGCTGGCAGTACATCTCAATGAGGGCCGCTTTGGCTTTCTCGAAATAGTCGGACGCGCCGGACAGCCTCTCTGCAAGGAGGGGGGACGCATATTTGAGGTCGGGCAGATAGACATCGACGATCCCCTCGAGGCTGCGCAGGACCTGCTCGGATTCGTATCCGCTGCAGTTGTAGACAATGGGCAGGCTGAGGCCTTCGTCCAGCGCGATCCGGAGCGCCGCGAGGATGGGCAGCAGCATGTGGGAAGGGGAGACCAGGTTGATGTTCACGGCCCCCCGGGCCTCGAGGTCCAGCATGGAACGTGCCAGGGCCTCTTCGGTCAGGTCGTATCCGGCCCCCTCCTGACTGATCTGATGGTTCTGGCAGTAGACACACTTGAGGTGGCAGCCGGAGAAAAAGAGGGTTCCGGAGCCCCGGCGCCTGCCTTTACTCCCGTCCCGATCCCGGCCGCAGTCTGACACCCCGCTCAGGACAGGTTCCTCGCCCAGGTGCAGGAGGGCATGTGAGATGCGGGGTGAATGGTCTGCCCCGCAGTATCCCAGTTCACCCGCCTGCCTGTCGACACCGCACTCCCTTGGGCACAGGCGGCAGTTCCGGGCGTGCCCAGCCAGCCGCTCCAGTGCGGCCTCCACCAGGGATTTTTTGGGGGATCGGCCGGCCTCAAAACTGCGCATTGTCACCTTGATCCAAGGTCTATCAGATGAGAAATTTCATGAGCAGAAAACCGGCTGCGATCAGGGCCAGGAAGAGCCAGGCAAGACGGTCGAAATATTTTTCGATGAGAACCTTGATCCCGGGCCCGAACCTGCGGAACAGGCCGGCAAACAGGTAGAAGCGGAGGGAACGGCTGATGGCGGAGGCCAGGATGAAGAGGGGGAAGTTGAGCTTGAAAACTCCGGAAGCGATGGTGAATATCTTGTAGGGGATGGGCGTGAATCCTGCCAGAAACACGTACAGGAAGCCGGAGTCCTGGTAGTGCATCATGATCTTCTGGAAACCATCCTCAGTGAAACCCGGTACGTATTTGAAAAAGAACGGTGCCACCGGCTCCCAGACCGCATACCCGATCAGGTACCCGATGGCGCCGCCCAACACGGAAGCGAGGGAGCAGATGAAAGCGAACCGCCAGGATTTCTTGATGGCTCCCAGGCAGAGCGCTATGAGCAGCGGGTCGGGCGGGATAGGAAAGAAGGAGCTTTCCGCCAGTGCCAGCACAAAAAGGGCGATGGGACCATAAGGCGTTTCCGCCCAGTGCAGGACCCACTCATAGAGCCTACGAAATAATTTCACGGTTCACCTTGTCCAGCACATCCTCCCAGATCCCGGATTCGAGGAGAGGATAGGCGGTCAGGTCCCTGTGGATAGGGGTCACCGTTATGTATCCTTCCTGTATGAGTTTGACGTCGCTGTCCCGCCCGCCGATGGCTTGCGGGATCCCGGTGCCGATCCAGTAGTAGTCGCGGCCGCGGGGGTCTGTCTTCACGATGATCTCGGGGTGGTAGCGCTTCTCTCCCAGCCCGGCCAGCCGAAGCCCCTTCACAGGCGGGGCGGGGATGTTGATATTGAGTGTGATGCCGGGGGGCAAGGGGTGTGTGAGGATACCGCGGCTCAAGGCCCGGGCCACGCCGCTGCAAAAATCGAAGTGGCACGTGCCATCCCGGTCCGGAAGATGAGATACCGCGATCGAGCTGATCTGGAGGAACGTCCCCTGGACCGCCCCGCCCACGGTACCGGAGTAGGAGATGTCCTGCTGTCCCAGGTTTGGACCTCGGTTGACTCCCGATATGATTAGATCGGGAGGGGAAGGCAGGAGTTTCCGGACCGCCAGGTAGATACAGTCCGTGGGCGTTCCGTCCACGGCAAACACCCGGTCCCGCACGGTTGTAACCCGCAGGGGGTGATGAAGTGTCAGGGAGAGGGAGGTAGCACTCTGTTCCCGGTCGGGTGCGACGATGTATACCACGACGTCCGGGTCATCCTGTATGTGTTCGTACAGGGACTGGATGCCCTCGGAGTAGAACCCGTCATCATTGGTCAGGAGGATGATGGGTTTTTGTTCGGGCTTCATCAGGTGCGGATCATGATCAGCAGCATCTTGAAAGGCTCCAGGGCCTTCAGGGCGTGCGGCTGGTTTGCGGGCATGATGATCAGTTCTCCCTGTTTGAGCGTGTGTGCCTTCCCGGAGATGGTGATCTCGGCCGAGCCTTCCAGGCCCAGCACCGTTGCGTCGAAGGGAGCGGTGTGCTCACTAAGCCCCTGGTCCTCGTCAAAAGCAAATACGGTAAGGGTACCGGTTTTCAGGGAAAGCAGTTCCCGGCTGACCACGGAACCCGGCTGGAAATCCAGAAGCTGCGCCAGTTCCAGAACCTGAGCTTTCAGATCTTGCATGTGGAGGCTCCTAAAAAAAATGGTCGGGACGGGCGGATTTGAACCGCCGACCCCACGCACCCCAAGCGTGTGCGCTACCAGGCTGCGCCACGTCCCGACCGGAAGGGATATTATAGCAAAAAGCGGATCAATTACAACCGTCTTTAGGGGTGACGGCTCAGAGCTTGTCCAGGTCGGACGAGATGTCCTTGAGCTGTGCACGGATCTGAAAGAGGGTTTTCTTGAGCCGTTCGGGGTGGACCGGCGTCTTGCTTACCAGGCCGAACTCCTGTTCTATCTTCCTCTTGGCTCCGGCCAGGGTCAGGCCTTCGCTCTCCAGCAGGCTTTTCAAACGGAGGATGATGTCCAGGTCTTTCTGGCGGAAGATCTTTTTCCCCGTTCCCGTGCGGCCGGCATTGAGAAAGTAAAACTCCTGCTCCCAGGATTCGATGAGCTTGGGGTCCAGTTTTGCCTGACGGCTGACTTCTTCGAGGGAATAGAAAAGCTTGTCCTGTTTGGTTTCGCTTGGCATTTGCTGTCCGGGCGTAGGTAAAGTTAGCATGGAACAGATGCGAGGTCAAGCAAACCCAGGCCGTCGTATCCTCAATCCCGCGTGGAAAAAATCACGATTATTGGGGAACCAGTCTGGCACTGCTAGGAGCCATATCGCCTCTATTGCCGCCCTACTCAGTCCGAGCGGAAGACCCCCCCACCTCCCCATGCGCTCGGACTGAAAACGGCCGGCTTCTGAACTCCGCCAAGTCATCCCCCATGCTTGGTCAATAACTTGAAGTCCATGAGAGACACATGTCTCACGCTTATCGTGCTCAAACATCTCGTCCGTCCCAGGGGGTTCCCTCATCGGCAGCTCATTTAGGCGGGAGTCTACGATGTCGCCACGACATGATCCCCCAATAACTGAATTCAAAACCTGACATCTGGTATTGAGGATGCTTATTGTGTTGATTTACTGGACCCGGGGGGATTTGGTATAATCTGACGGAGAGATCCCTTCAAGATGCCTGCCGGAACAGAGGAGAAAACGCACACACCGCTGGCGGAACGGATGCGTCCGCGGCGGCTGGAGCAGTTTTATGGTCAGGAACACCTCATGGGTGAGGGGAAGATCCTCTCACAGTTCATCAAATCGGGGCGGATGGTTTCCCTGATCTTCTGGGGCCCTCCCGGATCGGGCAAGACCACGCTGGGTTTCCTGCTGGCTCGGCACTTCGACTTCCCCTGCGTTTTTTTCTCCGCCGTGCTTTCCGGCATCAAGGAGATCAAGTCCGTGATGGCCGAGGCCGAGGACCACCGCCGTCTTTACAAGCAGCCCACGGTCCTTTTCATCGATGAGATCCACCGATTTCACAAGGGACAGCAGGCCGCCTTTCTGCCCTATGTGGAGAGGGGAGACATCATCCTGTTCGGGTCTACCACGGAGAATCCATCCTTCGAGGTGATCGCGCCCCTGCTCTCCCGGACGAAGGTCCTGTCGCTCAGCCCCCTGACCGAATCGACTCTCCGGCGTATCCTGGAAGAGGCGCTGGCGGATGGTGAGAGGGGCCTGGGAGGACTAGGTTTGCGCGGCGAACCCGAGGCCCTGCAGCTGATCATCGACTATGCCAACGGGGATGCGCGTCGTGCCCTCAACTCCCTGGAGATCGCGGCCGGCCTGGCCGGCGCGGGCAGGATCATGTCTTCGGATGTGCAGGAAGCCCTCCAGAAGCGTGTCCTGCTGTATGACAAGAACGGTGAAGAACATTTTAACCTGATATCCGCCCTCCATAAAAGTCTCCGTAACAGCGATGTGGATGCCTCCCTGTACTGGCTGGCGAGGATGCTGGCCGCGGGCGAGGATCCCAAGTACATCGTCCGCCGCCTGATCCGGTTCGCCTCCGAAGACATCGGCCTGGCCGATCCCTCGGCCTTGACCCTGGCCCTGAATGCCCGGGACGCCTATGACTTTTTGGGATCCCCCGAAGGAGAGCTGGCTCTGGGACAGGCGGTCATCTATCTGGCTTCCGCCCCCAAGAGCAACCGGGCCTATGTTGCCTTCAGCCGTGTACTCAAAGAGGTGGAAACGAGTCCCCATGAGCCCGTCCCCCTGCACCTGCGCAACCCGGTCACGGATCTGATGAAGGACACGGGCTATGGGCTCGACTATCGGTATGCCCATGACGTACCGGACAGTACGACCACCATGGAAACGCTGCCGGATCGTCTCAAGGGACGACGCTTTTATCAGCCGGGTGACCTGGGCCAGGAACGCGAGATAAAGAAACGGATGGATTGGTGGGAGGGGCGAAAGGCCAGGCTGAGGACCGCAGAAGCAGGGGCTGTTTCCGGGAAGGGACAAAAGAACGATAAGGAAAAGGGCCGGGAACCCTAAGTTTCCTTGTCCTCCTTGAGCAGGTAATAGATCTCCCACGAGATGTCGTCGGCCAGGCAGCCGAGGCAGGATTTTTCCGTGGTTGCCAGTTCTTCGTCCTCGATCTTGTCTTTGATTATCCTTTTCACCCGCCTGCGGATCTTGTAGAGGAGGATGTAGTTGATCATTGATCGCTGCTGACGGAATGATATCAGCTTGTTTTCCGCATGTAAAGATTGAGGCGGGAGCTCGAATGATGATAAAATGGTGCCCACACTGAATGAAAAAAATCTGGATATCCTTGATCCTGCTGGCCTGCCTTCCGGCCTGTTCTCTGTTTAGAGCCGGGACCGTGCCTTACCCCGAAGGCATCATCTTCCCGCTTACAGAGGCGCATTCGCTCGATATCGGTGGAGAGGTCCGCGAGTCGCTCCGCCTGCGGGGGGACCGCTTGTATTTTACCACCCACGAGGGGCGGGTCTACGGCATCGATGCCCGGGGACGGGAGACGAAGTGGGAGTTCCGGATGGATGCGGAAGCGGCGAGCCGCATCTGCGTCGGTGAAGAACACCTCTACGCCTGGGATGTCGAGCATACGGTCTACTGCCTCGATGCCGATGGGAACCTGATGTGGAAGGCTCCTATTGCCGAGCCCCTGCATGAGGGGGGGAAGGAAGGGATCGCCCATCTGTATCTGGCCACCACCGCGGGAGAGATGCTGGCGCTGGACAAGGAATCAGGTGCGACGGTCTGGCGGTTCAAAGCGGAGGAAGGCATCCGGTGCGAGCCGGCGTGTTTCGCGGGAGGGGTCGCATTCGGCTGTGAGGATGGATACGTCTATGTCCTGGATCCCGACGGCCGGCTGTCCGGGCGTTTTGCGGCAGGTGGTGCCGTGAGGGGCGGCATCCTGGTCGATGCAGGCCAACTCTTTTTCGGTTCGTTCGACCATTTCTTTTACTGCGTGCAGCTGGACGACCTCAAACTCAAATGGAAGGTGCGGACCGGGGGTGGGTTCGAGAGCCCCCCCATCCTGGACCGCCGGCGGGTCTATGTCATCAGCCGGAACAATGTCCTTTATTGTTTTGCCAGGAAGAGCGGTACCGTGCTGTGGTGGGGCAATGTCCCCGCCCGCAGCCGATTCCGTCCCGAGCTGATCGATGAACGCATCACGGCCGCTTCCCAAACGACCCGGCTTGTCTGCTTCGATGCGCAGACCGGACAGGACCGCGGCAGGTTCGATGCCGCATTGGAGCTGCGTGCCAACCCGGTCTGGCATGCTCCAAACCTGGTCCTGGCACATTTCGACGGCCACTCCGGTAAGGGACGCCTCTCGTTCCTGAAAAAGGAGGTCAAGGCCTCCTTGGTCTTCTCCAAGCCGGATCCTCAGAAGCCCAATGAGGAGATCCAGGTCAGGGTCGAAGTCTCCGGTTTTTTCCAGCCTGAGTACGAATTCTTTCTGACCCATTACCGGCTGCTCCGGTTCGGGCTGTATTTTTCCATACCTGTCCAGACAGGGGAGCCTCGGCGGATCGTCCAGGAACGATCGGAGAAGAACGTCTGGGACTGGTTCCCGGATGAAGCGGGGTTGTATGTCATCGGCGTGAAGGTGAACGACGAAAGAGAGGAGGCCTCCGGAGAGATGGCCTTCCTCATAGAAAAAGGAGATTCCAATGCAACGGGATGAAGCTCTATCTCTGGTAAAACAACATCTCAAGAACAAGAACCTGGTCAAACACTGCCTGGCAGTGGAGGCCTGTATGCGGGCCATGGCCGAGCGCCTGGGCGCGGATGAGGAGAAATGGGGCCTGGCAGGTATCCTGCACGACCTGGATTATGAGGTGACGGAAAAGAGCCCGGAAACACACACACACGAAACCCTGAAAATCCTGGAGCCCTATGGGCTGGATCCGGATATCATCCGTGCGATCCAGGCCCATGCCGGGATGATATCGTGCGAGAAACCGATTGAGTGGGTCATTTTTTCGGCGGATCCACTCACCGGATTGATCATTGCAGCGACCTTGATGCACCCCGACCGCAGGCTCGAAGGTGTGGACCTGGGATTCGTGATGCGGCGCTACAAGGAAAAAAGCTTCGCGCGTGGTGCCCGGCGGGAAGATATCGAGCAGATTCGAAACATCGACGGCATGGAACTGGACGAATTCATCACGATCTGTATCAAGGCCATGCAGGGGATCCACCAGGAACTGGGATTGTAGCGGGATATCGAGTCATGCGGATCGTCGCGTTTGTCGGCCCGTCGGATAGCGGCAAGACCCATTTGATCACCCGGTTGGTCGCGGAATTCCGCCGGCGGGGATTGAAGACGGGCGTGATCAAGCACTGCGGCCACGGATTCGAGCTGGACCCGGAGACCAAGGACAGCCGCCGGTTCTGGGAAGCCGGGGCCGAGGGAGTCGCCCTGCTTTCGTCCCGGAAGTGGGCGGTCCTCAAGCGGCCCTCCCCGGGAATGCGCGCGGGACAGATCGCGGCCCAACTGTTTGCGGATCAGGACATCGTACTGGTGGAGGGCGGGAAGCGGGAACCGGGCATCCGGAAGATCGCCGTGCAGAGGCCCGGGTCCGGTGAAAATCTAATGCCGGAAGCTGACGAGCTTGCGGCTGTGATATCTGAAGAGGCCCAGCCCGGCGAAGGACCGTTCTTTCACCCGGATCAGATCCGGGAGATCGCCGATTTGATCATGAATGAGGAGGACAAATGAAACTCAAAGTCGATGGGCAGGAGGTGCGGATAAACGCCTTCGTCAACCGCATCATAAGCAACACGGTGGAGAGTGTCCTCCTTTCCCTGGATGACATTCCGGAAAATCCTCAAGGCGTCATTTTTCGGGCGGATTCCGAAGCCGGTGTCGAACTGGAAGTGCACGGAACGCCCGTGCGGATGAACGCGTTTGTGCAGCGGTTCGTCGGAAATCTCCTCCAGGGGATCGTGGCATCGCTCGAGGACATCCCGGCGGCACACGGGAAGATCGAAGTGGAACTCTAGACTGAATTATCCAGATTACAACACGTCGGCTCTGAATCCCAGCTCGAAATACCGTCCCCGCCACGGGAATCCGAATTCCGTGTAGATGTAGGTGTCGAAGATGTTGGAGAACTTGGCGAAGATCTCGAACTTGCTGAAGGTGTAGGCCGCCACGGCATCCAGGTTGAAATAAGCGGGAATCTCCAGCAGTTCGTCATCTGAATCCAGCCAGTATGACTTCGAGGCCCAGATGCCGTAGAGCGAAATGCGGAGGCTGGAGACCGGATAGACCCGGCCTTCGAAGCTGAGGTTGTGCTGAGAGATCACCGGGAGCGGCCTGTCGTCGCTCACGTTCCAGGGATCCAGGAAGGTATAGTTGACGGTGGCCGCACCCCAGCGAATGGATTTTTGCGCCTGCAGCTCGAAGCCGGGGATGCGGGCCGCGCCGATGTTGAAGTAGCGGCGCTGGAAGTCGAATTCCGGCAGGCGGACGCTGTCGATCAGATCCTTAAAATACTGCAGGAAGGCGGTTCCCGTGAAGTAGAAATCCCGGTTGTAGGTGATGCTCAGCTCCCAGATGGTGCCGGACTCGCTCAAGAGATCCGGGTTCCCGGAGCCGGAGGAGTACATGGAGCTCATGGAGGGGAAGCGGGATTTCTGCGAAAAGGAGGCATGAACATCCAGCCATGGAAAAGGCGTGTATTTGAGGCCGACCAGGGGATTGAGCCTGGTGGTACTCTCGCCCTCGAACTTGTCCAGATGATCGAGGCTAAGGCCGGCCACCAGCTGCCAGTCCTCCAGGAACCTCCAGTGGTCTTCCGCCCCCACAGAAACGGTGAGCTGGTCATACGGCTGCCACGGCTCTCCCGCGTCGTCGCGGATGCGGACGTCGTCGCCCTTGTAGTCGAAGCTCACCTTGAGCTGGTTGGAGGTGTTGAGATAGAGATCCGCCATGCCGAAGAAACCGTGTACGGCGTTATTGTGCGTGCTCTCGAAGCGGACCTCCTCCAGCTCAGGGCCCGAGTACATGGTGAGCGTATTGTTGTAGCGCGTGTAATAGGCACGGAAGCGGGCCAGCGACCGTTCCCCCACAACGCTGTAGCCCCCTGCGTTGATGGTGTAGCGGTCCCAGTTCTTGAACCTCCAGTACCGGGCCTTCCCGCCCTCGAGAGCGGGCGGCATGCCGTAATCCGATAGATAGGCTCCGACGTTGAACAGGATCTCCGACCTGTTGGTGGGATTGACGTACAGTTTCCCGTTGAAATTGAATCTCCGGTAATCCGTGTTGGAGCGCTGGGTCTTTTCCCCGGAAGTCTGGTCCTTATAGTTGTATCCGTCCGAATCCTGGTAGAGCAGGCCTCCCGAGAATCCCAGCCGGTTTGCCTGATAGCCCGTGTTGAGCCCCAGGCTGCGGGTGTTGAGTTCGCCGTAGGCTCCGTTGAAGGTCAGGCGCGGTTGGTCGGTCGGCCTCTGGGTGACGATGTTGACGATCCCTCCCAGGGTGTTCGCGCCGTACAGGACAGAAGACGGGCCCTTGGTGATCTGGACGCTGTCGATCCCGTCAGTCGTGAAGGTCTTCAGGTCGAAGCTGCTGTAGTAGGGTTCGTATGAGGGGACGCCGTCCACCAGCATGGCGATCCGCCTGTCGTCCACGCCCCTGAGCTTCAGGGTGTAGGTTGATTTATCGCCGAATGAGACACTGACGCCCGGGGCATACCGTATGCCCTCCGACAGGTCCAGCGGCTTGAGCCGTTCCATGTGTGTCTCATCGAGCATGGTCACGGTTGAAACCGGGCGTTCCTTGGGAACCTCACTCACGACCAGGATCTCCTCGGTGATCACAGGGAGTTTGACCTTCTGTTGGGCCTTTTCCTGCTCCTTTTCCTGGTCTTTCCGATTTTGAGCGGGGAGCGAGACAGGCCCCAGGACAAGACAGGTCAATAGCAGGACGGCGAGGATGTTTGCCGGGGTTCGCAGACAGAGATGGTTCATGGTTTCTCCTTTTCAAGCACGGAAGGCAAGACCGTTTCCCGTCTTACCCTATCGGTCAAAGGGCCTGGCGCGGGGCTGTAGCGCCTTTGACTCGGAGCAACTGGACACTGTAGCAAAAACACGAACCCGCGTCAAAAACCTGCCGCCCTCATGATGAGAAAAGATGGGAGCGCATGTCCGCGGCCAGGCCGTCCGTGTTGAAACGGAAGACTTGGGGCCGGGCATAGACGGCCTTCTGAAACCGGGAGACCAGCTCACTGCGGACAACGACCAGGGTCGGCTGCAGCTTTTCGATAAGGACCTGGAGTGTCGGCCGGAATCCCTGGCCTGTGAGCTCAAGGGGGCCCATCTCATCGATCACCGTGAGATCGGAGCCGCCGGTATCGAGGATGGCGTCCTGCGCCCTTTCCAGCCCCTCGGGGATCATTCCGAATGGCCCCACCCGGATCCCTCCCGGATCCGCATCCGTCCGCAGCAGGGGCCAGAGGTCTCCGCTCTTCAGGTCGTGGGCATCGTAGCCGATCCGGTCCTCCCCCCGGAAGGCAGCCAGGCTGAGGATGCCGTTGGAACGCAAACCCTGATTCCCCGCATCCTGGAGAAAATCCCTAAGAAACGTTGTCTTCCCGGCATGCACCGGGCCCGTCAGAACGAATATCCGTGCCTCATCCGCCTTATACATGAAAAGTCCGTTGATTCTCGAAATCAATCTGGATATGATATACACATTGATATCAGCATTTCGCTTATATGACAAGGAGTCTTGATATGGATGTACAGGGAATGAAGGCCAAACACACACTTTTGAAGGAATACGCGTATACCCTGGGCGAGATCGACCGGGGCTACAACAACCGGACGCTCTACGTGAACCTGAGCGAGAAATCCGTTTCCGAGAAGCCGGTCAGCGAGGAGATGAAGGAGAAGTTCATCGGCGGCAAGGGCTTCGGCCTGAGGCTTCTCTGGGACGGCACGAAGCCCGGCACCAGGTGGGACGATCCCGAGAACGAGATCGTCATCTCGCCCGGACCCGTGGCCGGCATCACCCAGTATTCCGGATGCGGCAAATCCCTGGTGGTCTCGATATCTCCCATGACCGATCTGGTTATAGACTGCAACGTGGGCGGCTATTTCGGCCCCTTCCTGAAGTTTTCCGGATTCGATGCCCTGGAGATCCAGGGGAAGGCCGAGAGGGATGTCATCCTCGTCGTGGACGGGACCAAGGCCGCGCGCATGTTGGTCAAGGATCTCCGGCTACCGGAAACACCGACGTTGGGCGGGCACCCTGCGATGCCCGACCGCGGCGGGCAGGCCATGCCGATTCACACCGACGACGCGAGGGAGGGGCTGAAGCAGCTGATCGAGGCCCTCGACGCGTTTGCGCCGCGGCCTGCAGTCTGGCCGGATGATG